>NZ_JAIUMC010000090.1 GCF_022565775.1 Natronospirillum sp.
TGGTGATAGCTAATCACCATTGCCGGAGAGACACAAGGCTGTGGCCCTTGGCCACGCACAAGCCCCTGGCACCATGCGTGAGCAAGGCTCACAGCCTACAGATGTGCCTCCGATGTAGGCCAGCGCGGTCCGACGTTTCGGCGTGAGTCGCGCTTGGGGCCGCAGGCCCCCAATAAAGGCGGCTTCGCCGCCATGCGTGGCTTACGCCACAGCCTACAACAAATGAGGCGCCATCACCGCGCCATCACCACGGTATTGCGTCCGGCTTTCTTGGCCTTGTACAGCGCCTCATCGGCCCGTTTCAACAGCGCCTCCGGGTCTTCACCGGGCTGGCGCAGGGCGCACCCGAGGCTGATGGTCACGGTCACCGTCTCGGCCTTGCTGCCATGGCCCCGGTGCTGACGGCCGTCTTCATGGTCGTCGGGCCGGTCATCCCGGCGCAGTTGCAGCGGGTAGTTCTCGACTTCACTGCGCACTGCCTCCAGCGCCTCTTTGATCACCTTCTTCTGGGCATGCGCGAACACCAGCGTAAACTCCTCACCGCCGTAACGGAAGGCCTGCATCCCGCGCTGACGGTCGAGAATGGTGCCCAGCAGCCTGAGTACCTGATCACCCACATCATGGCCCCAGGTGTCGTTGAACGACTTGAAATGATCGACATCCAGCATGGTCACCGCACTGTCACGGCCCAGGCGGCGCAGGCGGCCCTGCAGCGCCCGGCGCTGCGGCAGGCCGGTCAGTTCATCCATATAGGCCAGGTGCAACATCCGGTAGGCCAAGGTGATCAGAAGTACCAGACTGGCCGCCAGAGTGGTCCAGCCGGACGCCGCCGGCCGATCCATGAACAGATAGAACAGCATGATCGCCAGCCAGGTGCCGAAATGGCCCCAGGCCGCCGGATCCTGCGGCCGGTAGCTGACCAGGGCCAGCCAGAGGAAGAACCAGGCACTCATCCACCACAGATGCGCCCAACTGAGAAAGATCGAATTGATGGGTCGCTCAAACAGGGCAGAGGGCAGCCCACTGGCGCTCAGCCAGTCGGCCAGCGGCAGCAGCAACAGACTGGGGGGCAACAGGAGGCAGGCCACCAGCAGAAGAAGGCCGGGCACCGAAGGCAGATCCGGGCGGGGCAGCACGGCCAGTCCCAGCAACATGCACGACACCAGCAGTGGCAGCACCTGTTGCAGGGCTGCGACTTCCGGCTCAGCCAATGGCCGTTGCAGCCCGTTCTGGGTCGCCCAGTAGTGGCCGCCGAGCACCGCCAGCCAGTAGAGCCATTCGGTCTGGCGCATCAGTACGGCGACCAGAGCCACCAGTGCCATGGCGGCAAAGGCTACTGCCGGGAAGGGCAGGGCAAGATACAGCGCATGTTCCGGCCAGATTGCCTGCAACAGGGCCAGTAGCACGACCGGCAACAGCGCCAGATAGGGCATGGGTCAGCGGCTGACCTGTTCGTGGGCCCAGTCAAGCCAGGGCAGAAGGGCTTCCAGGTCTTCCTGCTCTACCGTGGCGCCACACCAGATACGCAGTCCGGCCGGGGCATCCCGATAGGCCTGAATATCATAGGCGACGCCCTCGTCTTCCAGCAGGGCGACCATGTCATTCACCTGCCCGTCGTCAATGTCGAGCGTAAGACATACCGAGGTGTTGGAGCGCAGGCTGGGATCTGTGGCCAGAAAGTGGGCCCAGGGGCGTTCGGCAACAAACGCCTCCAGCACGGCCAGGTTGGCCCGGGAACGCTCGATCAACCCGTCCAGCCCGCCCACGGACTCCGCCCATTTCAGCGCATCGATATAGTCGACGACGCAGAGCATGGAGGGCGTATTGATGGTCGAGCCCCGAAAGATGCTTTCGTTCAGCTTGCCGTTACTGGTCATGCGAAACAGCTTGGGCATCGGCCAGGGTGGCGTGTAGCGTTCCAGACGCTCTACCGCACGCGGTGACAGGATCAGCACACCGTGGGCGCCTTCGCCGCCCAAAACCTTCTGCCATGAATAGGTGGCCACATCAATCTTGTCCCAGGGGATGTCCATGGCGAACACAGCAGAGGTCGCATCGCAAATGGTCAGCCCGGTGCGGTGGGCAGGAATCCAGTCACCGTCCGGCACCTTCACACCCGAGGTGGTGCCGTTCCAGGTGAAAATCACGTCATGACTGAAATTGACCTTGCCGAGGTCGGGCAGCAGGCCATAGTCGGCGGTCAGTTCGCGCACATTGTCCAGTCGCAGTTGCTCGCGGATATCGGTAATCCAGCCACGACCGAAAGATTCCCAGGCCAGCACATCGACGGGCCGCTCACCCAGCAGTGACCACATGGCCATTTCCATGGCGCCGGTGTCGGACGCCGGAACGATACCGACCCGATAGCCTTCCGGCAGTTGCAGTATCTGATGCGTGAGGTCCACAGCTTTCGCCAGGACTCTCTTGCCCAGTTCAGAGCGGTGTGAACGGCCCAGTACACTTTGGTCCAGACGCGTCACGTCATAGCCCGGCCGCTTGCTGCAGGGGCCGGAAGAAAAACGGGGGTTGGCAGGGCGAACGGCCGGTTTCATGGGCAACCTCGGTTGAGTGGCACGGCCTGTGTGACCGGTACCAGAGCCAGAAAACTGGTGACCCCGGCGCGATTCGAACGCGCGACCTGCCGCTTAGGAGGCGGCTGCTCTATCCTGCTGAGCTACGGGGTCGTGGAAACCCGCGATGATAATGTATAAGGACCTTTTTTGCATCCTGTGGGTGTGGCAATGCTATCATGCGCGGGAACCCGGCAAAGCAAGACAGGACCACCCGAATGGAACAGATTTTCGAAGCCATGGCCGAGCAGTTGGATGAGCTCGCCGGGCAGGACACGCTTGACGCAGAGAGCGTGCACGGGGCACTCACCTTGTGGGCAATCACCGGCAAGGGCAGCCTGCCGGAAGATTTCTCCACCCATGTTTTCGGGGATGACCTGGCATCGGTCAATACCGAGGATCGGCTGGCGCTGGAGACACTCTGGCAGGATCTGCTGGATGAAATCGGGCAGGGCCTGTATGACGACAGCGAACCGGAATTGCCGTTCGACTCGACACTGGACTGGCAGGACTCGGATCAGCAGTCTTGGTGTATTGGCTTCATGGAGATGCTGTTTCGTGAAGAGAATGCGTTTGGCCATGTGCGCGATGATGCGCTGGCCGAACTGCTGTTGCCGATTCAGGTCGGGTCCGGGTTATTTGCAGAAGAAGCGGACTTCTCCGAAATCTATCGCGATCAGCCTCTGCTGGCCAATATCCTGCAGCAGATCCCCAATGTGCTGGTAGACCTCTATCTGCTGTGCAATGTGCCTGAATAGATAACGAGACCCTGTAGGCGCAGGCCTTGGCCGCGCTCGGGGCCGCAGGCCCCCCATTGAAGGCGGCTCCGCCGCCATCGGCCAACGGGGTGGCCTCCTACGGGACACAGGCACCGTGGGAGCGCCGGTCCGACGCCTCGGCCCCGCTGCGCGATGGGGCCGAAGGCCCCCTCAAATCAACTCAGATCTTCTTCACGAATCGGCTCCAGCACCAGCTCCACCCGCCGATTGGCCTGACGGCCTTCTGCGGTGTCGTTGGAGGCGATGGGGCGATCCGGGCCCTCACCAAACGGATAGAGTCTGACCTCCTGAACACCCCGACCGGCCAGATAGTCGGCAACGGCCTGCGCACGGTCTTCACTGAGGCGCATGTTCAGTTCGCGGGACCCCGTAATGTCGGTATGCCCGGAAATGGCGATCAGTGTGCTTTCATACTCTTCCATCACCATGGCGACACCATTCAGATTGTTCTGGAAGTCCGACTTGATGCGCGACTCGTTGATGTCGAAGGTCACATCACCCGGCATGTTCAGGATGATCTGATCGCCATCACGTGTCACCGAAACACCGGTTCCCTCGAGCTCTTCGCGCAGGGCAGCTTCCTGGCGGTCCATGTACAGGCCTACGCCACCACCGGCAATGCCGCCGATACCGGCGCCAATCAAGGCTCCGCGCAGTCGGTCATCCCGACTCAGAGCAGCACCGAAAACGCCACCAACGATGGCTCCGCCAATGCCCAGCCCGGCGGTGCGTGATACCTGTCGCTCTCCGGTAAAGGGATTGGTGGTACAGGCGGCCAGTATCAGCACGGCGGCGGTCAGCAGTGCGCTTACGCGAAGTTTTGCAGTCATCCGGTGTATCCTCTCAATGCGTTGAGGCTTTATTCTGCGGTGCGCGCAGGTTTGGCGCAAGCACTTAGGTTCGCTGCAAAGGTGGATGCGCTGCGGGAAAGATGGCCACAAAAAAGCCCGGACAATGCCGGGCTTTCGGAACCACAACCAAAGGTCTGGGCTAGGGCTTACTGCTCGAACAGTTCGTCCAGGCGAGCCCGATTATCACGCACCGCCTGCTTGTCGGCATCCGGCGCTTCGGACATGCGCTGCATCATGGCCAGAGCATTGTCCATCTGCTCGCGAATCATGCCCATCTGTTCTTCGGTGATATTCGGATCCTGCTCCAGCTGGGCCAGTTGAGCTTCCATCTGCTCCTGCATTTCGGAGTAGCTGCCAGCATCATCTTCTTCCATCACAACAGCGCCATAAGCGTTGACGATGCGAGCGCCAGTCGAGGCCCACTCATCACCATCACTGAAGCCGTTGGAAGTAATGATATCCTGCATACCGTCATGGTTGCGGGCTGCCATGGCCATGGATGATTCCAGGTTGGTGGGATCGTCCGGGTCTACCATGTCGGCATCAGAAATTTCGTTCTCCTGAGCCCAGACTTCAATCTCGCTCATGGTATTGGCCCAGTTGTCGATGGTTTCGCTGTCCAGGTCACTGGCGGAAACAGATACCGCAGCCAGAGCCAGGGCAAGCGTAGTAAAAAACACGGCGATTTGACGCACAACATTCTCCAATTCTGATTGTCTTTTTTCTGAGCAGACGGTCACCCGTTGCAAAAACGAGCCTAACGCTCTGGAACTGCGGCGTCAAATTTACACAAGCCGGCAGAGGCGCCTATACGGGGTTCTTGCACAGAGAAAGCGCTGTGCAAGGGAATGCGGAAGCACTAACCTAGGGGCATGACAGAAATGATGCCCATTGCCGTGCGCTGGCGCCGAACCCTCGGTCTCGCCCGCTCACTGATTACCTATCGTCACCCCGGGCGGCAGCGCGGGTTGCGCCAACTCTATGCGCCGTTTCTCAGGGCAGATGACCTGGTGTTTGATGTGGGTGCCCATATGGGCGATCGGACACACGCCTTTGCTGCCCTCGGAGCACAGGTGGTGGCTTTTGAGCCACAGCCCCACCTGATGGCCTGGCTGCAACGCCTGGAGGGCCGGCAGGCTCGGGTCAGCCTGCGCCCGGAGGCCGTAGGTGCAGAACCGGGCACCGCGCGTCTGGCCGTCAGCCTGGCCAATCCCACGGTGTCCACCATGGCGACCAGTTGGCGACAGGGTATTGGCGCGGCGAACAGCACCTTCAAGAAGGTGCGCTGGGAGCAGGAAGTCGAAGTGGCCGTGGTTACCCTGGATCAGATGATCGCCGAATACGGCCTGCCTGCCTTCTGCAAGATCGACGTCGAGGGGTTTGAGGAAGACGTGTTGCTTGGCGTGTCGCAGCCGCTGCCGGCACTGTCTTTCGAATTCGTCACCGGCACTCTGGAGCGGTCTGTTGCCTGTATTCAGCGCCTGGAGACACTGGCAACGGGCGGCTACCGCTATAACGCGGTGCCCGGAGAGCAGCGACGGTTTCTGTTTACGCAGTGGCAGACGGCAGATCAGATGCAGGGGTGGCTGGATCGCGGTGCCGGGGAGATATCATCGGGTGATATCTACGCCCGGTTGCAGGAGGCTCATGTGTAGGCGCAGGCCCCTTGCACAATCGGCCAACGGGGTGGCCTCCTACGGAACACAGGCACCATCTCGGTAGGAGCGCACCCCGTGCGCGATGGGGCCGCAGGCCCCCCGATTAACCTACCTTGCTCAACAGGTACTCTGTCAGCAGCCCTACCGGCCGGCCTGTGGCACCCGACTTGGCGCTGGTCCAGGCGGCCCCGGCGATGTCCAGATGGGCCCAGGTATAGTCCTTGGTGAACTCCGACAGATAAATGGCCGCCGTGATCGACCCCCCGGCAGGCCCCTGACCAATATTGCGCAGGTCAGCGTAGGGTGACTCCATCTCTTCGCGATAGTCATCCCACAGCGGCATCGGCCAGGCACGGTCCCAGGCTTTCTGGCCGGCCGCCACCAGGTCTTTCTGCAGGCCTTCGTCATTGCTGTACAGGCCGATCGGATGGTGTCCAAGGCCCACTACAATAGCACCGGTCAGGGTGGCCATATTGACCACACTCTGCGGCTTGTACCGCTCTGCGTAGGTCAAGGCGTCACACAGCACCAGACGACCTTCGGCATCGGTGTTCAGAATTTCCACCGTCTTGCCGGACATCGAGGTCACCACATCACCCGGGCGCGTGGCGCGTGCCGAGGGCATGTTTTCAGCGGCGGCAACAATGGCCACCACATTGATCTTCGGCTGCAGTTCAGCCAGCGTGGACATGGTGCCGAACACAGAAGCGGCGCCGCACATGTCATACTTCATTTCGTCCATTTTCGCCGCCGGCTTCAGGCTTATACCGCCGGTATCAAAAGTCAGGCCCTTGCCCACCAGCACGTGTGGCTTGACGTCATCACCGGCACCCTTGTAATGCATGATGATCATCTTGCCCGGCTGGTCACTGCCCTTGGACACCGCCATGAAGGCACCCATGCCAAGCTCTTCCATCTCTGCTTCTTCCAGAATCTCGGTATGGATCGGGCTGTAGCGGTCCGCCAGGCTGATCGCCTGCTCCGCCAGATAAGTCGGTGTACAGATATTGGGCGGCAGGTTACCCAGCTCGCGCGCTACATTGACGCCATGCGCCAATGCCTTGCCATGGCGGATCGCCTCTTCGAACTCACCGTCACCGGCGAGCAGGAAGTGCTCGGTGGTGTACTGCGTGTTCTTCTCCGACTTGGTGGTGTCATAGTTGTAGGCGCCGGTCAGCGTCCACTCGACCAGCTTGGTGACAACCCAGTTCTGTGTGCGGTCACGCACCTTCAGGTTGTCCAGCAGCACGGTCACTGACTTCTGCTGTGACTGCTTGAGGACGCTTGCAATGGCGGTCGCGGCCTTCTTGAGCTTGTTTTCGGTCAGGTGCAGGGTATCGCCCACGCCAATCAGCATGACCGGAGACCCTTCACCGCGCAGCAGGGGTGTGACGGAGCCTTCCTTCGGGCTGACCCATTTCGCGGTCCTCCATTGGCTGACCTGCGAGGCCAGGTCAGTAGGCAGGGGGCTGAGTGCGTCTTCTTCCTTGCCCACAAAACCGATGACGACGTTGGAGGTGTCCTTGAAGTCTGCCTGGGCAGTCTGTTTGAAATTCATGTTCTGTTCTCCGTTTCCTGAATTATGCTGGGTAAACTGTAGTCAAATCTGTGGTGCTGTACCTTAATTGGGCGGCTGCGCCGCCGAGCGCAGATAAATCAGCGCCTACAGGATACAGTGCCTCCGGTGTAGGCGCTGGCCTTGGCCGCGCTTCGGGGCCGCAGGCCCCTTGAACAATCGGCCAGGGGGCTGGCCTCCTACGGAACACAAGCACCGTGGGAGCGCCGGTCCGACGCCTCGGCCCCGTGCGCGATCGGGCCGCAGGCCCCCTCGATCAATTGTTGGCGTGCAACTCTTCGTTCAGCGCCACGGCACTCTTGTTGGTCAGGCACTCGACCTGACCATTGGTTGAATTGCGGCGGAACAGCAGGTCAGACTTGCCGGCCAGGGTCCGCGCCTTGACGATGTCGACTGGCTGCTGGCTGTCATCCAGCATCTGGACCTTGGTTCCAGCGGTAATATAAAGGCCGGACTCCACGGTACAGCGGTCACCCAAGGGAATGCCGATACCGGAATTCGCGCCGAGCAGGCAGTTCTCACCAATCGAGATCACGATATCGCCACCCCCCGACAGGGTGCCCATGGTGGAACATCCGCCGCCGAGGTCAGAGCCATCCCCGACAATGACGCCGGCAGAAATACGGCCTTCGATCATGCCCTTGCCAAGCGTGCCGGCATTGAAGTTGATGAACCCTTCGTGCATCACGGTAGTCCCTTCACCCACATAGGCCCCCAGACGCACGCGAGCCGTATCGGCGATACGTACACCGGAGGGCACCACGTAGTCCGCCATCTTGGGAAACTTGTCGACACAATCGACGCTCAGGGTTTCACCTGACAGGCGGGCTACCATCTGGCGCTCGGGCAGGTCGGGGAGATCGATGGGGCCCTTGTTGGTCCAGGCAATATTGTGCAGCAGCCCGAACAGGCCGGTCAGATTGGTACCATGTGGGGTCACCAGTCGATGTGAAATCAGGTGCAGCTTCAGAAAGCCTTCGGCCACAGATTGGGGTGCCTCGTCTGAACCCAGCACCACCAGTACCACGTCAGCATCATAGGCGACGCTGCGGCCCGCCAACTGGGCGGTGACATCGTAGCCGGCTTCGCTCATGGTCTGTGCGATGATATGCAAGCCGGATGAACGCAGTTCCAGAACTTCGTTGCCGCCCTGATAGCCCAGATCGCCAAGCTGGTCCTGCAGAGTGTCGGGGACCGACAGCAGGGGCTCCGGGAACCAGGCTTCGATGATTTTGTTGTCGCTGTTGCGGGTAACGGTTCCGAGACCGATGGCAAAGGTCATGCTGACTCCTGAATGTGGTGTCTGTTTGTATCAATGATTCGTTTTCGGGGCGGCAGCCGCCTCATCAAGGGGCCTGCGGCCCCATCGCGCACGGGGTGCGCTCCTACGGTAAAGGTGCCAGCGTTCCGTAGGAGGCCAGCCCCCTGGCCGATTGATTAAATCGCCTCCCGCCATTCTTCCTCTTTGAAGCCGACCAGAATCTGTTCACCCAGGGGCAGAACCGGTCGCTTGATGGCAGAGGTATTCGCCGCCAGCACGCGGGCGATGGCGTCCGGGTCGCCGCTGTCACAGGCAGCCTTGTCTTCATCAGACAGTTTGCGCCAGGTGGTACCGCGGCGGTTGACCAGCACATCGGGCCCGACGCTGTTCAGCCAGGTCTTCAGCGTGGCCTCATCGATGCCGGCCTTTTTGTAGTCGTGCAATTCGAAATCCAGATTCTGCGCCTGCAGCCAGGTCATGGCCTTCTTCATGGTGTCGCAGCTTTTGATGCCGTATATCGTGTACTCGGCCACGTTAATCTCCTTGAACGCTTCTCGGGTCAGCAGGCGCGCCTCGTTACCAATGCGTGAGCAAGGCTCACAGCCTACAAAATGGCTAATTTGTAGGCTGTGGCCCTTGGCCACGCACGGGCCAAAGGCCCCATTTGGGCGCCCGCGGCGCCGAGCGCAGATAAATCAGCGCCTACACATGTGCCTCGGTTGTAGGCGCCGGCCTTGGCCGCGCTCGGGGCCACTGGCTCAAGCGCAGGCAAGCCAGCGCCTACAGGGTGTCGCACCTACAGGCTCTCGCAAAAAGCCCTGATACGCCGGGCCGCTTCTTCGCATTCACTCAGGCCAGCCACCAGCGCCATGCGCACACGGTTGGCTCCCGGGTTCACGCCGTCTATCTCGCGGCCCACATAAGACCCGGGCAGCACGGTCACATGCTGCTCCTGATAAAGCCGCCGTGCAAACTCGGTATCCGATATGGGGGTGCCGGCCCAAAGATAAAACCCGGCGTCGGGCATTTGCACGTCCATGACGCCGTCAAGAATGCTTAACACCCGGCGGAATTTCTCCCGATAGGCAGTGCGGTTCATCTCTACATGGCTCTCTTCCTGCCAGGCCAGGGCACTGGCTTTCTGCACCTGCACCGGCATGGCGCCGCCCTGATAGGTACGATAGCGCAGAAACGGCCGGATCAGTTCCGGGTCGCCGGCGACAAACCCGGAGCGCAACCCGGGCAGGTTGGAGCGCTTGGACAGGCTGTGAAACACCATGGCGCGCCGATACAGGGCATCGCCGCGCTGCCGGCAGGCCTCCAGCAGGCCGATGGGGCGTTCTTTTTCGGTGAAATAGATTTCCGAATAGCACTCGTCGCTGGCTACGATGAAGTCATGTTCTTCCGCTTTGCCCAGCAGGTACTCCAGGGTCTCGAGCGGGACCACGGCACCGGTCGGGTTGCCCGGTGAACAGAGAAACAGGATCTGTGTCCGCGCCCAGACGTCGTCGGGCACGGCGTAATAATCCGGGTTGAAGTGCTGTTCCGCCAGGCAGGGCAGCAGGTGCGGCTCGGCACCGGCCAGATAGGCAGCGCCTTCATAGATCTGATAAAACGGATTGGGCATCACCACATAGGGTTTGTGCTCTGCCAGACGGCGATCGTACATGGCCTGCACAAAGGCAAAAATGGCCTCTCGGGTGCCGTTGACCGGCAGAATATGCTGCTCGGCTTCCAGCGGCGGCAGGCTGAACCGGCGGCTTAGCCAGCGCCCGATGGCCTGCTTCAATTCAGCTGTGCCGCCCGTGGTGGGGTATATCTCAAGATCATCCAGTGCCCCGACCAGCGACTCGCGTACAAATTCCGGTGCGGCGTGTTTGGGTTCGCCGATTGACAGGGCAATCGGGTCCAGTGATGGCTCTGGTGTCACCCCCGCCAGCAGTTCTTTCAAGCGCTGAAACGGGTAGGGCTGCAGCCGGTCGAAGTGTTCATGCATGGCTCTGCTCCGTCAGTTCATTCAGCTTGCGGGTCAGTTCGGTACGCAGGCGTTCGCCAAGATCGGCGTCCTGCAGCGGCCGATTGTCGGCATCGACAATGAAGAAAACGTCCTCGACGCGCTCGCCCAGCGTCGAAATGCGCGCGCTCTGCAGATAGACCCCCATGTCGATAAAAACCTGGCCGATCAGTGCCAGCAGGCCGGGACGGTCGGTGGTGATCACCTCTACTATCGTTCGTTCGTTCACCAGGTCATTGGACAGCGTAACCCGGGTCGGAATCTTGAAATGCTTCAGGGTGCGCGGCACGCGCCGTGAGTTCGGACGCCGCTGCGGCGGCTCGACCACCGCCATCAGCAGCTTGTGCTGAATATCGCGCAGGCGTTCCGTGTCTTCCATGTTGATCGGGCTGCCGTCTTCTTCCAGCACAATAAAGGTGTCCAGACTGTAACTGGAGGACGATGACGTCATGATGCGCGCGTCATGGATGTTCAACTGCAACTGGTCCATCACATAGGCGATATCCGCGAACAGATTGATCCGGTCAGGGCCGTAGATGAAAATCTGCGTGGCCGATTCGAAAGCCCCTTCGTTCAGTTCCTGAATGAGCACCAGCGGCACCCCTTCGCCCTGCTGACTGATGGCCTTGGTATGCCAGGCGATGTTCTCCGGCGTCTCGCGCAGGAAGTAGTCTTCGCCGGGGTTGCTCCAGAAATGACGGATTTCCTCTTCGTCGTACTCATCGGCGCGCAGTATTTCGATGGCCTTGCGCTTGGTGTCTTCGATGCGCTCCTCTTTGCCCACCGGGTTTTCCAGGCCGCGGCGCAGGGCCAGCTTGGCTTCGGTATAGAGCTGCTTGAGCAGGGCGGCCCGCCAACTGTTCCAAAGGGCCGGATTGGTTGCGGAGATATCGGCCACAGTCAGCACATAGAGGTAATCCAGGTGCACCAGATCCTGCACCTTCTCGGTAAACCGGTGGATGACATCCGGGTCTGACAGGTCATCGCGCTGGGCAGTCAGCGACATCAACAGGTGATTTTCCACCAGCCAGATGACCAGTTCGGAGTCCCACTCGGGCAACCGGTGGCGATGGCAGAACTGGCGCACGATTTCGGCGCCGATTTCAGAATGATCGCCACCACGCCCCTTGCCCAGATCATGGTACAGGGCTGCTATGTAGGCCAGGTCCACCTTGGGCAACTGGTGAATCACCCGGCTGGCAATCGGGAACTCGACCAGATTGGAGCGATGGCGGAAGCTGCGCATATTCTGGACGGTTTTCAGGCTGTGGGCATCCACCGTGTAAACATGGAACAGGTCGAACTGCATCTGCCCGATGATCTCGCCAAACTCGGTCAGGTAGCGCCCCAGCACGCCATAGCGGTTCATGCGCCGCAGGTTGGTAGAGATGCCGCTGGGGGCGCGCATCAGTTCGATAAAATAGGAACTGTTGCGAATGTCATTGCGGAAAGCCGGGTCAATGCGGTGGCGGTTTTCGAAGATGGCCCGGATGGTGCTGGCCCGGATGCCTTTCAGCTCCGGGTTGTAGGCCAGCAGCACGAAAATTTCCATCAGGGCCGAAGGGCGGCGGGCGAACACATCGGGCGAGGTGATCTCCAGATAGCCGTTGACCACCTGAAATCGGCTGTTCAGCTTCCGTGGTTCTTCGTCTGTCGGCGGGTTGAGTATCACCTCATCAAAATGCTGCAACAGCATTTCGTTCAGCGCCCGCAGGTTGAACACGGTGCGGTAGTAGGTCTTCATCAACTGCTCGACGCCGAGCGCTTCATCACTGTCGCGGAACCCGAAAAGCTCAGCCACCGCCTTCTGCAGATCGAACAGCAAACGGTCTTCTTCGCGCCCGGCCAGCATGTGCAGCGCATAGCGGATGCGCCACAGGTAGTTCTGGCCGTCGATCAGGTTGGCAAACTCGTCCTGGGTCAGAAAACCGCGCGCGACCAGCTCTTCCATCTGGTCATCACCGAAGTGGCGCTTGACCACCCAGCCGATGGTCTGGATATCGCGCAAGCCGCCGGGGGATGATTTGATGTTGGGCTCGAGATTGTAGGCTGTGTCGCCGTATTTCTTGTACCGGTGAACCTGCTCGTTCATCTTGGCCTTGTAGAAGTGCGCACTGGGCCAGATATGCTCGGCGTTGGTGCTGTCCTGCATGTCACGGAACAGATCTTCGCTGCCTTCAAGCAGGCGGGATTCGAGCAGATTGGTGACAATGGTGAGGTCTTCCGTGGCCTCCTGAACACAGGCATCCAGAGTGCGCACACTGTGCCCGATATCCAGATTCAGGTCCCAGAGCAGCGTGATAAACGACTGTACCGACTCGACATGAGACTCGATGTCGCTCTCTTCCCGAAACAGCAACAGCAGATCGATATCGGAGTGGGGCAGCAGTTCTCCGCGCCCGTAGCCGCCCACGGCCACCAGGCTGGCGTCGGATGGCCAGTCAAAATGATGCCAGATGCGGTGCAGCAGGGCGTCGACAACCCGGGTGCGGCTGCTGACCAGGTCGAC
>NZ_JAIUMC010000091.1 GCF_022565775.1 Natronospirillum sp.
TGTTGACATCCCTTGAAGTGGGCCCACCACGCCGGCGGGATGTCGCCTTGGCCAGAGACCGCAGACCGCACGCAGAGAGTCGCCGAATTAACCAGACAGGACACTAGTCGGCGGCTTGCGGCATGACGTCCACGGACACCTTCAGGTCATGTGCGCCGCCGCCATTCATTACCCCTTTCAGTGGGGTGACATCTCCGTAATCCCGCCCCCAGGCCAGCGTCAGGTAGCGTTCATCCGGCGTGCTGCTGTTGGTGGGATCAATGTCGAGCCAGCCCCAGCCCGGCAGATAGACGCTCAGCCAGGCATGGCTGGCGTCGGCGCCGACCAGACGTTCCTGACCGGGTGGGGGCAGGGTCTCCAGATAGCCACTGACGTAGCGCGCCGCCAGACCGATGGAGCGCAGGGCGCCAATCGCCAGGTGGGCGAAGTCCTGGCAGACACCTTTCCGGTTGGCCAGCACATCGGCCAATGGCGTGGCCAAAGTGCTGAACTCCGGGTCGTAAGTGAATTCCTCAAAGATCAGCGTATTCAGTGCCAGTACCGCTTCTACCATGGGGCGTCCCGGCGTAAAGCACTGTTGCGCGAAGGCACGCAGGGCAGGACCCTGGCGGATAAATGGCGAGTCCATATTGAACAGCGAGGCTTCCAGACACTCCGGACCATGCGGTGCAGAGGCCCGCTCCCGACCCGGGCGCAACTGGGCCGCTGCGGTCTCCCAAGTCAGATCCAATGAGGGTGGTGGTGCCTTGGGCTGGGTCGTGATCTCGCTGCTGGCGGTCACTTCGAGATTGTGGTGAATGTCCTGAATAGCAAAGTACACCACCCGGTTGCCAAAGAAATCCCGTCGCTCGCGCTGCCTCAAAGGGGGCGGTGAGATCATTAGCTCACTGTGCGTGCAGGATTGCCCCGGCACGTCGCGCATCAGCAGGCGCGCCTCGTTGTGGCTCAGGGTCACCGGACTGGAATAGTCGTAATGGGTTGTGTGTCGCACCCGATAGCGCATCAAAAGGACCCCTGCTGGTTGACCAACTGCTGCGGCGTCTCGGCATGGCTGAAGTGGCTGTGCGAAATGGCCTCCGACAGTCCCGACAGCGGGATCAGTATCTGATCGAGCAGTTTGCCCAGTGCCTTGCGCGCCGCCGCCGAGCTCTCCAGGTCGGTCAGTGTCGCTATGTCGACCAGGTGCAAATGGCTGGTGGCCTGAATGACCAGACGGGTTTCCTGACTGCGGAAAGGGCTGTCATCCGCACGCGGCAACTGTTCAATCTGGGTGCCCAGGCGCTTGAGCATATAGCCCACCGATCTGGGGTTGCTTTCATCGAACAACAGCAGGTCCAGCATGGCCGCAGGGTAGAGTTGTGAACGGTAGCGTCGCCGGTAAACGGTCAGATTGTCCGTGGTGGCAAGCGCTGCCTCCCAAAGCCTTGGGCCAGGCAGCTGTGCTGTCACCAGCGCCAGTTTGAGCAACTCGAGGTTGGCCATCAGGCGGTCGATGACGCGACCAATGTCCATAAAGCGCCAGCCATAATGGTGGGGCATGGTTTCGTTGCACAGCCCGAAGAAAGCCGCCAGCAAGGTCACGATATCTTCCAGAGAACGCTGCCCGCTACTGGCCCCCTGTATCTGAGGCAGGTCATTGAAGGTCTGGCGCAACGTGTTGAGCGTTCGCCAGGCATCATCGCCCAAGTGGTCGCGCACGGCCCGGCCATTCTTCAGCATCAGGCTGAACATCCAGGGCAGTCCATCTGCTCTGGGCTCCCCGAACAGCGACATCAGTTGCTGGCGCAACGCCTTGAACTGTTCACCCGCGCGCTGATTGACCACTTCACGGGAGGGGTGCTCACCCGGAGCGACTGGCACAATACCGGGCAATTCCAGTTTCAGGGCGGCAAAAAGATCCGGTAAGAGGGTCTCCTCCAGCGGTTGCTGACCTTCTTCCACCAGGCTGTGCAGTGCCTCGCGCAGTAACCGGGCACGGTTGTCCAGGCGCTCGCCATAGCGACCGGTCCAGAACAGGCTTTCGGCCACCCGGCTGGGCAGGTCTGTGCCGTCGCGGGTGACCAGCACGGCGCCCTTGGCGCGGCGCAGTTGCGGGACATGGGGCTGTGCCACCGGGGCCAGCACCCAGATGTCCTTTACCACGGCGCTTTCCATTACCGGCGTGCCAGGTGGCGCCACCCAGGCCAGACCACCGGGCATGATGCGGTGTCTGCGATCAGTAATCGGGCCACCCTGTTCAGCGGGATCGGCCAGGGCAAAAAAGCGCAGATTCACGGGCTCCGGGGCGATGGCGTGCTGCACCGCATCAAAGCTCGGCGCCGTTGCCGGCTTCAGCGGTTGCTCGGCAACATACAAATGCGGTGCGGCTTCCATTGCTGCAGTCAATGCTGCGGCGTCTTCTGCCGACAGCTCCGCAGGTTTGATAGTGCGGCTCGGTTCACCGATCTCCCGCAGTTGCCAGGGGGTCAGGTTTTGCACGACGCGCGACAGAGAATCAGGGTCGCCGCACCATAGGACATCACGCCCCGCCAGTTGCAGCGGCTCCTTCAATAGAAACCAGCTTAGCCGGGGCAGAAACGCCGCCAGTGCCGGATGCTCCAGCACACCGGTACCCAGACTGTTGGCAATGGCCACTTCACCGCGCCGTGCCGCCTGCATCAGCCCGGGCACCCCGAGCAGTGAGTCGCCGCGCAGTTCCAGGGGGTCACACCAGGGGTCTGTAATCTGGCGCACGATCACGTCCACTGCCTTCAGGCCGCCCAGTGTGCGCATCGACACCTGGCCGTCCCGCACCACCAGATCCGTGCCTTCCACCAGGGAAAAATTCATGTAGTTGGCCAGCCAGGCGTGCTCGAAATATCCGGAACTTCCGGGCCCGGGCGTCAGCAGCACAATATTGGGGTTGTCCCGGCGTTGCGGCGCGAGGGCCGCCAGGCACCGATGCTGGGCCTGCAGAAACCCGGCAAGGCGACGCAGCGGCGCGTCACGGTACAACTGCGACAGGGCCCGAGACAGGATGATCCGGTTTTCCAGCGCATAGCCCGCACCCGATGGTGCCTGCGTCCAGTCATTCTGGACCCGCCAGGCGCCGAACTGGTCGCGAATCACATCAATACCCTGGAAGATGACCCTTGGCCGATCGCCAAACTGGGTGGTGTCGGCAGCAGGAAACAGCCAACTGGGATGGCTGTAGACCAGCTCGGGCGGCAGGATACCCTGTTTGATCACCTGTCGCTCACCATAGAGGTCGTCCACCAGCAGTTCGAGCAGCCGGACCCGCTGCTTCAGGCCCTTCTCGAGCAGTTCCCAGCTTTGCGGGCTGATCACATAGGGAATGGGGTCCAGACGCCAGGAGCGCAGCTTGCCCACATCGTCTTCGTAGACATTGAAGGTGACGCCATTCTCGTGCAGCAGCGCCTGGGCTTCACTGGCGCGGGAGGCCAGCCCGTCCAGCGCCTGGGCTTCAAATTCGGTCAACAGCGGTTGCCAGCGGGCGCGAAAATGACCTTCTGCATTGACCAGCTCATCATAACCCTCAGCCAGGGGCCCACGCGCCGCCAGATAACTGCTCAGCAGTTGCTGCAGTAAATCACTTTGATTGGCCGGGTTAGGCATACAGACAGGCGCCCTTGAATGAAATCAGCAAGTTGCAGTGTAACCCACTGGCGCAGCGCCCGGCAGATTTTATCCCCACTTTCCGGGCATCGTGACATCGGCTACACTCTCTGCAATGACGGACCATATTTTGACGCCAAGGTGGCGGCTGGTTCGGCCCGACAACGATCTTTCGCGGTATGCGAAGTAGACTATCTCATGCTGCGAAGGCGTCTTTTATTGCCTGTGAGCCGAACGCATGACTCTGCGCGTTGTTCTTCAACATAGCACGCACTACCAGTTTGATCGCCCGGTCACGCTCTCTCCCCACTTTATCCGCCTGAAACCCTCACCGCATTCTCGCGTGGCACCTGATGCCTATTCGCTGCAGATCGACGGGGGGCCGCATTTCATCAACTGGCAGCAGGACCCGTTCGGCAACCATGCGGCGCGGGTGGTGTTTCCAGACAAGGTGACAGAATTGCGCGTGGCCGTTGAGCTGATCGTGCCCATGGTTGTTGTCAATCCTTTCGATTTCTTTCTCGAGTCCTACGCCGAGCAGTTCCCGTTCAGTTATCCGGCGGCGCTGAAAAAGGACCTCGGACCCTATCTCGAGATCACCGAACGTGGGCCGCTGCTGGAGCAGTGGGTTGCGCAGATCGAGACTCACCCGCGGCCCATGGCCGAGTTTCTGGTCTCCATCAACCAGCGACTGGTGCAGGACCTCGAATATCTGGTGCGCATGGAGCCGGGCATACAGAGTCCGGAACAGACCCTGAAAGAGGCCCGCGGCTCGTGCCGTGATTCGGCCTGGCTGATGGTGCAGATCATGCGCCACCTCGGCCTGGCGGCGCGCTTTGTATCGGGCTATCTGATACAGCTCACGGCGGATGAAGCGGCCGTGGACGGGCCATCCGGCACGGATGTCGACTTTACCGACCTGCACGCCTGGGCCGAAGTGTTCGTGCCCGGCGCCGGCTGGATTGGGCTGGATACCACCTCGGGCCTGTTCGCCGGGGAAGGGCACATCCCGCTGGCGGCAACGCCCGAGCCCGGCACTGCCGCACCGATCAGCGGTACCAGCAGTCCGTGCGAAGTCAGGCTTGAGCATGACATGAGCGTGACCCGTCTGCACGACGCGCCCCGTGTCACCAGCCCCTATACGGAGGCCCAGTGGCAGGACATTCTGACGTTGGGCGGCACGGTCGATAAAGCGCTGGCCGGTCAGGATCTGACATTGAGCACCGGCGGCAAGACCACATTTGCGTTCCAAGAGACGCCGGAACTGGATGCGCCTCCCCTGGCGGACTATCTGCTGGCGCGTGATGCACTGCTTGATCTCGATATGGGCACGCTGCAGGTAGACATCAGGCCGCAAACCCGTTGGCTGGAGCTGGTGGCAGAGACAGAAGGCCTTTATTCCGAAGCCCGACAGAATCGGCTCCGTGCGGAAACGTTCCGTCTGGATGGCCGCCATACCGGTACCGGCAGTGGTGACATCACTCTGGGTGGCGAGACGATGGAGACCTCGCCGTTTATGCAGCGACCGGATCTGCTGGCGAGTCTGATCACTTACTGGCAGCACCACCCGTCACTCTCGTTTTGCTTTACCGGCCTGTTCATGGGGCCGGACAGTTCAGCGCCGCGGGCGGATGAGACCAATCCCAACCGGCTGAACGACCTCGCCTCGGCCTTGCAGGCGCTGCACCAGGGCCAGGCCAGTGGCAGCCGTATCAATGCGCTGCTCGGCCCGTTGTTGACCAGTCGCGATGGCGACCCGCATCGCACCGAGTTTGATCTTACCCAGCTCTGTCCACAGCATCAGCCGACCGAGCGCCGTGGCCTGTTGACGTTGCGCGGTTTCGAGATGCCACCCAACGCTCGCCTGCACCTGGTTCAGACGCTGCTGTTGCGCGCCCTGGTGGCCAGGTTGGCGCAGGCACCCTATGCCCGGCCTCTGGTGTCATGGGGGCCGGCTCTTCGTGACCGCTGGCTGCTGCCGCATTGTCTGTGGACAGATCTGGAAGACATCGTGCGTGACCTGCAGGCCCATGGCATCGATTTTCAGGCTGAGTGGCTGGCCCCGTTTCTGGAGTTCCACTTTCCGCGCTGCGGCAAGGTGCAATATGGCGACGTGACCATTGCCTTGCGCCAGGCCCTGGAACCCTGGCATCTGGCTCAGCAGTTCGGAGCCGGCAGCGACCACAGCCAGTTCCTGGATACGTCCATCGAGCGCCTGCAGGTGACGGTGACCGGTCTGACGCCCGGTCGCCACCTGGTGACCTGCAACGGGCGGGCACTGCCCTTGCATGAAACAGGCACCAGCGGCGAAGCCGTGGCGGGTGTGCGCTATCGCGCCTGGCCCGCAGCGGGCGACGAGCAAATGACGGTGGATGCTCCACTCGTGTTTGACCTGGTCGACACCTGGAATGAACGATCGCTGGGCGGCTGCACCTATCACGTTGCCGACCCGGCAGGGCGCAATCACCAGCGGGCGCCCGTCAACGCCAATGCGGCCGAAGCGCGCCGACTGGCAAGGTTCTGGCCGCATGGGCATACCCAAGGGGGGCTGACGGTGACACCTGCGGAGCCCAAGGGTGCCACGCCCTACACGCTTGATCTGCAAGACACGCAACACGCGTAACCGAATCAACAAGATGGTTGAGATGACTTGAGCGGGGAAGAAGTCACATGAGCAAAATCAACTGGGACGAATATGCCTGCAAAGGGTTTTATGACGAACTCATGGTCAAACCCGGGCAGCCACACCCCGCAGCCAATTTGCTGTGCGACTATCTGGCAGAACTGGGCGGTCGCGAACTGGCAGAATTGAAGAATGCGTCCGAAGTGGCCATTCAGGTCATGGGCATCACCTTTACGGTGTATTCCGAAGGCAGCATGATCGATCGTGCCTGGCCCTTCGATATAGTGCCGCGCATTATTCCCCTGTCGGAATGGCAACGCACCGAAGCGGGGCTCAAGCAGCGGGTTGAAGCACTGAATTTGTTCATCCACGACCTTTATCACGACCAGCGCATCGTAAAGGACAAGGTCTTCCCGGCAGAAGTGCTGGCGCAGTCGGTCAACTTCCGGCCGCAATGCATGGGCGTCAGTCCGCCCAATCAGATCTGGGCGCATATCTGCGGCTCTGATCTGGTGCGCGACGACAAGGGCACCCTGTACGTGCTGGAAGATAACCTGCGCGTGCCCTCCGGCGTGTCCTACATGCTGGAAAACCGCAATGTCACCAAGCGGGTGATGCCGGAGCTTTTCGCCACGGGCCGCATCCAGCCCATTGACGACTACACGGCCCAGCTTTATGACATGCTGGCCTCCATGTCGCCGCGCCCCGGTGACGACCCCGAGATCGTCATACTGACCCCCGGCATCTACAACTCGGCCTACTTCGAGCATTCCTATCTCGCGCAGCAGATGGGCGTGGTGCTGGTGGAAGGGTCCGATCTGGTGGTGGATGACGACGATACGGTGCACATGCGCACCGTTGACGGCCTGAAACGGGTGGATGTGATTTACCGGCGCGTTGACGATCTGTTTCTGGACCCGGAAGTCTTCCACAAGGACTCAGCCCTGGGTGTGCCCGGCCTGATGCGCGCCTGGCGCAACGGCAAGGTCGGGCTGGTCAATGCCCCGGGGGCCGGGGTGGCCGATGACAAGGTGGTATATGCCTTCCTGCCCGAGATTATCAAGTACTATCTCGACCAGGAGCCGCTGTTGCCGAATGTACCGAGTTACCTGTGCATGCGCGACGATGACCTGAACTACGTGCTGGAACACCTGCACGAGCTGGTGGTGAAACCGGCCAATGAATCCGGCGGCTACGGCATGCTGGTGGGGCCGCATTCCACCAAAAAAGACCGGGATAAGTTCGCCAAATTGATCAAGGCCGATCCGCGCAACTACATGGCGCAGCCGACGCTCAAGCTCTCCACCACACCGACGCTGATAGACGATCAACTGGAGCCCCGGCACGTCGACCTGCGGCCCTTTATCCTGTCAGGCAAGGATCACACCTACGTCACCACGGGCGGCCTGACCCGCGTTGCCCTGACTCGGGGCTCACTGGTGGTGAATTCGTCCCAGGGGGGCGGCAGCAAGGACACCTGGATTGTTGATGTGGACAACCCGTATCCCACCCCACCGCCGCCGGAACAGGACTAACAGGAGGACTTCATCATGCTGTCTCGTGTCGCTGAAAACGTATACTGGCTCGCGCGCTATCTGGAACGGGCGGAAGACACCGCGCGCCTGATCAATGTGACCAGCAACCTGCTGCTCGACTACCCCACGACCACTCGCCTCGACTGGGACTCGCTGCTGATCATTACCGGCGAAGAAGCTCTGTTTGAAGAGCACTATGAACAGCCCACCATGGAAAACGTGCTGAGCTTCATGTGTGGCGATCTGCGCTATTCCGGCTCGATCCTGTCGTCCCTGAAAGCGGCGCGCGAAAACTTGCGCACTACGCGCGACATCATGCCGCGGGAAGTCTGGGAAGAGCTGAATACCCTGTATATGGACACCCAGAAGCAGGTGGAGGGCGGTATCAACTCGCGCCGGCGCGACACCTTCCTCAAGCGGGTGATTCGCAGTTGTCAGACCATCAACGGCCTGATCGAGGGCACGTTGAGTTACACCCAGGCGCATACCTTTCTGATGCTGGGGCGCAATCTGGAGCGTGCCGACATGACCACCCGCATCATCGATGTGCGCTCAGCCAACCTGTTGCCGCGCACCCCGGAAGACCTGACGCCCTTTGAAAACCTGCAATGGATGAGCGTGCTGAAATCACTGACCGGCTACCAGATGTACCGCCAGCAGGTGCGTTTGCGCGTGCGTGGGCCAGACGTGCTCAGCTTCCTGCTGCAGGATCAGGCCTTCCCCCGCGCCATCGCCTGTTGTCTCGCCCGGTTGTCTTTCTCGCTGGAACACCTGCCGCGCCACGAAGAAGTGCAGGCCGTCGTCGACAACCTGTTGCCGCAACTGCTCGAAGCCGACCTGGAAACCATGGCCGGCGAGCCTGACCTGCTGCACGACTTTGTGGATGACCTGCAGATCGGCTTCAATGCACTGCACCAGTCCATCGCCGATCATTATTTTGGCGGGGCGGTGAAAGTGGAGTCGGATGCGGCTTAGGGGCTGAGTCAACTGGTTGTGATCTCAAGTGTTGTTCAACGGAATCACATATTTTGAGTCGGTCGAGGCATCAAACTGCTCGACCTGTTCCATCCACTCGTAGTCACTGCCTTCACCCCGGTGGTATCCGGACTTCGGCAGCCAGTAGCCGTAGATAAAGTCGATCGTACGGTTGACCGCCTCTGCGTCCATTCCCGTTACGCTGAACACAGCAACGGTTTGCTCCGGCAGAGAATGGACCACCATGCCTGCCGGTGCCTTCTCGGGTTCTGTCGTTTCGATGGCAGCCAGATGGGTCAGTTCCTCTTCCGTGAACTGACCGGATTCGCTGAGGGTCAGGCCGAAATAGCTTTTGGCGCGCCCTCCCGGCACCCTGCCTTCCTGTTCGAACAGCTCCCTCCAGGCATTCTCCATAAGGTGACAACTGGTCTGGTCAGTTGCAAAAGGCGACGGGATCACGGTGGCAAAACCGACCAGGCTGATTGCCGGCCTGACTTGAATGATCGGCTCTCGTGTTACCCGGTGGGCAATATGATGCAACAGTCCTTCGTCCAGAATGGGCTTTTCGTTCAGAAGCACTGCAGGTCGCTGTTGCCGAAATTCTTTTGGGGACATAGAGAAATAGGCCTTGAACGAGCGCGTAAACGCCTCGTGGGAGCCAAAGCCAACACCGACGGCAATATCGATGATGCTCTGGTTGGTTTCCAGCAACAGTTGCGCCGCCCGAGTCAGACGACGCCCGCGAATGTAAGAGCCCAGGGTGTCGCCGATCAGGCTTTTGAACCAGCGCTGAAAATGCCAGGGCGACAGCCCGCTGAGCTCGGACAGCGCCAGCACGTTAACCTCGTCAGCCAGGTTCGCCTCTATATCGTCCACCAATGTCTGCAAAAAGCCGAAGTTCTGGTGCGCCGTCATTGTCGAAACATACCTGCAAATACACTCGATTCGCACAAATTATCAAATACGGGCCTGACGGGCGCATTAGGATGCGTGGCTAACAGTCGTTGCCATCCATCGAAGAGGAAAGTAGTCATGTCGCACCCTGTCTCTCTTGTTGATCAAAAGCGAGCCGCCATCATAGCCGGTTTCTCCTTGCTGACCATGGCGCTGTTGGCGCCTATTGCGTTTTTCGTTGTGCTGGAGCCGATCCAGACGGCGGGTGATACCGCCGCTCAGATCAGCGCCATGCAGGCCGCAGGTACCCTGTTTCGAGTCAGCATTCTCATCTTCTTTATTGTAGCCGTTCTGGACCTGGTGTTGGCCTGGGCACTGCACGGTGTCTTCTCTCCGGCCAACCCGCACCTTTCGCTGCTTGCGGCCTGGTTCCGCCTCGTCTATACCGCCGTGCTGCTGGTGGCCACGGTGGCACTGGTCGAAGTGCAGAGCTTGTTGCAGGCGCCCGCACCCGACAGCACGCACTGGCAACTGCTCTTGCAGCATCAGTTCAACGGTTTCTTCTCGGCTTTCTACTTTGGTCTCGGGGTGTTCGGCTGTCATCTGATCGTTCTGGGATATCTGATCATTCGAACCAACCTTTTCCCGTCGCTGCTGGGTGCTCTGGTCGTGATCGCCGGGCTGGGTTATCTGATCGATACACTGGGCAAGGTCATGATCAGCCACTATGGCCTGGGTCTTGCCAGCTTCACCTTTGTCGGAGAAGTGTTGTTGATCGGCTGGCTGTTCTGGTGGGGGTTCAGGCGAGTCGCTCACTGACATGCCTCTTTAAATTTCGCAGCCGGACGCGCACAATTGATTGATCACTAGCGTCAAGGCAATCAGTTCTGCCATGCCAGACAAGGTAAAAACCCGAATTCTGTTTCGGTCCCGGCGTTTCAATGTGTACCTGGTGCGGTACTCGCAGGGCCACAGCATCCTGCCGCATCTGGACATGATCGCCGAGGGGCGCCTGTACAAATTCAATTGGGTGCTGGTGAAGCCGAAAGAGGGCGGCGAGTTCATCTGCGACAGAACGCTTTTCAACCTGTTCGGGCGGTTCATTCTGTTCCGGCCGGACCTCTACCAGCACCAGGTTTCAAGAATTGAACGCGGGCAGCGCTGGCTGCTCAGTTTTGCACTGACAACCTACTAAACTTTGCTGAGCTCAGAGCCGGCCCGCACACAGCCGGTCTGCTTCTGCAGCAATTTCGTTGAACTCAGTCTTCAGCTCCAAGTGTTGTCCCTGAATCTCACGTCAGCCAGCAGTGAAGCGGTCAGCAAAGCCTGACATTCGCGCGCATCGTTCAGACCATGAACATTTCAAGAGAGTTTTGACCATCGACCACAAAAGGCCATGTGGCTCCAGTGTGGGGGGGACAGCGTGTCCGGGAAAGCTCAAGCCGGCACTCAAAATTGATGGTGGTCTGTGCGTCAACGCACAGACCACGATGCGCCTGCCTGCAGTAATGATCCAACATATTGCACTCCTTTCCAGGGTTCAACGAGTGGCCAAGTTGAGGGAGAAATAAACAAGAGATGATTTTTGCACAAGGATTAGTAGATTATGCAAATCAAGACGGTTGGGGAGTTGATCGAGTGGACTCGGACGATGCATGAGCTTTTGGCGCAGTGCCTGACGAACTGCGCTTCGAACCATGGTGATGAGCGAGCCGCCTCCTTGCTCACGTATGTTGCTGCTCACGAAGCGGAAATGGAAAAAATGGTTGCCGAGTTCGAACAGGAGGCCAACTCCAGGGCTTCAGATACCTACGTCTATGATTACATTCCGCACAATATGATCACTGCACATTCGGTTTGCGATGCACTCTGCGCCAAGCTGGATATTGATGAGATCAGGGCTGGAATATTCAACTTTCACAAACAGATCAATGCCCTCTATCGCACTCTCCTCGGCACCGCAGTCATACCCGAAGCAACAACACTTCTGCAATCGCTGCTCGATATGGAAGAAAACCAAACAAAGCGACTGGCCAGTCAGATCGGACGGATGGACGACCTGTAGGCTCAGTCGGCACCCTAGCTCGTTCAATGTGCAAGAAGGACAACAGACTCAGGGAAAACCGGGCATGATCAATGTTCAGATCTATCGATACCATTCGGAGCAGAACCCTGCTCCTTACATGCAGTCCTTTGAATTGCCTGAAAAGTTCCGGAATCGAATTGTGCTGGAATCCCGAAAAATACCCGGGACCTGCAGAATTGCGGCATTCGTTGCGCTTTCTTCTCGATAGCCATGATCAGGCTCGGTAATCTCCCCATTGAAGTTTGTCTGTGGGGATTCCAATCTGCAGAATAGCTGTAGAACATGCGCACCACTAATGTTCCACGAATGTCGCAACTCGAAAACCCAGCTGTCTGAAAATCCATAGTTGCTGATAATGAGCTGAAACGCAGCAGTGGCGGGGGGGGGCGTGGTTTAGTCAGGGAGCGTGGTTGTGTTCAATGCTGAAAGAGCGGACAAATTTACAAACATTGCGACCATAAACTGTCCGAAGCGGACAAGTTATGAGCGCAACAACAAAAGGGACAACATAAAGAGAGGGAATGGTGGGCCTTGCTGGACTTGAACCAGCGACCAATCGATTATGAGTCGACTGCTCTAACCAACTGAGCTAAAGGCCCCCTGATTGGGTCTTGTTGCTGCTTGGCTCGGATGCGTCCTCGCCAAGGGGCAGCATTATAGCGGAGGGTGTGCTGCTTTCAATAGTGGTGTGGCCGAGAGAGGGCCTAGCGGCCAAGCGCAGGCAAGCCAGCGCCTACAAATCAGCCTCCGTTGTAGGCGCGCGCCTCGGCCGCGCTTGGGGCCGCAGGCCCCTTGATCGGGCGGCTGAGCCGCCTAGCGCAGGCAAGTCGAAACGTCGAACCGCAGCGCCTACAAGGGGCGTCTACTGCTCGTCGATAAAGGTGCGCAGGTGATCGGAGCGGCTGGGGTGGCGCAGTTTGCGCAGGGCCTTGGCTTCGATCTGACGAATGCGCTCGCGGGTGACGTCGAACTGCTTGCCGACTTCTTCCAGCGTGTGGTCGGTATTCATGTCGATACCGAAGCGCATGCGCAGTACCTTGGCTTCGCGTGCGGTGAGGCCGCCCAGTACATCCCGGGTGGCTTCTTCCAGGCTCTTGTCATTGGCGCTGTCGGACGGTGATTCCATGGTGCTGTCTTCGATGAAGTCGCCCAGGTTGGAGTCTTCGTCGTCGCCAATCGGCGTTTCGAGCGAAATCGGCTCCTTGGCGATTTTCAGCACCTTGCGGATCTTGTCTTCCGGCATATCCATGCGCTCGGCCAGTTCTTCCGGCGTGGCTTCCCGGCCCATCTCCTGCAGCATCTGCCGCGAGATGCGGTTCAGCTTGTTGATGGTCTCGATCATGTGCACCGGAATACGGATGGTGCGCGCCTGGT
>NZ_JAIUMC010000092.1 GCF_022565775.1 Natronospirillum sp.
GCATGAAGCACCGGCCAAACAGCAGATTGTCTGTTCCCGATCGTTCGGTGCCCCGGTCACAGAGAAGAGCGTGATGCAGGAGGCGGTCGCCAGCTACCTCAGCCGCGCGATGGAAAAGCTGCGGCGTGAACAGCGCCTGGTCCGGTCACTGCAGGTGTTCATCCGAACCAGTCCGTTTCGGGAACAGGATCCGCAATACAGCAATGCTGCGACCGGGCAGTTGCATGAACCCAGTGAGGACACCAGACCCATGATGGGCATGGCCATGCGCCTGCTGGACAGCATCTGGAGAGACGGCTACCCCTACTCCAAGGCCGGCGTGATGCTGAGCGATTTTTACGAACCCAATGCCTGGCAGCCCGACTTGCTGAGCGACCAGAATGCCAGCGCAAAGGGCAGAGTAACCTCTGTGGACAACCCACAACTGATGCAGGTGCTCGACACCATCAATGCCGGCAACCTCGGCAAGATATGGTTCGCACGCCAAGGCGCCCACCGAGACTGGCAGATGAAACGGGAGTGGTTGTCGCCGGGGTATCTGAGCCGGTGGGCGGAGTTGCCGAAGGTACGCTGACGCCCTAGACAGTCTACGCTAGCCTGCCGGCTCGGATGACTGTTCATGGTATACCCCGCCACGGCTGCGGACAGCCCATCATCCGATTACAATGCCGCCAGTTCTGTTATCGCACGCGTACACGTCTTTTCCTCAGCCACTCGGCATGCTTTATAAGCCTGGGCTCCGATTGGAGCAATGACAGCTCATTGAGCTCGCGGGCCAGAGTCATCTCATCAAAGAACCGGTGGATGGCATTGTGGCACTCCCGACACACCCAGACGCCCCGCGCCAGTTCTGACGCCGAGAAGTTTTTCCTGAATCGCTTTCGCCGGTGTACCTTTTTCGGAATCAGATGATGAAACGTCAGGTGCAGCTGGCGCTGACAAAGCGGGCATTGGTCGATATGGTCAGCCATGGTATCCAGAGCAGAGGTTTTATGGGTAGACGATATCTTTTGCGCATTGGATCAGTGTTTGCCGTCCAAACCGCAGAGTCGGGCTGCTTTCTCTGGCTGGGGCAAGCTCGGGACTCGGGCGCAATTGAAAAGCTCAACGTGATACGGCGACAATGGCAACGCGGATAGTCAGGAGCTCAAAGTGAAAAAAATAATTGCATTACTGCTGTTGCTGACCGCCACTGCCTCGGTTGCCGATCAACGCCTGCCCGACTGGACGGCAAGGACCGGCTCCGGTGACGAAGTCCGGCTCCATGACCGGCTTGCAGACTCATCGGGAACACTGCTGGCCATCGTCGCCAGCGACAGTCAGGAAAACGGGCAGGAGCAGCAGCGGGCGCTGCTGAATACCCACCAGCAGTTGGCCGAAGCCATGGACGATTTGCCGCCCGTGATGCATCTGACACTGATCGCTGGTGCACCGCGCCTGGTACACGGGTTTATCCGGCGCGGTCTCGCGCGCGAGTACGAAGCCCCGGTGCGGGACGAAGACATCCTGATGGTCTTTCTGTCCGACTATGACAACTATACCGAGCCCAGTGGCCTCACTGTGGATGAGCAGGGCACCTGGGTATGGATAGACGGACAGGGCGTCATCTATTGGGTGCTCAGGGAGTCGGATGACGACACGGCTGAGCGGTTGATGCGCGCACTGGAGGAGCGCTGAGGGGGCAACTTCAGGCTATTTCCTGCGCTGTTGTCGTACTTTCATCTTTGGACGGCTCAGAAACCAAGAGTAGCACCGAGAAGAGAAAGGCAGTCGCTCTCTGGTTCTTCAATCTGATGAATTCGAACAGTCCATCAAATAAAAAATCGATAAACCACGGGAACTCACAATGAACCAAGCAACTGCTCGAGACCCCTGCCAGTAACCTGTTCGTGATTGAACCTCGGGCAGTGGCGACCTGAAGTCCGAAATTCAACAAGGCATAGAACAGCATTCCGAGTTCAGAGGTGCTCAGGGAAGCATTTAGCAGGGTGCTGGAAAGCCACTGGTACTCCAACGGCAACGCGTAGATGCAGCTGGAACATGCATTGAGTCTGTCAACGGTAGAAGTGATCTGACGGGCTTTGATGAATACGCGTTTTACTTTGGTCATTACGGGTCCTCGAAAAGTAGGGCCCGTTAAAATAATCCCGTAATCACTGCGCCTGAGGCCGACTTGTGCCTTCCTCTTAGAACCCAATCATTGTGTTTTTAGAACCTCGTCAGGCGCCGCAAAAGCTGTGGCACAATGGAGGGTTTGGTCGCCTTCCTGGACAGCAACCTCTGGTCCGCTTGCGGCATTTAGCCGCGCTCCACAATGATTGTCAGAGAGTCTCAGGCGCGCGAATGGTTGTGGTATGAGTGGTGGCGATCTGCATGCAGGTCGAATGAACAGTCACAGATAGAGGTAGATGTATGGCGCTAGACACTGCGTTTTCCACAAAGCTGCAACAGCACTTGAGCGACGTCATGCAGCATGAGTCCATCCAGGGGCGGCTTCATTTTCGACATGCCGCACAGACAGCAATGGCGGTCGGAGCAATAGGAGACCTTTCATCCCTGTATACAGTGCAGCCTGAGCCACTCTCTTCAAAAAGAGCTGACTGGGAGCTGCAGCAGGCCTCCATCATCCAGGCCTATCGTCATGAGAGGGACATTCGCCAGAGCGTGCTGATCACTGTGCCGGTATTGCACAATGCAACCTGCCCCATTCATCAGATGCCAGCGTCGTTTGCTGAACAGGCCCACGCCCTGGGGGTCAAGCATGGCCTGCTGAGCGAGCAGTGTTCCCTTCACTTTCTGCCGCGGCCGATCAGCTTTGACTCCCTGGCCGAGCTTTCAGTCTGTGACGTCTATCATCTGAATCAGGCGCTGGTCTCTTACCTGGTTGAGCAGAACAGCGCCACGCCAGTGACATTGCAGAAAATGATGATGGCTGAGGAGAGACCCGAACGCCGGCACCGGCGCAGCCCCTATAGGATCACCTCGTTCCTGCTGGGGGTTGCGACTCTGCCCTCTGCCGACTATGGCTGCCATTTGTTGCCACAGAAGATGGCTTCTGCCATCCGGGCTCTCGACTATCGTGACTGGCCCCAGCACCAGCGCTGGTGCGAAAAAATGGGCCACCATTTCCCGCAGCCCGGACGCCAGTTTGCAGTTGGGCTGGCGCAGTTCTACGAATCACTCGAGCTCGGAAGGTTGGCAGAGTATCGACTCGATGCCGGCAGTGCCTTGATGGGACTGAATGGTGGGAGAGAGGGCGCGAAGCTTCTGGCTCTGGGGCCAGGAAGCAATGAGACACAGGCAGAGTTGCTGGTCATCAACTCTGATGGGACGACAGTGCTCAACCACATGACCTTTTCATTGGCAGGGTTCAGCAACCAACCGCTCGCGTCATTCAGACAGATGGTGATGGAGATGGCAGCCTCGCAAGGATTGAGATGGGCTGGCCAGTTGAATCAAGCGCACCAACTGGACATGGATGTGGGCTGAAAAACAGCATCAGGCGCATGAACAGGCGTGCGAAGATTCAGTAATGATTTCTGTCTGGAGGAAAAGCAATGTCAGAGAAGCCACCCAAAGTCGTCTATCTCGACCATTACCGAAAAGAGCCGTCACGGCTCTGCATTGAAATCCCAACCCTTGATTGGCAGTTGCCCGAATCGGTCTCGTTCAAGGGCTGGATCATCATGGAAGCTGCCTGGTATCGATTCGACCAACCGAAAGATGTCAAAGCGTTCGTGGCCTGGGTGTTCAGATACGGGTTTTCCCGCTACCCCGCCACTCCACACCTGGGCGTTGTGATCAGGAAAGAAGATGACGGCTACCATGTGCGGCTCTACAGGTCGGAGTATTGCCTGGACGATCCGATTCGAACGAGGGATGTGTTTGAGAACAGCCTGCGCCTGATGGACCATCACAAGAATTACGAACTGGTTTTGTCCCATGACGGCTATTGGTCTGCAGAAGAAGGACATGACTATGAGGAACTGATCCCGGCCGTTTTTATGCCACCCATGGATTCAGATGAACTGGAGGAGGATTCGGAATATGCGTCGGAGGAGTTCGAGACCGGAGCCATACCGGCCGCGATTTGCCATCTGGAACTGGACGCACTGTACCTGTAGCCAATGGTCTCAGGCGCACCTGAGGCCATGATAGCTTTGATATACCTTCGCACATCGGGAGACCGCCATGAGTGATATCATCAATTTCAATCAATACCGTCAGCAGAAAGAGGCACAAAGGATGTCTGACCGTCTTGATGGGGCCGCAGAGTGTGACTACGTAGAGGACCTGTTCGACGGCTGGGTTGAATTCGATGCCAACGTGCTGGGTGACATGCCGATAAAGAGCGGCCGTTTGTACCGTTTCGAATCGCCTCGCCAGGTAAATACCGCACTTGCACGGTTGCTGGATAGAACCAGAGCAATGGGCCTGAATGTGGTGATTGAACGCAACGACCGAGACTGGATCTTCTCTGCGACCCAATGCGTTCCGGAACTGGACCGATTTATGTTGCCGCGCACTGTGTTCGAGACGGGGATTCGTTTATTGAAGCCCAGCAAGTCCTACTCGCTGGTGATTCATTCCAACGGTTTCTGGAGTGGCTTTTCGGGAAACACTTATCAGGAACTCGTCCCGGCGTTTTGTGTCGATCCCGACTTTGGCGAGGGTGGCCGGGAGAAGAGTCAGTCGGAGTTGGATGCGTTGCGTGCAACAGGGCATTTTGGTCTGGAAGTGGTGGAGTCGCCCAAAGACTCAGGCGACTAGACGCACTTGGCTGCCGAATCAACAGTAATAGCTGCCAAACAAGTCTCGGTTTAGACTGATGGCGTAAGAGTATGAGAAAAGGAGCTCTTGATGTCGATATTGATTGCCACTGCCTTAGGACTCGTCGTATTGATGGTTCAGTTTGCCATTGCCTGGACTAAGGCCAGCAAAAAGCGCTGATCCAAGCAACGCCTGTTGCGGGCGGACAACCTCTCTATTGCAGTTGCATCAGCAATGGAATCAGTTGATCGAGCTGTTGCCGTAGCGACTGTTCCAGACCACTTGCGGTATCGCCTGTCAGGCCGGCCAGGTCTTGTTCCAGTTGCCCGCGATTGACCAGCAGCTCATCCAGGCTCAAAGCGCCATCGCCGTCGTAATCGAAATTGCGAATAAATGCTTGAGCAACAGTGGGTGCCAATGCCATGGCGAGCACCTGGGCGCCAATCAGATCCTGCGTTGAAGTTTCCTGTTCATCGACCATGCCAAAGAAGGTGGTAATACGGATCAACCGGCTCAAGTCAGCTTCGTTGATGTTTCCGGTATTACCCATATCCACCATGGACATGAACTGGTTCAGGCATTCCTGACGATCAACTTCACATGTGGTACCCAGTTCCGCAGTGTCTAGCTTGAACTGCACAGCTTCGCTGAAAAATACGCCATTCTGTCCGGGCAGGGCATCACAGGAGTAAAGCTCGAGAAATTCACCGTCTGCGAATTGCAGGCGCATCACTTCTCCGTCTTCGTGCAACGAAATTTCAGATCCCTCCTCTGCAAGCCAACTTCTGGCAAGGTCAGTGTGGAAAACAATGTCCGGATTCATGTCAATCACCGCATCGGCACCGATGACCGAGAAAAAATCGTCGGGATCTGAGCAGTGCTCCGCCCAAATGCCGGTCATACTCTCGACGTCGCTTGGCAGCGTCTGAGCAGAGGCTGACACCGAGGTCGCCAACAGACATGAAGCGACAAGCGCAGGAAAAACAATTGTGGGCTGTTGCCGGCAGTGCATGAGAGGGGCTCCCTTTTCTTGTTGGAATAGTCTTGGCACTCGAATCATCTAGCTGGATTAAGAGTAGACCAATCTGGAGGTGATTGATCACTGGCGCGATATCCTTCTGGATAAGGCACGGCAGTTGGTTGGGTGGTATGAAAAGGGAAGTGAATCGAAATAACTTGGAGGGTTAACTTTAGCAAGCAGGTTGCGCTGTTTAGAGAAAGTTGGTGTACTCACGTAGCTTGGCAACTGTTTGCGGCAGTTGTTGTTTGAGCAGCACCGCCAAGAGCGCCTCTATATCCAACTCGGGATTCCTCAGAGCCATTCTCTGGTCACGAATGGCGCTACAGCAGATAGATGGTGCCATGTCGATTTGGTAAAAAATGAAATCGTCTGGATGAATAACCTCAATGCCGTGGGGCTGAAGGGCTTCAGTCGGAAAGTCCTTCAAATTAGATGTGACGATAGCGTCGGCACCACAGTGAATGGCTGCTGCCAGCACGTGTCGGTCATCGGGGTCTGGCAGTGACAGACCTTCGATCAATGATTCATATCCGGAAACCTTCGCATCCCGCGCATGAAAATCCATCAGTTCTCGGACTTTTTCCAAGGCATCTCGACTGTGCTGGCCACGGCGCAAAAGTGCGTTGATCCACTCATCATGAATCTGATCTGTCCAATGGGCTTTGAAAAGATCAGTCATGGCGAGACGCATGAGCGTATCCCTGAGCGGCGCGGGGTACAGCACACAGGCGTCATAAACGACAGTGAACTTGCCCATCGAGTTTCAATATCCCATGTCTTCGTCTTGAGAGAGCCTGCCCAGTTCGTCCAAAGCATATTTCCTATGCTGACGATTTGCTTTCTGGTAGTTCAATACGTCCTGCAGCATTACCCTGCGGTGCGCACCAACTTTCCTGAAAGGAATGTCACCGTTCTCCAAAAGGCTGACAAGAAACGGGCGACTGACATTGAGTAAATTGGCGGCTTCCTGGGTACTGAGTTCCTGATGGTAAGGCACAACACTCACCGCATTACCGCGAGACATTTCTGAAAGTACATCTAACAGAATCTGCAGCACATGCCCGGGCAGAATGAGGTCGTCCGCTTCACCATTGTCACCACGCAATGACAATTGAACGCGGTCAGCATCGGTATATTTCGACAGCGTTCGGCTGGACTGCTTTGCCTGCTCAACCTCAGACTGATTTGGTAGCTGAACGACATTTTGCGTTGCCATCTGTCAGTTCCCACTGCTTCAGAATTTATATACTGGCAATTTTGCCACACAAACGAAATAAACGAAACAGGAGTTCTGTAATGAACAGTTTCATACTGAGGTGTACCAGCAACCCTGTTCTCTTGGTTTGGCACCAAGATTCAGGCCAAAATGCACCGGCATCTCTTGTGCGATCTGACTAATGATCTCAACAGCCTTACCACCGAACTGAAAGCCCTGATCCGAGCCGTGGTTTCGATGCCAACCTCCCATTACCAGAGGGACCTTACATGTTTGTAAGCACGTATCTTGTTGTCTGCGGTGATCAGGGGAACGGTCATGTGTCGGGCCAGTGCCGCGATCATTCTGTCTGCAGGGTCTTTGTGAAAGTCACCCACCACACGATTGCATGGGTGTCCAGAACGATCAAGAAACTGCCTCCCAGTCGTCTTCTGCCACCGGTTCTGTTGGCGCGTCAAAGTCAACCACGCTTCCCTTCAGAGTTTCCAGCGGTGACCGCTGATCAGATCGATAGCGGCGAATCTCGACTTTTGGCTGCCCGCGATCAGTGATCACAAGCGACTCGCCTGAAGTCTCCACCCGGCGCATATATTCGAGGGCTTTGGCCTTGAATTGTGATTTCGTCACGTGTTCTTGCTGCATCTTTGATACCTAGTCATGGGGCCTGGTCATTGAGGCTGCCTTTCGTTTTCGGTACTTTCCCCTCAGGCAGGGTTCACGCAGCATGTGGCTGAACCTCTTGAGCGACTTGATCGCCGTTGCTGATCTGGGCCTTGCGCAGCTCATACTCGGTTTGCAGGTTCAGCCAATAGCGTTCGCTGGTGCCGAAGTACCGGGCAAGCCGAAGTGCAGTATCTGCAGTGATGCCCCGGTTTTCACGAACAATTTCATTCATCCGGGTTCCCGGCACATGCAATGCTCTGGAAAGTGCGCTCACGCTCATGTCCAGAGGATTCAAATACTCTTCCCGAAGAATCTCTCCGGGGTGTATAGGGCGCATACCATTACGAGTCATCATGCGTTCTCCTCAGTGATAATCCACAATTTCAACATCCTCCGGACCATCGTCTGTCCAGCGAAAGCATACCCGCCACTGTTTGTTGATGCGGATACTGTGTTGACCTTCCCGGCTCCCTGCCAATGGCTCCAGCCGGTTTCCGGGTGGCAGCTTGAGATCATCCAAAACTTCAGCGGCCTCGAGCATAATCAGCTTCCGCTCAGCAGCAGCCTTAATTGCAGAAAATCGCTTGGTTTTGCCTGTTTCAAACAAGGCCCGAGTGTCTTTACAGCGAAAGCTTTTGATCATACTTGGATGTTATAGCGCATAGCGTTTAACGGCAAGCGTTATGTGGTCTTGGGAAACGACTGCGCCAGAAAGTACACTAGTTCTTACTTGCTTGTCACAACCCTGATCCTGCACCATTGCGCCAGTGATCGGTTCCAAGTACCAGGACGCAACCAATGACCCTAACCAAACGTCAATCGAAACAGCTTGAACGCGAGCTCGTGGCCACACTGACGGAGGCGTGCGAGACGGCGAAGGCAGAAGTGCCCGGCTTTAGCTGGTTGACGCACGATACCGCAGGTGAGGACTTCTCGGCCGGCCTGCGGGTGACCTGGATCTTCGATAGCCAGGCCTCTTTGGACCGCGCACTGGCTGACGGCCATGGCGAACGCATGCGAGCACTGACCCAGGCTGCGCTGGCAGAAGCCGACATTGAGGTGCCGGACCTCACCGCCTGCACGCAATTTGACAGCGAAGAAGCCTGCGCCTTGGCACAGGCGGGCGACTGGCAGGCGCGACTTGCTCAACTACGAAGGAGCCGGCACTGATATGGCGAAGGCAATTGAAAGCCCCTGTGTTGACGTCTGCAAGTTGTCCGGGGATGTCTGTGTCGGCTGCGGGCGCACCACGGTGGAAATCCGGCAGTGGCAGAGCATGAAGCGACCGGAAAAAATGGCCACGGTGCGCAATGCTGCCCTGCGCCTCAAGAAATTGAAGAAATCCGCCTCTGATTCTTGATGCAGGGCTTTAGCACCTTATTTAGCATTGAGTCACAGGCTTAAGGATGCCCGGCTGGGCACTGAACCTTGATGAGACTCAATCAGTTCGCCCGTGGGCTTGAGCCGAACGGCCTGCCCCTCGGCGTAGAAATACCAATATTCCTGTACCTGTCCCCAGATCCCGAGCTCGCCCTGCGTCTCCTGCCAGTGCCGCGCAATGCGGGCACGAACCTGCCGAAGTTGTTCTTCCCAGGGTGCTTTGGCCGCCAGTCGCCAGTCCAGCCCGATGTGTCGCTGGGATTCACAGGCAGCCAGTGCAAACAGGGGCTGGCTGGCGCGCCGAAAATGTGTGTCGATCCAGATGAAAGGCCGGTAGGCCATGGTCTCTTCTCGCAGTGAATCCTGTACACGGCGGATTTCCGCTTCCACCGGTTCCGGCGCGATGTCCAACTGACGACACAGGGCACGCAGGAAATCAGCGCCACTGTAGCGAAAGTCGAACCGGCTCTGGCGCAGTCCATAGTCGTCGCTTTCCACTGTCAGCATCAGGCGCTCCAGCGCGCGCTGATTGTCGGGCGCATAGCCCAGCCGATGCAGCAGGTCAGAGGTATCGACCTGACTGAGGCGGCTTTGGATCAATGGCTGAAGGGCTTCACTCATGGCGGTCTCCTGAGGACTAACTCGAGTCGAGCCTAACAGGGGGGTGCGTCACCTTGTGTCGCTGGCTCGAGAATCGGCTGACGCCTTCAGACTGGCTGACCTGATACAGGGCTTGCGACCTGATTTGTCGCAGCCTGATTCTATTCTGTTGCGCCAAGGTCAACGAATATCCCGAGTGAGCTTAACTATGCCTAGTCGTCGTCTCCGTCGCCTTCGAATGTCACGCATGTCCGCGCACTCTGCCGTGGTGAATGATCCACAGGTAACCCAACTGGCGCGCCTTTGGGTGTTGCGCCTGATGACCGGGTTCCATCCCCTGGTCAACAGCCTGCGCAAGGAAGGGCTGAACGACAGTGGCATAGCAAGCCTGCTAGGCCTTGAGCAGTGGCTTGATGAAGAGACCGGTGAAGACAGCGGTCGAGCCTTGCTTGCAGCGCTGCGGGACCGGAAGAAAGAGGCCGAACTCAATGCCGTGCAGACCCTCCAGCCACTGACTGACAACGTCAACGCCATCTGTGAGTTGCTGAAACTGAACAATGTTGAACGAGCCCTGGTAGCCGCCGTAGCGGTATTCCAGACCGTTCAGGAGTTGGAGGACACCTTCAACCTGATTCAGGTCCCCATTTCGACTCGCTTAATGTATACCGCCTATTCCGTCATTCTGGACGTACCGGTCAATGAGATCAGAGAAGTCCTGAGATTGAACAGCCGCCTGATGCAATCCGGGCTGCTGCAGGATCATGACGGGTTTGAAAGCCTGGTAGACCTGAGGTTCCTGACCCCGGAGCTACCCGATCAGCTCTTGTCCGAGCCCATTTCTGTCAGCAACTTCCTGAGTACCCTGTTGCGCGATGCACCTTCACCCAAACTGACGCTGCGCGACTTCGCACATCTGCGCGTCGAGACCGAGATCCTCAAGACTCACCTTGGCCAGGCACTGAAAAACAAAACGGCAGGCACCAACGTACTGCTGCATGGGCCTCCCGGCACGGGCAAAACACAACTGGCGGCAGTCATCGCGCGTGCCTTGGGAGCCCGGCTGTTTGAGCTGGACTATAACCCCAATCGGGATGGCCCCAGCTTGGGCCATGATCGCATGCGGCTGTTTCATGCTGCCCAGTCATTGCTGACCGGCGGTACCAGCCTGGTGTTGGTGGACGATGCCGAAGATATCTTTGACGATATTCCAATCGTCAAGTTGGCAAATGACGCGGGTACCGAGAAAAATGTGCTGAACACCGTGCTGGAGTCCAATCCGGCGCCCACAATATGGATAACGAACCGGATACAGAGTGTGGACGATGCCTTTATCCGGCGCTTTGATCTGGTTCTTCCCATACCGACACCGCCCAGATCGTATCGCCTGCGAATCGCAAAGCGATATGGCAAAGGCCTGGTCGATGACCAGACCCTGCAGCGCTTGTCTAACCTGGAAACCCTGGCCCCGGCTGTTCTGGCACGGTCGGCTGAAGTGGTCAGGGCATCGGCGGCTGACAAGTCCATTGAACAGCGCAGCGCCTGGCTGGAGCGCCTTGTCACCAACACGCTGGAAGCACAGGGCCATCGGGATATCAAACGCCAGCTCCAACAGACCTGTGTGGATCATTTTGATCCACGGGTAATACATTCGAGCCCCACGCCGCAGGCTTTGCTTGATGGACTGCAACAGCATGGCGCTGCTCGCCTTTGCCTGCACGGAGAGCCCGGTACCGGCAAGTCGGCGCTGGCGCAATGGATGGCCAAAAAGCTGGATCGGCCCCTGCACAGTCACAAGGTGTCTGATCTGGTATCAGCCTATGTCGGCGAAACCGAGCAGAACATTGCCCTGGCATTCGAGAAGGCCGATCGCGATGGCGCTGTATTGTTGCTCGATGAAGTGGACAGCTTTCTCTCCAGTCGAAGCAGTGCGCGCAACAGTTGGGAGGTGACTGCCATCAATGAAATGCTCACCCAGATGGAAGCCTTTCGGGGGCTGTTTATCGCCTCGACCAACCGACTGGCCGGGCTTGACGAGGCATCGCTGCGCCGCTTCGACCTGAAGCTGGAGCTCCGACCATTGAAGTCAGAGCAGGCCATTCGACTGTTCCGCCACCACTGCAAGCAAATGAACCTGAAGCCGGTCACGCAAAACCACTCGAAGCGGGTTGGCCAGCTTCCCAATCTGACCCCGGGAGACTTTGCTACCGTCACCCGCCAGAGCCGGTTTCATCCCATCCAACAGGTTGATGACTTCATCCACCGGTTGGCAGGTGAGTGTGAACTGAAAGGCAGCAACAAGCGGCGGATTGGTTTTTGAGCAGGCAGCTCTCAACAGTGCGACCTGACTTGTCGCAGGGCTGTGGTAGGTGATAAAACACGACCATAAAGCCTGTACCGCAAGGATGCTCCATGCCTGAACACCACGACACCCTGGCCCGCATGATCAAGATGCTGCAGATGATCCCTGCCGCACCCGGGCGCATTGCCACCACCACGCTGCAGAGCAAACTGGAAGAGCAGGGGTTTCAGATCACGCTGCGCTCCTTGCAGCGCGACCTGAAACGCATGGAATACTTCTTCCCGATTCAGTGTGATGACTCGGAAAAGCCGCATCGCTGGTCATTCGATTCGCATTACTCGCGTTCGTTTCCCGGTATGGATGCGGACAGGGCGCTGACCCTGGTACTGGCAGATGACTATCTCAGGCCCTTGCTGCCCAGCACGGTGATGGATGCCATCGCGCCGCAGGTCAACGAAGCCCGCCAGTTTCTGGATGGGTTGGAAAGCAATCACCTGGCACGCTGGCGCCGCCAGGTGCGGGCCATCAGCCAGGGCCGCTCATTGCTGCCGGCACCGATCGACCCGGACATCTGGCGTCAGGTAACGGCAGGCCTGTTGCAGGGCCGGGCTCTGCAAGTCACCTATCAGACCCGCACCAAGGAAACACCGGACGAGTATGTGATACATCCTCAGGGCCTGGTGCATCGCGACAGCGTGACCTACCTGCTGGCCACCGTGAAAACCTACAACGACATACTGCAGTTTGCCCTGCATCGGTTCTCTGCTGTCAGCATCAGCGATCAGGCCTATCGCCCGCAGCCGGATTTTGATGTGGACGCCTACATAGCCAGCGGCGGTTTCGGCTATGCGGCCAGTGCCGAGCTCGTGGAACTGAAAGCCTGGGTCAGCCCGGAGCTGCGCGTGCGCCTGAGCGAAACCCCACTGACGGAAGGCCAGACGCTGACCTTCCCGGATGACTCCGGTTGGGGCTATCTGCAGGCCCGCGTCAACGACGAACAGGCCATGCAGTGGTGGCT
>NZ_JAIUMC010000093.1 GCF_022565775.1 Natronospirillum sp.
CCTGATCATGGCCGTGCTCCAGCAGCAGCCAGCCACCGGCGCGCAGCACCCTGACGCCCTGCTGAATGATCAGGCGCAAATCGGTCAGTCCATCTGCGCCAGCCACCAGTGCCGAACGGGGCTCGAAGCGCACATCGCCCTGCTCCAGGTGCGGGTCATCGGCGCGGATATAGGGGGGATTGCTGACCAGCACATCGAGGCTGTGATCCGCCAGCGGTTCGGCCCAGTCGCCGAGCAGAAACGGCACCCGCTGCAAACCGTTGCGCTCGGCATTCCGCTTGGCCAGTTGCACGGCCTCCGGCACCGCATCGATACCGATTACCCGCCAGTCCGGGCATTCACTGGCCAAGGCCAGCGCTATGGCACCGGTGCCGGTGCCGAGGTCCGCCAGGTACAGAGGGTGCTGCCGCCGTTCGCCGAGCAGTTCAAGCGTCGCCTCGACCAGGGTCTCGGTATCGGGGCGCGGAATCAGGGTGCTGGCATCCACCGTCAATTGCAGTGTCCAGAAACCGCAGGTGCCGGTGATATGTGCCACTGGCTCGCCGCCTGCGCGGCGCTGCAGCAGGTCTTTGAACTCGGACTGCTGATCTTCACTCAGGGGTGCTTCCGGCCAGGTCATCAGCCAGGTTCTGGTGCGTTGCAGTACATGGCAGAGCAGGTAATCGGTATCCACTGCTACCGTATCGGCGGGCAGTCCGGCATCACGCAATATTGCCTGACCTGACTGGCGGGCGGCGGACACTGTTTCCGGGCCGGTCATGATCAGGCGCCGTCCTGCCCCAGCTCGGCCAGCAGATCGGCCTGATGTTCGGTCAGCAGCGGATGGATGACTTCTTCCAGCTTGCCGCCGGTGATGACCTCGTCCAGCTTGTACAGAGTCAGATTGATGCGGTGGTCGGTCACCCTGCCCTGCGGGAAATTGTAGGTGCGGATACGCTCGGAGCGATCGCCACTGCCCACCAGAGAGCGGCGCTGTGATGCCTGCTCCTGCACGGCACTGTCTTTCTGTGCCTGTTCCAGACGGCTGGCCAGCAGCGCCATCGCCTTGGCCCGGTTCTTGTGCTGCGAGCGCTCGTCCTGACACTCGACCACCAGGCCGGTGGGCAGGTGCGTGATGCGAATGGCGGAATCCGTGGTGTTGACGTGCTGTCCGCCGGCCCCGGAAGAGCGGTAGGTATCAACACGCAGATCTTCCTTGCGGATGTCGATCGCCTCGGACTCGTCCGCCTCCGGCATGACGGCAACGGTACAGGCCGAGGTATGAATACGCCCCTGCGACTCGGTGGCGGGCACCCGCTGCACCCGGTGCGCCCCGGATTCGAATTTCAACTGGCCATACACATCCTGGCCGCTGACGCGGGTGATCACTTCCTTGTAGCCGCCATGCTCGCCTTCGCTGGCACTGATGATTTCCAGGCGCCAGCCACGGGCCTCGGCAAAGCGGGTATACATGCGCAGCAGGTCACCGGCAAACAGAGCGGCTTCATCGCCACCGGTACCGGCCCGAATTTCCAGAAACACGTTCTTGCGGTCATCCGGGTCACGCGGCAGCAGAAGCGTCTGCAGCTCGTCTTCCAGTTCATTCATCCGGGCTTCGGCGGCAGCATACTCTTCCTGCCCCATGGCCCGCATGTCGGCATCACTGTCGGCCAGCATGCCTTCGGCGGCGCGGCGATCTTCATCCGCCTGGCGATAGCGGGTAAAGGTCTGCACCACCGGCTCTATTTCTGCGTATTCCTGTGAGTAGCGCCGGAATTGATCCTGCTCCCCGATCACAGAGGGGTCGGCCAACAGCGCCGACAGCTCTTCATAGCGGTCCAGCAAGTGATCCATTTTGGTCTGCAGAGATGCCTTCATTAGACGCTCAGATGTCCTGTTCGTTGTCGGTTTCGGGGGCCGAGTCGGCCGGCCATTCTTCTGAGGGCACTTCTGGCAACTCGAGCGCATACAGATCGCGGACCCGCTCAATATCTTCCGTGCGCCCTTCCCGCCCGGCCTGGCGCAGAAACAGGGTGGGCGCATGCAGAAACTTGTTGGTCAGACCGTGGCTCAGACGCTGCAATACCGCTTCCGCCGGTTCGCCGCGGGCCAGTTGCTGTTGTGCCCGTTCCAGCTCGCGGCGAGCCAGGGTCTGGGTCTGTTCACGCAGCACTCGAATGTGCTCACCGGCAGAGCGCTCACGCTGCACCGCCGCATACTGCTGCACTGCCTGGACAATAATCTGGTCTGCTTCTTCGGCCGCCTGCCGTCGTGACTGCACATTGTCCTCGATGACCTGCTGCAGATCATCGACGGTATAAAGATAGGCGTCGGACAGGTCATCCACCTCGGGTTCAATATCGCGCGGTACGGCAATATCCACCAGAAACATGGGTCGGTGCCGGCGCTGCTTGAGAGCCTTCTCGACCACGCCTTTGCCGAGGATCGGCAGTTGGCTGGCGGTGGAGGAAATCACAATGTCATTGTGCGCCAGATGCTCGGGTATATCACCGAGCAGTATCGCCTCGGCGCCAAATTGCCGGGCCAGCCGCTCTGCCCGCTCCAGCGTTCGGTTGGCCACGGTAATCGACAGGATGCCTCGGTCACGCAGATGGCGTGCTACCAGCTCTATGGTCTCACCGGCCCCGATCAGCAGCGCTCGACATTGCGCCAGGTCACTGAACAGGTGGCTGCTCATATCAACGGCAGCATAGGCCACAGAGACCGGGTTGCGGCCGATAGCGGTTTCCGTGCGTACCGATTTGGCCACGCCGAAACAATGCTGGAATAACGCATTCATCTGCCCGGAGACACTGTGCGCCTCCTGGGCCACCGCATAGGCCGACTTGAGCTGCCCCAGAATCTGCGGCTCGCCCAGTACCAGAGAGTCCAGCCCGGCGGCGACCCGCGACAGATGGTTGACCACTTCAAGCTCATGAAACTCGTAGCTGCAGGCGGTCAACTGGTCTGTCGGTACGCCATGGTACTCCGCCAGCCACTCGCGCAACTGCGCGCCCTGTGCCGCATTGTCGATATCGCAATAGATTTCACTGCGGTTGCAGGTGGACACGATGACTGCTTCGGACACACGTCCGCTATCCAGCAATTCCCGATGTGCGGAAATGAGCTGTTCCGGGGCGAACGCCACCCGTTCGCGTACTTCAACGGGGGCGGTCTTGTGATTGATTCCCACTGCAACTAGCGGCATAGTCTTTAGAGAGTCTTTACTGCAACCACTGATACGGTGAGTTACACTCACCCAGATCCTGAACGGCCCGCTATTCTACATGAAATTCCGGCGCTTTGGATGCGTCACGCACCAGGAAGTCTGCCTTTGAAATTGCTATTTGTCGTAATGCTGTCCACTTTCGGTCTTTTTCTGGCCGGCTGCGCCTCTCCGGGCGATTCACCAGCAACCGAAGAACCGCCTGCAGAAGAGACCGTCGAGTCGGAAGAGGAAGAGGCGTGGGAAGACCGTCCACCCAGTGAAGGCCTGACCACGGTTGCCAGTCCGCTGCCAGCCTATGAGCTGGACGGCGCGGGCTTCTATCGGCTGCTGATGGGCGAACTGGCGCTGCTCAACGATGAGCCCGAAATCGCCCTTTTCCTGCTCGGTGAAGCCCAGGAGCAATACCCGCATGAGGTGCGCATCCTGCAGCGCGTGGCACCCCTTGCCGCGCAGTTGGGCGAACTTGAAATCTCACTACGCTATTTCCGCCAGTGGACTGAGCTGTCACCGGACAATACCAATGCCTGGCATGGCGTCTGGCAACTGGCGCTGGCCGATCAGGACCCGCAACTGGCCGTGCAGGCACTGGAGGCTCTGCTGGACCTGTCACCCGGCTATGAATTCTATACCCCCTTCGAGCGGCTGACTGAATGGGAAGACGACGCACTGACAGAACTTTACTCTGAAATTGATGCCGTCTCGGGCGACTTTGCAGACAATCCCGATGTGCAGCTTCTGCTCGGGTTTCTCGCCGAGCTGCAGAATGACCTGACGCAGGCTGAAATCCACTGGCAGGCACTGGCCGACAGTCTCGACAGCCAGGCGGATTATCTGGCCTACGGTGAGATCCTGACCGACATCAATGCCAGCCAGGGGGCGCGCAAGGTGCTGCAGGAAGGCAGCGAAGTCTACTCTGATGAACCACGGTTTTATCTGCTGATGGCGCGCAGCTGGCTGCAGGACGATGATCAGGCGTCTGCCCTGTCTGCGCTGCAGGACGGCCTTGAATACAATCCGCAGGATGCCGGCCTGCTGCGCTTCGCCGGCGAGCTGGCCTTTGACCAGGGCCGGCCCGAAGCGGAAGACCTGTTTACCCGCCTGCTGGAGACCGACGACTTCTCGGCCGGACACTATTACCTCGGTCGCCTGGCACAGGAGCGCAATGAACCGGAAGAGGCTTTCGAGCACTACCAGAGCATTACCGACAGCGACTGGGCACTGGGCGGACTGCAGCAGATGATCGAGTTGCTGGAGGCCAGTGCTCTGCCCGAAGTCAGTGCTCAGGACCTGTTTGCCGAGCAGCGTGACCGCTTCCCTGGTCTGGTCGCCGAAATGTCGGAACTGCAGGGTCGGTACTGGTATGAAGCAGGCAACTATCAGGAAGCCTTCGATACCTTCAGTCTGGGCCTGCGCGAGCGGCCCAACAGCTTCTATCTGCTCTACATGAGAGCCCTGTCGGCAGAACCTCTGGACCGGCTGGACGATCTGGAAGCCGACCTGCGCCTTATTCTGGACCAGGACCCGGACAATACCGCAGCCCTGAATGCCCTGGGCTATACGCTGGTTGACCGCACGGACCGTATTGAAGAAGCAGCGCCGATGATTGAACAGGCCTACGAGCAGAACCCGGATTCCTATGCCATTACCGACAGCCTCGGCTGGTTGCGCTTCAAGCAGGGGCGTTACGAAGAGGCCGCCGAGATACTCGGTACCGCGCTCGACATGCAGGGCTGGGATACCGATGACGACGAAATAGTGGCCCACTATGTGGAAGCCCTGTGGATGAATGATCAGCAGGAGGAAGCTCGCGACGTTGCCGAACGTTGGCTGACCCGCCACGCCAATACCGAACGCCTCGAAAACGTGCTGGACAGGCTGGAGCAGAACACGCAATGACGTCTCCTGTAACAGCCACCCGGCGGCTCGGCCTGCTGGCAGCCGTTGTGCTGCTGGCAGGCTGTAGCCTGATGCCGCAGTCGGAACCGGTGGATCAGCAAGCCATGCTGGAGCCCTGGCGCGAGCACCAGGCCGCGATGCTGGATCTGCATGAATGGACATTGGAAGGCCGTGTGGGCGCCCGCACCGGCGACGAAGGGGCCAACTTCAGTGTTTACTGGCAGCAGCATCGGGAGTTTTACAATATTCGCATCAGCGGCCCGCTGGGCCAGGGCGCGGCCACCGTAAGTGGCGGCCCGGGACATGCGGACCTGCGCACTTCCGACGGCACCTGGTCGGCAGAATCCCTGGACGAGCTGCTGGCGCAGACCACCACACTGGATCTGCCACTGGACTTGATGCAGTACTGGGTAAGGGGCATTCCCTCGCCACGCAGTGAGGCCGGCATCAAGCTGGACCATGTGCCACTGCTGGAGCGTCTGGAACAGGAAGGCTGGACAGTGGAATACGACCAGTACCATGCGGACAACAACATGCCCCGGCGGCTCAACATCCAACAGGGTGAGATGTCGGCGCGCATTGTCATCCAGACCTGGGATATTCCCGGAAACTGACCACAGACCGGTAATCTGCTCTGCCATGACCGATTCACCGACAGCCGCATCCGACACCAGGCAACCCTGCCCTCTCCCGGAGGGCGACAGCCTGATCCTGCCCGCACCCGCCAAGCTGAACCTGATGCTGCATATCACCGGCCGCAGAGCCGATGGCTACCATGAACTGCAGACCCTGTTTCAACTGCTGGATCATGGCGATCAGCTTACCTTCAGCATTGAGCCTGGTGCGGATGGCCGCATTCGACTGTCCGACAGTTCCGGGCTGCCGACAGCGGACAACCTGATCACCCGTGCGGCGACCCTGATGCGCGACCATGCCCGGCACCCGGTTAATCTGCATATTGAACTGGATAAAAGACTGCCCATTGGCGGCGGCTTGGGCGGTGGAAGTTCCGACGGTGCGACTACCCTGCTGGCACTCAATACACTTTGGGGATGCGCGCTTGATACCGATACGCTGGCCGATCTGGGTCGCCAACTGGGCGCGGATGTGCCGGTGTTCGTGCGCGGTCACAGCGCCTGGGCAGAAGGGATTGGTGAACGTCTGCAACCGGTCGAGCTGCCCGAACACTGGTTTGTGGTCTGCCATCCGGGGATCAGCGTGTCGACGGCGGAAGTATTCGGCAACCCCGGTTTGACACGAAATAGCCAAATAACGACAATACGCTCCGCATTGAGAGGGGATGGCCGCAATGACTGCGAGCCGGTGGTGCGACAACGCTACCCGGAGATCAGAAGCATGCTGGACACCATGAGTGCATTCGGCCCCGCCCGCCTGACCGGCACCGGTGCCTGCGGGTTCATAACCCTGCCTGATGAAGGAGCCGCCCGCCGGGCTGAATCAGCCCTGCGTGCGCGCTACGCCACCTTTGCCGCCCCTGGCCTCAACCGCTCACCCGTTCTGGACCGACTGGCAGCACTGACGCTCACCATCCCCAAAACACGACGCAAATCATGAATACGACAGCACTCGAGGAAAGCACCGTGGCAAACATGATGGTCTTCACCGGCACCTCCAACCCTGAGCTGGCCAAAGAGGTCACCCGGCGCCTGGACATCCCGCTGGGTAACGCCCAGGTTGGACGATTCAGCGATGGCGAGGTGGCCATCGAAATTGAAGAAAACGTCCGGGGGTCAGATGTATTTGTCATTCAGCCTACCTGCGCCCCGACCAACAACAATCTGATGGAACTGGTGCTGCTGATCGATGCGCTGCGTCGCTCCTCGGCCGGCCGCATTACCGCGGTCATGCCCTACTTCGGCTATGCCCGTCAGGATCGTCGCCCGAGATCCAGCCGTGTGCCTATCAGTGCCAAGGTGGTTGCCGACATGCTCAGCGTGGTGGGCGCAGATCGGGTCCTGACGGTGGATCTGCACGCCGACCAGATTCAGGGCTTCTTCGATATCCCGGTCGACAACATCTACGGCTCACCCATTCTGCTCGACGACATCCTGAAACAGAATTACGAAGGCCAGGTGGTGGTATCACCGGATATCGGTGGCGTTGTCAGGGCAAGAGCCATCGCCAAACAACTGGATGCCGACCTGGCGATCATCGACAAACGACGCCCCAAGGCCAACCAATCCGAAGTCATGAACATCATCGGTGATGTCAGCGATCGCACCTGTATTCTGCTCGATGACATGGTAGATACAGCCGGCACCCTGTGTCAGGCTGCAGCGGCTCTGAAGAAGTTCGGCGCGCGCAAAGTAGTGGCCTATGCCACCCATGCAGTACTGTCCGGACCGGCCATCGAACGCATCGCCAAGGCCGAACTCGAGCTGGTGGTAACCGACAGTATTCCGCTCTCGCCTGAGGCTACCAAGTGTGCTAACATCCGCCAGCTTTCGATGGCGGGCATATTGGCGGAAGCCATTCGCCGGACAAGCAACGAGGAATCGATCAGCGCCATGTTTCGTCGCCTCGGGGAACCCGAAGCCGACTGACAGGGCGGTTCTTTGCTAAAGCAGAAACAGCGATTTCCAATGGAAGCAGGATGATTGGTCGCGGTCATCCTGCTTCTGACCATTAAAACCGGAGTAAACACAACCATGTCAGAAGCCATTTATACCCTCACCGTTGAGGAACGCAAAGACACAGGTAAAGGTGCGAGCCGCCGCCTGCGTCACGCCAAGAAGATCCCCGGGATCATCTATGGTGGCACCAAGGCCCAGAAGCCAATGTCCATCACCCTCGACGGCAATGAAATCAAGAAAGCCACCCAGCACGAAGGCTTCTTCGCCCACGTGCTGACGCTGAACATCGGCAGCAAGTCACAGCAGGCGCTGCTGGTTGACGTGCAGCGCCATCCGTCACGCGGCTGGGTTACCCATATGGATTTCCAGCGGGTGTCCAAATCGACTGTGGTCCACAAGAAGATTCCTGTGCATTTCCTGAATGAAGAGAAGTGCCCGGGTGTGAAATCTGGCGGTATCGTGCAGCACAACCTGACCGAAATCGAAGTCACCTGTAAAGCATCTGATCTGCCCGAGTATCTGGAAGTCGATATGGCAGGCCTGAACGTCGGTGACGTGGTTCACCTGTCCGATATCAGCGTACCCAAAGGTGTGACCATTATTGAACTGACCCATGGCGAAGACCATGATGCGCCCGTGTGCAGCATCCTGGGTGCCGCCAAGCAGGTTGATGAAGACGCCGAGGAAGATGCCGCCGCTGCTGCAGAAGCAGCCGCCGCCAGCGCGGAAGAAGCCTCCGAGTCTGAAGGCGAAGACAAGGAATAAGCGCCCTGATACCGGCCACCTGATAGCGGCCGGCCTGAGCGATGAAGAAAGGGGCTCCGGCCCCTTTTTTTGTCCTGCGGGGCCTGCAACGGAGCCTTCTTTGTAGGCGCTGGCTTGCCTGCGCTTGGCGGCGAAGCCGCCTTTTGGGGGCCTGCGGCCCCGAGCGCGGCCAAGGCACGCACCTACAGGGTGGCTTATTTGTAGGCGCTGGCTTGCCTGCGCTTGGCGGCAAAGCCGCCTGTTGAAGGTGAAATTGGAGTTTAACCAGACATGATCAAGCTCGTTGTCGGACTGGGCAACCCGGGTGACCAGTATGCCGGCACCCGACACAATGCCGGTTTCGCCTATGTCGATGCACTGGCCCGGGCCAACGGCGGGCAATGGCGCAGCGATCGAAAGCTGGCTGCCGATAGCTGCGAAGTACAGTTGGGCCTGCAGAAAGTCACACTGCTGAAACCGATGACCTTCATGAATCGCAGCGGACGCAGCGTGGCGGCCCTGGCCGGTTTCTACAAATGGGCCCCGGAAGACATTCTGGTGGCCCATGATGAGCTGGACCTGCCGGCCGGTGTCGCCCGCTTCAAGCGCGCCGGCGGACACGGCGGACACAATGGCCTGCGCGATATCATTGCCCAGCTTGGCAATCAGAAAGAGTTTTATCGTGTGCGCATCGGCATCAGCCACCCGGGCCAGGCCCGTGATGTGGTCAATTATGTGCTGTCCCGGGCCGCGCCGAACGAACAGACGCTGACTGAAGCCGCGATCGATGCCGCCGTTGCCGAAACGGCGCTCGCGGTTGAGGGCCACTGGGAGAAAGCCATGAATCGGCTGCACAGTTTCAAAGCAGAGGACGCCTGACGGCGCCCGTCAAATCAGACACATCAGTTCAGAGGATTACATCACCATGGGTTTCAAATGCGGCATTGTCGGCCTGCCCAACGTAGGCAAATCCACCCTCTTCAATGCCCTGACCAAAGCCGGTATTGATGCGGAGAACTTTCCCTTCTGCACCATCGAGCCCAATACCGGCGTCGTGCCGGTGCCCGATCCGCGACAGGAGGCTATTGCGGCCATCGTCAAGCCCGAGAAACTGATTCCGACCACCATGGAGTTTGTCGACATCGCCGGTCTGGTGGCTGGTGCCTCCAAGGGCGAGGGACTGGGCAACCAGTTTCTGGCCAATATCCGGGAAACCGATGCCATTGCCCATGTGGTGCGTTGCTTCGCCAATGACAATGTCATCCATGTGGCCAATCAGGTTGATCCGGCCTCCGACATCGAAGTCATCAATACCGAACTGGCGCTGGCAGACCTCGACAGCGTCGAGAAAGCCATCACCCGACTGCAGAAGAAGGCCAAGGGCCAGGACAAGGACGCCATGCGCCATGTCGCGATACTGGAAAAGCTGCTGCCCGGCCTGAACGAGGCGCAGCCGGTGCGCGCCATGGCCCTGGATGACGAAGAAAGAGCCATACTGAACAAGCACTTTCACCTGCTGACGTTGAAACCGACACTGTACATCGCCAATGTCGACGAAGACGGCTTCAGCGACAACCCATTGCTGGATCAGGTTGCTGAAATTGCAGCACGCGAAGGCGCCACTGTGGTGCCGATCTGCAACAAGCTGGAAGCCGAAATTGCGGAACTGGAAGATGAAGAGCGGGACGAATTCCTGCAGGACATGGGCATGGAAGAGCCCGGCCTGAACAAGGTAATCCGTGCCGGCTATACCCTGCTGGGTCTGCACACCTACTTCACCGCCGGGCCGAAAGAAGTGCGGGCCTGGACCGTGCGCGTCGGGGCCACAGCGCCCCAGGCAGCCGGCGTGATTCATACCGACTTCGAGAAGGGCTTCATTCGGGCCGAAACCGTGGGCTATGATGATTTCATCGCCTGCAATGGTGAGCAGGGCGCGAAAGAAGCCGGCAAGATGCGGCTTGAAGGCAAGGAGTATGTGGTGCGCGACGGGGATATCATGCACTTCCGCTTCAATGTCTAGTGTTCCGACACCAGGTGGGGCGCTATCAAATGCGCCCCGGCGTTCGCCGCTTTACGTCACCAATTCTTAACCTGATCGCCATCTGACTGTCATCTGAAAGGCGCATCATCCCTCCTGAGACCTACAGGAGGGCCGATGATGAAACTGCTTCCCGGCATCCACGAGCTTGATCTCCGCGCCTTTGCCTGGTGCATGCAATGCAAGCGCCGCACGACGTTCACCGAACTCTCCCGCTATTTGTCCCGAAGCGCTGACGGGCCTGCCTATGTGCTGGTTTTTCTGGCCCTTCTGGCCTGGCATCCGGTATTTGACCTGCAGTGGCTGTGGGCCGTCGTTGTGGCTTTCTCGGCTGAACGGCTGATCTATTTCGCGGCCAAGAACAGCTTCCGGCGCAATCGCCCCCAGGCTGCCATTGCGGGGTTCCGCAGCTTCATCCGCCCGTCCGATGAATTCAGCTTTCCGTCAGGTCACACCTCAGGCGCTTTTCTGTTTGCTGTAGTTCTGGCCCACCTCTTCCCCTCACTGACGCCCTGGCTGTTTGCCTGGGCTGTCTCCATCGGTGCTTCCAGAGTCTTTCTGGGTGTTCACTTTCCTACCGACACGCTGGTCGGTGCCCTGCTCGGCAGCACCATCGCCAGCCTCGTCATGCAAGGACTGATGCTATGAAAATTCTGTATGGTGTTCAGGCGACCGGCAACGGTCATATCACTCGGGCACGCTGCCTGTCCTCGGAGCTCGCTCGTCAGGGGGCCAGGGTCGATTATCTGTTCAGTGGCCGACCGGCGGATCAACTGTTTGACATGGCGCCTTTTGGCACTTACCAGGTGCGAGAAGGTCTGACCTTCGCCATCGACAATGGCCGTCTTGACTACTGGCGCACCTTTCGCAACGCCCGGCTGCAACGTTTCCGGGACGACGTCCGGCAGCTGGATACACGGGCCTATGACCTGGTGATCACCGATTTCGAGCCCGTCACCGCCTGGGCGGCTCGGCTTCAGGGTACGACCAGTATCGGGATCGGACACCAGTATGCCTTCGCCTACAATGTCCCGCGTGACAGCGACTCTCTGATGGCCAGTGCGGTACTGCGCTGGTTTGCGCCGGCGCGCCACGCACTCGGCATGCACTGGCACCATTTCAATGCCCCGATTCTGCCGCCGATGATCCACTGTTCGATGGATACAGACCCTACCCTGCAGAGTGAACAGCAGGTGCTGGTCTACCTGCCCTTCGACAAATCGGCCAGTGTACTGAAGATGCTGCGGGCCCATCCGACCCATCAGTTTCACGTCTTCTGCGCAGACAAGGCGCCCGGCCAGTACGGCAATGTGCATGTACACCCGTTCGGTCGCGAGACCTTTCAGCAGCGGCTGGCGCAGTGTGCGTCCGTGATCACCGGGGCCGGCTTTGAACTGACCTCGGAAGCCCTGCATCTGGGCAAGCGGATTCTGGTCAAACCCACCCGAGGGCAGATGGAGCAGATGTCCAATGCACACGCCCTGCGTCTGCTCGGGCTGGCTGAAACCATGAACACACTCGATACAGGCAAGGTCGGGGACTGGCTGCAAAATGGCAGAAAAGCGCGAGTGAACTACCCGGATGTGGCCGCCGCTCTGGCTCGATGGATTCTGGCCGGTGACTGGACATGCCGGGAATCGCTGCTGGCCGAGTTGTGGAGCGATGTGGAAGGGCTGCCCGAAGAGTTGACACTGGCCCTAGCGGCTCACTGATCAGGGCAAGCCCTGAACCCGGTCGCCAACGCCAAGGCTGCGCTGCTCGAACCAGCCCTGGTTCACCTCCAGGGCAAAGCGAACCGGCAAGTCCGAGCAATGGATCTCCTCACTCAGGGGTTCCATGTCGGCCAGTTGCAGCACTCGACCGTCTTCGGCCAGAAAGGCGACTGTCAGCGGGATCAGCGTATTGCGCATCCAGAAGCAGCGCGAAGCAGGAGCGCTGTAGACAAACAGCATGGCCGCATCGTCGGGCAGAGTTTCACGGTGCATCAGGCCCAGAGAACGTTCATCCGGCGTTACCGCCAGTTCCGTACTGAGAGGGTAGTCATCAATCTGCAACTGGATGACCGGCAAGTCATCAGCGAGCGCTGACAGCGCGAGCAGCAGGCCGGCCAATACTCCGAGTAGAAGTCTTTGTGAGTTTGACGACATGACGGGGCTCGCTGACTGCAAGGGAAGCCAAGACTATAAACGGATGGGGGGCGGCCTACAAATGTGGCTCTATTGTAGGCTGTGGCGTAAGCCACGCATGGCGGCGATAGCCGCCTTATTGGGGGCCTGCGGCCCCGGGCACGACTCACGTCGTTGGCCTACAGGGGAGGCACATTTGTAGGCGGTGCGGTCCGACGTTTCGGCGTGAGCCACGCATGGGGGCCTGCGGCCCCATCGCGCAACGGGGTGCGCTCCCACGGTA
>NZ_JAIUMC010000094.1 GCF_022565775.1 Natronospirillum sp.
GCTGCGCCTGGAAGATCCCATGGTCATTCGCAGTACCATCGATCTGGCGCTGCGCGATGCCAATGTCAGTCTGGCCGGAGTGACCTTCAACCGGGATCGCTGGAGCTGACCTTGGGTCAGCTCCAGCGATCGGAGACGCGGATCAGAAAACCCGGCTCCCTCAAGCCTTGGCTGCCCGTCCGGCGCGGCGACGATCACTTTCCAGCAGCATTTTCTTGCGCAGCCGGAGATGGTTTGGCGTGACCTCAACCAGTTCATCGTCGTCGATGAACTCCAGAGCCTGCTCCAGCGTCATGCGCACCGGCGGGGTCAGCAACAGGGCATCATCCTTGCCCGAGGCCCGCACATTGGTCAGCTGCTTGGCCTTGGTCGGATTGACCACCAGGTCGTTATCGCGGCTGTTCTGACCCACGACCATACCTTCGTAGACTTCCTCGTTGGACCCGATGAACAGGCGGCCGCGTTCCTGCAACGTGAACAGGGCGTAGGCCAGAGACTTGCCGGAGACCATGGACACCAGCACGCCATTCTGGCGTGAGCCGCCGATTTCCGGCAGTACTGGCCCATAGTGGTCAAAAATGCTGGTCAGAATACCCGAGCCTGAAGTCAACGTGAGAAACAGAGAGCGGAAACCGATCAGGCCGCGCGCCGGCATGATGAAATCCATGCGGACCCGGCCCTTGCCGTCCGGTACCATGTTCTGCAGTTCGGCCCGCCGGTTGCCCAGTTCTTCCATGACCGAGCCTTGATGCTGTTCTTCCACATCCACAACGACCTGCTCATAAGGCTCCGAGCGCTTGCCGTTCTCGTCCTCGCGAATGACCACTTCCGGGCGTGAAACACCCATCTCATAGCCTTCGCGGCGCATGGTCTCGATCAGTACCGACAAGTGCAGCTCACCGCGACCGGACACCTTGAATTTTTCGGCACTGTCGCCCGGCTCGACCCGCAGGGCGACATTGCTCAGCAGCTCTCTTTCGAGGCGCTCGCGAATGTTGCGGCTGGTGACGTACTTGCCATCGCGGCCGGCGAATGGTGAGTCGTTGACCTGGAAGGTCATGGAGACAGTGGGCTCGTCCACGGTCAGCGGAGGCAGTGCTTCGGGATGGTCCGGATGGCACAGGGTGTCGGAAATGAACAATGAGTCCATGCCGGTAATACAAATGATGTCACCGGCTTCAGCCTGTGGCACCTCGACACGCTCCAGGCCATGGTGACCCATGACCTGCAGGATACGGCCATTGCGTATCTTGCCTTCCTTGGTTACCGCCTTGACCGGTGTATTGGGGGTGATGACGCCGCGGGTAACCCGACCAATGCCGATGACGCCGACATAGCTGTTGTAGTCCAGAGCGGAAATCTGCATCTGGAAAGGCCCGTCCGAGTTGACCTTCGGCGGGTTCACCCGGTCGACAATCATGCTCAGCAAGGGCCCCATGTCATCGGCCAGAGCATCATGCTCAAGGCCGGCCACCCCATTGAGTGCCGAAGCGTAGATCACCGGGAAGTCCAGTTGTTCTTCGGTGGCGCCCAGATTGTCGAACAGGTCGAACACCTGATCGACGACCCAGTCGGGGCGCGCGCCGGGGCGGTCAACCTTGTTGACCACCAGAATTGGCTGCAGGCCCTGTTCAAAGGCCTTTTGGGTGACGAAACGAGTCTGCGGCATGGGCCCGTCCAGGGCATCCACCAGCAGCAGAACCGAGTCCACCATGGACATGACCCGCTCGACCTCTCCGCCGAAGTCGGCGTGTCCCGGGGTGTCTACGATATTGATTCGATAGCCGTTCCATTCAATGGCGGTGTTTTTCGCCAGAATGGTGATTCCGCGCTCTTTTTCCTGATCATTGGAGTCCATCACCCGCTCGGACCCAAGGTCTTTGCGACCCAGTGTGCCGGACTGTTGCAACAGCCGGTCAACCAGTGTGGTCTTGCCGTGGTCGACGTGAGCGATAATGGCGATATTACGAAGATTCTCAATCACAAGCGCGGTTTCCTGTATCAATAGGCCACGGCATTGTACTGATTCCGCGCCATTGCTCAATCAATAACCGCTCTTTCTGCCAATTGATTCCAACCCCGTCCGGTTCGTTCGGCCCTGCTTTTCCTCCCTGCAGGGTATCGGGTCCATCCTTTATTCCTATCGGGGGTGGATGCATAAATATGAAGATTCTATCTGAGCAAGAGCTCTTTCCTGCGTTTGAATGAAGCGCGATAACAATCACAAGTTTTGGCTACCTGTCCCTGAACCAACAATAACAGCAAAGGGATAACTGAAAATGCGCATGCAAACGCTTACTGGCTGGCGACCCAGCCGCTGGCTCTTTATGACACTGCTGCTTGCAGTGCTCTCCGGATGTAATGACAGCAGTTCCGGCAGCGGCGATGACCAGGGCAGTGACAATGGCAGTACGGATACCGAAGAGCCTGCTGATGACTCGGGCTCTGACGACAACGACTCTGACGATAGCTCCGACGGAGATGACACGGCTGATGGCCCCTATGAGGGCATCGCCCTCTACCTGCAAAAGCCCGAGCACTGGGACGACGCCCGCATACACTTCTGGCAGGTGGATGCAGGTCACGGTGACTCCAGTTGGCCCGGCGAGGCCATGGAAGCGGTGGAGGATGACTGGTACCGCTATACCTTTGATGACGCCACCCTGGTCAATATGGTGCTTAACGGCGCGGTCGATGACGCCCTCGAACAGTCTGTGGACATGCAGAGGACAACCAGTGGCTGCGTGACTCTGGATATCGGCAACCCCAATGGTGACGGGCATTACTCGGGAGACTGGTCGCGTGAGTGTGACCCCATGACCGACGCCGAGCGTCTGGACCGACCCACCCCCGATCTGGATATCAGTGAGGCCACCGGCGACCCGGACCACATTGCCTTTGTCCATCTGTTCGAATGGTCATGGAATGATATTGCCCAGGAGTGTGCCGATTTCCTGGGGCCCAACGGTTATACCGCAGTCCAGGTGTCGCCGCCGCAGGAGCATATCGTGGGCGAAACCTGGTGGACCCGCTATCAGCCGGTCAGCTATCGCCTCGAATCGCGCAGTGGCACGCGTGCCGAGTTTATCGACATGATCGACACCTGCGCCGCTGCCGGGGTGGACATCTATGCCGACCTGGTGATCAACCACACGGCCGATATGGATTCAGTCAACGACATTGAAGGCCTGTCAGCCGGCGGTGACGAGGGCATAGCCGGCACCGCCTGGACGCGCATGAACCACGACTCGCTGTTTGGTGATGATCGTGACGACGACTTCTCCTACAACAGCAACAGCTATCACGGCGACTGTGTCATCCAGGGCGATGACTATGCCAATGATGCAGACCGGGTGCGCACCTGTCAGTTGGCGAATCTGCCCGACCTGAAAACCGGCGACCCGACCGTGCAGGCCACCCTGGCCAGCTATATCGTTGAGCTGCTGGATCTGGGTGTGAAGGGCTTCCGGGTTGACGCAGCCAAGCACATGGCGGTGGAGGACATCGAAGACATCTTTGCCCTGGTGAATGCCGATTTTGACGGTAACTATTACCTCTTTTCCGAGGTCATCGACATGGCCGGCACAGAAGCCATCACCTCGGACGAGTACATCGGTATCGGACCGGTGGAAGAGTTCAAGTACAGCGCCAATATCAGCCGCTTGTTCAAGGACTCCAGCCAGCCGCTGCATCAGTTGGGTGGGCTGGGCGAGCCCATGGGCTTCCTGGATTCCGACCTTGCGGTCGTGTTCACCGACAACCATGACAATCAGCGGGGCCACGGTGCCGGCGGCAATATCCTGACCTACAAGGATGGTGACCTCTATACATTGGGCAACCTGTTCATGCTGGCGCACCCCTATGGCTATCCGCGGCTGATGTCCAGCTATGCCTTTGACAACACCGAAATTGGCCCGCCTTCGGACCCGGTCCACAACGGTTCCCTGAACTGCGGCGACGGCGACTGGGTGTGCGAGCATCGCCAGCCTGAAATTCGCGCCATGGTGGACTTCCGCCGCGCCACTGCCGGATCCGGTATCACCGAATGGTGGGACAACGAAGGCAATCAGGTCGCCTTTGCCCGCGACGGTGCCGGTTTTTTCGCACTCAACGGAGAGACCGATGTCGAAATGGAGGTCACGTTGCAGACCACCTTGCCGGAAGGCAGTTATTGCAATGTGATTGCGGCCGCCGACGGTGACTGCACCGACCATCAGGTTCCGGTGAATGCCGAGGGTGAGGCAGACCTGCAACTGGCTGCTGGCGAAGTCATGGCGCTGATCAACGAAGATGTGCCGCCGTTTGGCACCACCACCCTGTACGTGCAGTCCGGCGAGCAGGTCGATGGCACCCCTACAGCCATGACCTATGCCGGCAATGGCCTCTATACGGTCACTGCCGTATTTGATCCGGCGCGAGCAGAAGAGTGGGGTGACGAAGACCACTTCGACTTCAAGATTGCCGATGAAGGCTGGTCACCGGGCATCAATTTCGGCTCCGATGATGGTGCCGTTCTGACAGAGGGCGAGGTCTTCGATCTCCATAGAGCCGGTGATTCCGGCAACCTGTCGATTGCGGTAACCCAAGGGTTGCTGGGAGTTGAAATGTCAGTCGATTTCTCCGATCCGGACAATGCGACGCTGACCCTGATATCGCTGACCGAACAGTAAGAAGACGCACAGCCGGGCTGACGCAGGGCGGCCCGGTTTTTCTGTCCTACCCAATTCAAATACAGGGGAACACTCATGTACCCATTTCAAGACGGCTTGCCTCGCTGGGCAGTGCTGTGCCTTATATTCTCGTCGGGTCTGCTGCTCGCAGGCTGCAACTCCGAATCATCGGGCAGTTCCAGCTCCGGATCGGATGATACAACAGACACCAGTGACGATTCCGACAACCAGAATGACGACAACCAGGACGACGATGGTTCGTCCAATGACGACGCTGGCCAGGACGATGGTCTGCCGGCGCTGGACGACAATACGGTGCGACTGCACCTATACAGGGAAAACGGCGATCTTGACGGCTATGTTATCCACGCTTGGAATGATATCGACTACGATTTCAGCATGACGTGGAATACCACCAACCCGGATTGGGATCACGCCTACGACCACGAGGGTGAATCCTGGGTGGCCTGGGATATTCCGGTGGTCGACGACTGGTCTGAAGTCGGTTTTGTTATCCACCGCAACGAGGCCAAGCATGTTGATCCCGATCAGTTCTTCCGCGCCGCCAGTCACGGGCAGGAGGCTTATGTAATGCACGGTGATACCAGCGTCTACGATGAACGCCCGGTGCCGGGTGAAGCAGCGCCCGGCGACGATTTCAGTGAGGCGCGGGCACATTGGGTGGCCGCAGACACTCTGGTCTGGAACTCCCAGAATGCCGCCGACGGTGACCATGAGGCCTCCGAGTATGTGCTCTACCATGCCGCAGACGGGGCGCTGAGCCTGGACAATGGCGAGGTATCAGGTGCGGATGGAGAGGTAGTCTTGACTACTGATGGCACCTGGGACGGCGATCCGTTCCCGCACCTGGAAGGGACACCGGTGCTGACTCTGCCCGCCAGCGTGCTGGATGATGTTCCCACCTATCTGCAAGGGGCGCTGGGTGTGGTGCGTTATCGGGCCGGTGAGCTGATGGATGCCACCCGGCTGCAACTGCCCGGCGTGCTGGATGACCTCTATGCCGAGGCCGCGGTGCAGGCCGATCTGGGCCTGACGTTTACCGGCGCTGGCCCCGAGTTCCGGCTCTGGGCGCCGACCGCCAAATCGGTCACGCTGCGTGTCTATGATGGTCCAGACGGCGATGCCATCAAGACGGTGACCATGGGCCGCGATGACGATTCCGGCGTCTGGTCGCATCTGGGCCCCGTCGACTGGATGACCAACGATCACTATTATCTCTACGATGTCGAGGTGTATGTGCCGGCGGAAGGCCAGGTCGTCACCAATCGGGTGACCGACCCCTATGCGCATGGCCTGTCTGCCGACAGTCAGCGCACCCTGATCGTCGATCTTGATCATGCCGATGCCAAGCCCTCAGGCTGGGATGACCTGACCCTGCCGGCACTCGAGAGCCCGCTGGATGCCAGCATCTACGAGCTGCATGTGCGCGATTTCAGTGTCAATGACGCCTCGACACCCAGCAACTACTGGGGCACCTACAAGGCCTTCACACTGCAGGACACCGCTCCGATCGATCACCTCAAGGCCCTTCAGGACGCCGGGCTGACCCACCTTCATCTGCTGCCGACCTACGACCTGGGCTCGGTGCCCGAAGTGTCGCCGCAGACCGCTGATCTGACGGAGATGAATGACGCCGTGGCCACTGATCCGGCCTCCACCACCCCGCAGCAGAAGATTGCAGCCATCAATGACGAAAACCCCTTCAACTGGGGCTATGACCCATGGCACTACACCACGCCGGAAGGCAGCTATGCCACCGACCCGGAGGGTGTCACCCGCATCGTCGAATACCGCGAGATGGTGCAGGCGCTGGCGGGCATGGGGCTGCGCGTGGCCAAGGACATCGTCTACAACCACACCTTTGCTGCCGGACAGAGCGACCAGTCGGTGCTGGACCGCATTGTACCTGGCTACTATTACCGGCTGGATGAAGGCGGCAGCATCCACACCAGCACCTGTTGTCCCAACACGGCGACCGAGCATGCCATGATGGAAAAGCTGATGCTGGACTCGATGGAAACCTGGGCCGAGCAGTATCGCATCGGTGCCTTCCGCTTCGACCTGATGGGCCACCATATGGTCGACCATATCGAAGCGGCCGTGCATCGTGTGCAGGCGGTCGACCCGGACATCTATGTCTACGGCGAGGGCTGGGATTTCGGTGAAGTACAGGGCGGTCAGCGTGGCCCCAATGCCAGCCAGCTCAATATGGCGGGCTCGGGTGTCGGCACCTTCAATGACCGCTACCGGGATGCCATTCGCGGTGGCTCTCCCTTCGATGGCGGTACCAATCTGATCGACGCCAAGGGGGCCATCAATGCCGCGGACTACAGTAGCCTGTTGGGTGAGCTGGACCGGGTTCGGGTCGGGCTGGCGGCGAATCTCGCCGACTATGCCTTTACCCGCTATGACGGCGAAGTGCGCCCCGGCAGCCATGGCAATGTGGGCTATGCGCAAACGCCAGCCGATGTGATCAACTATGTGTCCAAGCACGACAATCAGACGCTGTTTGACAACAATGTCTACAAGCTGCCGACCGATGCCACCATGGCAGAAAGAGTCCGGGCGCAGAACCTGGGCATCAGTCTGACCACGCTGGCGCAGGGGGTGCCGTTTTATCACGCCGGGGTGGACCTGCTGCGCTCCAAGTCACTGGACCGCAACAGCTACAACTCGGATGACTGGTTCAACCGGGTCAATTTCGGCTTTGAATACGCTGGCAATACCGACCATCACACCACTCTGAACAACTTCGGGGTAGGCCTGCCGCTGGCAGCAGACAACGAAGACAACTGGCCGGTGATGGAGCCACTGCTGGAGATGCGCGAACAACTGGTGCCAGGCGCTGAGCATATGGCACGCACGCGCGACCATCTGCGTGACATGCTGGCCATTCGCCAGAGCTCGCCCCTGTTCCGACTGCGCACGGCGGAAGACATCGAGGCGCGACTGCGCTTTCACAATACCGGCCCGGATCAGGTGGCCGGCCTGGTGGTCATGACGCTGTCTGACAATGCGGACGGGCTGGCCGAACTCGACACCACCTATGGTAGCGCCATCGTGCTGGCCAACCTGGGGCCGGATGCGCAGACATTCTCGTTGCCGGCCTATGACGGTGACACGACAGTGGCCTTGCATCCGGTGCAGGCGGGAGGCACGGACGAGCAGGTATCGGACATGACCTTTGACCATGAGAGCGGGACCTTCCATGTGCCCGGGCGCATGGTTGCGGTGTTCATGTCGGAGAGCGCAGTCGACCCGGCACCCTGATAAACTGATGCAACAAAAAAAGGTCGCCCTGTATCCGGGCGGCCTTTTTCGTACTCCATGAGCAATTACAGCGCCGCGAAACTGTTCCGGGCGGCGCTCAGCGTCTCTTCAATGTCCGCGTCAGTGTGCGCGTCCGACATGAAGCCCGCTTCAAATGCTGACGGCGCCAGATAAACACCGTGCTCCAGCATGAGGTGGAAGAAACGCTTGAAGCGCTCGATATCACAGCGCGTTACCTGCTCGAAACGGCGAATGTTTTTCTCTTCGGAAAAGAAGAAGCCGAACATGCTGCCCACCTGATTGGTGGTGAATGGTATGCCTGCGGCATCCGCTTCACGCTGCATGCCTTGCACCAGTCGCTCCGCCTTGCCATTGACCCGCTCCTGAAAGCCGGGCTGGCTGATCTGCTGCAGCATGGTCAGCCCAGCGGACATGGCGATCGGATTGCCGGACAGGGTGCCCGCCTGATAGACCGGACCCAGGGGTGACAAATGAGCCATGATGTCTCGGCGTCCACCGAAGGCACCGACCGGCAAGCCACCGCCGACCACCTTGCCCAGACAGGTCAGATCCGGTTTGATGCCGTACCGTGCCTGTGCGCCGCCCAGCGCCGCCCTGAAGCCACTCATGACCTCGTCGAAGATCAGCACAGCGCCATGCTGGTCGCACTGTTCGCGCAGGGTTTCCAGAAAACCGTCTTCCGGTGGAATGCAGTTCATGTTGCCTGCGACCGGCTCGACAATGACGGCGGCAATATCTTCGGCAATTTCAGCGAAGCAGTCTTTGACGGATTGTGCATCATTGTAGGTCAGGGTGATGGTATGACGGGCATAGTCGGCCGGCACGCCCGGCGACGTCGGCTCGCCCAGGGTCAGCGCGCCGCTGCCGGCCTTGACCAGCAGACCATCGGCATGGCCGTGGTAATTGCCTTCAAACTTGACCACCTTGTTGCGCCCGGTGAAACCACGCGCCAGACGAATGGCCGACATGGTGGCCTCGGTACCCGAGTTCACCATGCGCACCTGATCCATGGAGGGCACCAGTTCGGTCAGCTTTTCCGCCATCAGGATTTCCAGTTCGGTCGGTGCGCCAAAGGTCACCGCCTTGTCGAGCTGTTCGCGAATGGCATCGAGAATTACCGGCGCACTGTGGCCCAGCAACAGAGGGCCGAACGACAGTACATAATCAATGTAGCTCTTACCGTCGACGTCGACCAGTCGCGCTCCGGCGCCATGGCTGAAAAATACCGGAGTGCCGCCGACGCTCTTGAAGGCACGCACCGGTGAATTCACACCACCGGGGATCACACGCTGCGCGCGGTCAAACAAGGCACTGGATTGAATCATAAAAAGCTCCTGATCTGGGGTATCTGTTGACTGACGAGCAGTACTTGAACCGCTCAAGTTGCAACCTGATTGGGGTTCGGTGGTAAACTGTCCCGCGATTGTCCGACTAATAAGCAGCCTTCTCGGCCATATTCAGAATTAAGGTGTGAGTGCATGGGGGATATGATCCCACAACATTTCATTGTCCCGTCGAAAATTTCGGTGCCCAAACTGCCGGCCAATACGATTGACAGGACCCGTGTCGAGGACATGTTTGTTGCTGCCTGCGAATCGCCGCTCATTATTCTGAAGGCTCCGGCCGGATTTGGCAAAACGGTGGCGGCCCTTTACGGCTACTATGCCTATGCTGATCGTCATCGTGGCACGGCACTGGCCTGGCTGTCGCTGGATGCGGAGGACGACCGGCCCGGAGCCTTTATCGCCTACCTGATAGCCGCCGTCAATCACGCGGTGGAACTCAGTGAAGTCCTGTTGAACCAGTCAGAGACGCCGGCGGGCAACAATATGCGGGCGCTCGTCGGGCAACTCCTGTTTGAGCTGGACCAGGTCGAAAGTGAGCTCATGATCGTGCTGGATGATTTTCATCTGATTGAAGACGAGCACATTCATGCGTCGCTGGGCTATTTTGTCAAACACCTGCCGCCACACATCAAACTGGTGCTGACCACCCGATCGGAACCACCGGCGAACATCATGAGTCTGCGCCTGCAGGGACTGGTGGCCGAGCTGGATTCGCAGCAACTGGCGTTCAATCTGCTCGAGACCAAGGCCTTCTTTCAGGAATTTGCCAATACGGATGTGCCGGACGAGCAGGCCAACCAGTTGCTAGACCAGATAGAAGGCTGGGCTGTCGGCTTGCAGTTGATTGTGCTCGGCATGCGCAACAACCCCTCACTTGCTGCACTCGGAGAAAACCTCAGTCAGAAAAACCTGAATATCATCGACTACTTCGACTCGGAACTGTTCGATGGGCTGCCGGCAGAGGTGAAGACCTTTCTGCTCAATACGTCGGTGGTCAAGCGGTTCAACCTGGATGTAGCAGACGCCCTGTGCCCGGGCATCAATGTGCACGAGATACTGGAATACCTGAAACGGCATCATCTGTTTGTGGTGCAGTTCAATGAACCCCGGGACTGGTACCGATACCATCATCTGATGTACGAGTTTCTGCAGCACAAGTTGCTGGTGGCTCACAGCGACAGCCTGCCCGAGCTGCACCTCCAGGCCAGTGATGTCTTTCTACGCCTGGGTTATGTGGTCGGTGCAGTGGATCATGCCATCCGGTCAGGTGAGCGGGAACAGATCATCCGCATTCTCAAGAAGCACGGCAACGAGCTGATTCACAAGGCGCATTATGACCTGGTACGCCGGTGTCTGGCCGAATTGAGTGAAGAAGAAATTCTGGAAGATGCCAACCTGGTGCTGGTGCGCTGCTGGGTAGAAGCCATTTTCGGCGATGCAACTCTGGTACATGACTTTCTGGGCCGAGCGCGCCAGTTGGTGGAGGCTGCGCCGGTCGATCAGCGCGATTTCCTGCGCGCCGAAATGCTGACGGTGAACAGTCAGGCGGCGTTCACCCTGCAGTTCTTTGAGCGGGCCAGTGCCTATGCGCGTGAGGCGCTGACGCTCTATGAAGCCGACAGTATTCGCCGTCAGAGCGCCCTATTGATTCTGGCCAATGTGCTGTTCGAACAGGGCGACATCATCGGGGCCCTGGAGATCTATGAAGAAAGCGAGCTGCTCAGCCGCCAGGAGTCCAACTATGATGCGGTACTCTGGTCGCTCAACCAGCAGGCCGTGATCTGGAAGAGCCGTGGAGATTTCGTACGCTCTGCCGAGTTGTCGCGAGAGGTCATCGATTACGCCGGTGAACAGGGGGTGCGCTACGGCTTCAATGTGGTATTTGCCTACATCAATCAGGCCGAAATTGCCCTTGAAGAGTATCACCTGCGCGAGGCCAAACAGCTGATACACCGTATCCAGAACCTCTGTGAAACCTGGGACGACTATTGGCAATTGCATCTTCAGGGGTGGCTGCTGAAATGTGAAATGCTGAAAGGCAAGCCGACGGTGGCCCGGGAGCTGGCGACCGAGCACGAACTGATTCTGAGTCAGGAGTACACCGCCGATGTGCTGATGCCCTACAGCACGGAAGTGCAGTTGCAGTGGTGGTGGCAGAACGGGGACCTCAAGAAGATCAAGACCTGGCTCAAGGCCAAGCCTGAGGTTTCGGAATATCGCAGTATTCGGGACTTCATGCTGTTGCGTGCAGAGGCCTACGGCCTGGCCGCCACCGAGGATTTCGGCGCGGCCAGGCGCAAGCTCAAGCATGCCATCCAGCATGCCGAGACGAAGGGGTTCCGCGTGGAAGTCATTCGCATGGCCCTGCTCAAGGCGGCGGTCACCGATATAGCGGGTGACCATGAGCAGGCCACCCGCCAGGTGCGCCGGCTGTTGCCCAGCGCTGCCAGCCTGGGTCTGGTGGCCAGTTGGCTGTTCCTGCGCCAGTGGCTGATGCCGATCCTGGAGCGCCTGATGCGGTCCGAAGTGTTTCCGCCTGAGGTGGCCAAGTATGCCGATCAGTTGCTGACCCTGAATCGCCAGCGCAATACCGCCGACCGGCCGGGGGGTGAACAGATTCCCGATGCCTTGCTGGCAGCCGGGGTGTCGCGCAAAGAATGGCGGGTGTACAAGCACATACTGGCGGGCATGAGCAATGAAGAAATTGCCGGCACCATGTTTATTGCTGTCTCGACGGTCAAGACGCATATCAATAATCTGTACAAGAAACTGGGTGTCAGAACGAGGCGGGAAGCGATCGAGCGCGGAGAATCACTGATTGCCGAGTAAGAATTTTTATTTCACTTGAAGGCCGTTTTTTGGGGGGTGGAGAGGAGTTTATGAAATTAAATTACACCCCAAATCCTCCTCCAATCCCGACGCGGGTTTTTTTAGGATATTCAGGTCCTTGTCTGCAAGGGCAGTCTAGTTGATAGGTAGTCTCTCTCGCCGACCAGGCCTTCAGGCCGGTCGGCTTTTTTTTGGTTCATCGCGGAAGTACGGGAAAATGTTGGAGGGTGGCGGTAAATCCGGTTAGT
>NZ_JAIUMC010000095.1 GCF_022565775.1 Natronospirillum sp.
GAGCGCACCCCGTTGCGCGATGGGGCCGCAGGCCCCTTGCACAATCGGCCAGGGGGCTGGCCTCCTACGGACCACCGGTGCCACACCTACCGTAAGAGCGCACCCCGCTGCGCGATCACCCCGTACGCTCAGCGCCGCAGGCCCTCAATTTTCTCCTTTCTTTTCAACCCTCTAACAAAACTGCCACTTTGATGTTGACAGTCCAAAACGCCGCGGCTAGGATACGCGCACTTTCCCCGATAGCTCAGTTGGTAGAGCAGTAGACTGTTAATCTATTGGTCGTTGGTTCGAGTCCAACTCGGGGAGCCAGATACCGGAAAGCCCGCCCATGGCAACATGCGGCGGGCTTTTTGTTTGCTGCCCCCCTGAGGTAAACTGCAAACCCTGAACCGCTTACCAATCAACAACAGGACTTCATTCCATGCTGGTTGAAACTCCCGTGTCTCTGGGTGAAATGGTCGACAAAATCACCATCCTCGAAATCAAGACCCGCCACATTAAAGACGCGGCCAAACTCAAGAACGTGCAGCATGAACTCGACGTGCTCAGCGAGCGCCTGAACCAACTGCTGGATACCGACGGCCTGCAGACACTGCAACCGCTCAAAGGCAAGCTGGGCGAGATCAACCAGAAGCTCTGGAACATCGAAGACGACATCCGCGACTGCGAACGCCAGAAAGACTTCGGCGACACCTTCGTGCAACTGGCGCGGGCCGTCTACTTCACCAACGACGAACGGGCCGCCGTCAAGAAAGACATCAACCTGGCCTTCGGTTCCGAACTGGTGGAAGAAAAATCCTATCAGAACTACAACTGACACCAGGGCGCCCCGCATGAAGGCCCTGCTGATCAAGATGTCGTCCATGGGCGACATACTGCATACCTTTCCCGCCTTGACCGATCTGCAACGTCAGCGCCCCGACGTCAAACTGCACTGGGTCGTCGAAAAGGGCTTTGCCGATATGGCGGCCTGGCACCCCGCCGTGGCAGAGGTGATTCCGATTACCCAGCGCCAGTGGCTGCGACAGCGCGACCGGGCCAGTTGGCGTGAATGGTCAGCCTGGCGCACCCGCCTGAAAGACGACCGCTTCAAGCTCGTTGTCGATGCTCAGGGCCTGCTCAAGAGCGCACTGATTGCCAGCCAGGCCAATGCCGACCAGCGCCACGGGTTTGGTGGACGCAGCCTGCGCGAGCTGCCGGCCGGCTGGCTCTACCACCATGCCCATGATGTGATCGGAGCCGACGAGACGCCCCTTGAGGTACACGCCACCGAGCGACTGCGCCGCCTGCTGGGCGCCGCCTTTGGCTATGAGGTCACCGGTGAGCCGGAGTTCGGTATCCGGTCACAGTTTGTTACTGACGAGTCCGAGCCCGGCCCGGTGCTGCTGATTCCCGGCACCACCTGGCATACCAAACACTGGGTGCTGGCGCACTGGACCACCCTCGCGCAGCGTCTGCATGAAGCAGGGCATGCGGTCGAGGTGATCTGGGGGTCTCCGGAGGAGCAGAGTATGGCACAGGCCATTCGGGCCAGTGTCGATGCGGTTCAGGTGGCCGACGAGCGGTTGAGTATCCCGGAAGTTACCCACAAGTTAGCCAATGCCCGGGCGGTTATTGGCATGGATACCGGGTTTACCCATATTGCCGGGGCCCTGGGTACGCCGTCGATAGCTTTGTATGGGCCGACATCGCCGGCCCAGGTGGGGTTGATTGGCCGCCATACGCGCAACCTGACGTTGAGTCTAGAGTGCGCACCCTGCCACAAGCGGGACTGCAAATGGCTGGAAAAGGGCAGTGCAGAGCCGCCGCCTTGTATGCGGGATTTGATGCCTGAGAAGGTGTACGACGCGTTGCAAGACATTCTGCCGTAGGGGGCCTTCGGCCCCATCGCGCAACGGGGTGCGCTCCTACCGTAGGAGGCCAGCCCCTGGCCGATGGCGGCGCAGCCGCCTTCAGCACTAGCCTATAGACGCGCCACTGGCCTACAATGACCCGTCGACGCCCATGCCGGATTATTGAACCCGCGTGATTATTCAACGTTACATCCTGCGCCTTGTCGCCATACCCTTCCTGTTTATCAGCCTGCTGATCACGGCACTGATGCTGGCAGAGGTCTTCGGCGAGGTGCTCACCCGTGCGCTGGGCGGCACCTTGCCCGGCGGCGCTGTGGCATTACTGATTCTGCTGGAAGTGCCCGCCGTATTGCTGGAACTGATGCCCGGGGCCTTCTTTCTCTCTTCCGTCATCGCTCTGGGTCAACTGTCCGCCTCCAGTGAGCGCGTCGTGCTGCAGGCCGTCGGCTACTCCGACAACCGAATTCTCAGTCTGATGCTCAGCGTGGCCGCGCTGGTCACCGGGTTGCTGTTTTTCTTTTCCCTGTTTCTGGTGCCCTGGTCCGGCCAGCAGGTATACCAACTGGAGCGGGTGTTGGCCGAACGCCCGGCGGCGGAGCTGGTACAACCCGGCGAGTTCGCGCCGGTCGGCCCGGATGGCAGCACCCTGCATGCCCGGCGCAGCGACCCGGATACCGGCGATCTGCTGGATGTCTTCATGGCCTATGTTCAGGACGACGAACAACGGCTGGTCACCGCACAGCGGGCCCGGGTTGAACGGCAGGACAACGCCCAGTTTCTCGTGCTGACCGACGGCGAGCTGCTGCGTGAATCGCTCGAAGACGACACCCTGGAGAAAAACATCTTCGAAACACTCAGCTTGCGCCTCGAAATACCCGAAGCCTCCACCAGCCTGAGTCGTTCGGCACAGCCCATTGCCGAACTCTGGGAATCCAGCAACATGCGCGACAAGACAGAGGCGCAGCAGCGAGTGCTGTATCCGTTCACCGCCCTCGTGTTCGCCGTGTGGGCTGTCACCCTGACCCGTTACACGCCGCGCTCGGGGAAGAACGCCGCCGTGCTGCCCGCTGTCATCATATATGTGCTTTACATGTATCTGATGCGCACCGTAAATATCAATGTGCGCAACGAAGCGTTCCCGCTGTGGGCCAACTACTGGTGGCTGCATATTCTGGCCATCATGATGGCGCTGCTGTTCCGCTTTGATTTCAAAGGCTGGTTGACCAACCTCTGGTGGCAGTTCTATGAGCGGGTGCGGCCAACTCGCGCCGAGAGCGGGGGAGGGAGCAGCACATGATGACCATCCTCGGCCGCTACATCCTGTTTCGCACCCTGAAAAGCATTCTCGTCGTCTTCATGCTGTTCGCCAGCCTGCTGGCGCTGCTGGGCTATGCGGATGAGCTGTCACGTCGCGGCAGCGACACCTTCACCAGCTTCCACGTCATGGTGTTCACCCTGATGGAGCTGCCGAGTGAGATCTACCGCTACTTTTTTCCCTTCATTGTGATGGTAGGCACCCTGGTCAGTGTGGGTGGCCTGTCGGCGAGCAGCGAGCTGACGGCTATCCGCGCCACCGGACTGCCGGCGTCCCGCCTGCTGGCCACTATCATGACCCCGGCCCTGGTCGCCATCGGTCTGCTGTTCATGATGGGAGAAATGCTGGCGCCGCAGCTGCGTCTGGAAGCCAACATGTACCGCGCCGAGCGTCTGGATCGCGACGAAGGCCCGAGCTTTGGTGACTGGTACCAGAGCGGCAACCAGATGATGAACGTCGGCGAGTTCGTGACCGCCGAACGGGCGCGCAATGTCTTTATCGTGACACTGGATGAGCAGGGCGAGATCACTGAGACGGTGCGTGCTCGAGAGGTGCTTCTGGAGCCGGATGAGTGGCGGATGCTCGATGTCGAAGTGACCGAATGGACAGGCACTGACCGTGAAACGGCCCGGTTTCGCAAGCTCCACTATGACGAACAGTCGATCGAGGCGCCGCTGTCTCCCGAAATCATCTACAACCTGGGCACCCGCATGCGGGTTCTGACCCTGCCGCAACTGCGTGAGCGGGTGCGGTTTTTGAATGAACGCGCGGTAGCTGACCCGGTTGTCGCCCTGGAGTTCTGGAGCCGTGCCACGGCGCCTTTGTTGACGCTGAGCATCACGCTGATCGGCATCGCCTTCGTGTTCGGGTCTACCCGGTCCATTTCAATCGGTGCACGCATTGCGATGGGGGTGGCTTTGGCGCTGATGCTGCAGATCGTGCAGCAATTCTTTGGCCCGGCAGGCTTGTATCTTGGCCTGACACCGGCGATCGCCAGCCTGATCCCGGTGATCGGAGCGCTTTTTGTCGGTGGGTGGTTGTTGCGGCGCAATATGTAGGGCTTTGGGCCAGAAAAGCCCCCTGCAGGCGCAAGAGTTTGCGCTGCAGGAGGCATTTTGAGTTGGTTAATCAGAATTACCGCGACACATATTCCACTTCGGTGTCACAGAAGTTCTCCCGGTCTTCGCCTTCGAAAAACTCTTCTCTCACTTCGAGAGTAAACTTGAGATCGCCATCGTCGACAGTACCTGATCCAGAAGCCTCGTGCGTCAACCTGGAGTCTCCAAACGATGCCTCAAATTCCCGGTCGAAGGTCAGGTCATCTCCGTCAACGGTCGCATCTGGCCACCAGGCGCGGTTGATAAACAGATCATTGCCCACCACACGCGATGTTACCCCCGGCGAGCCGCCGGAGTAGGTGCCGCCGGTAAGGCATTCCCTTTTGCGATCGACCGAGGCTGCCCAGTCGCTGGACCATGCGGAATCCACAATTTCGGCCTCCTCCCCGGACTTGCGGAAAGCCACGGTACCGGTCACATCATCATCATCACCGTCATGGCCCAAAACCAGACGGACCCGGATGCGGGTAAACTCTTCCAGCAGGAATTTGGCCACGGCCTCTCCGTTGCCCGGGTAGTTGTGATAGGCCGGATAGCTCTCAAGGCCCTGATAGCGGCCATTGTGTTCATGGTAGTACTGAACGCGCACATTGATGCGGTAAAGGCCTTCGACGCCATCAAGGTCAAGGTCTTCCACCGAGATCGTGTAGACCCCGGGGTTGTTTTCGAAGTAGAAGTACTCGAAATCATCCGGCAAGTCTGACTCGATCAAGTAGTCTTTGGATTTATCGAATGCAATCGGGCTCTCCGAGTCGGTGCTTGCGGCCTCCAGGTTGGCATCGCTGCTGCCGCCTGAAGAGCTGCTGTCACCGTTGCTGTCACTGGACGAAGAGCTGTCATCGCAGCCGTATAGAGCCAGCAGGCTGGCGAATACAGTGCCAGTCAGAGTTTTGAGTTTCATGAGGTTTCCTCTGTCTTGTGCGGATTTTTATAGTGGACGCCAGGGCGCGACCAGAGGCTCCAGACAGGGGAAAAACAGGGCCGAAGCGGCCCTGAAAGGGGTAGAGTTCGAGCTTGAATGCTATAACTTCCACTGTACATCAGGCGCCTTGGGATCACGGGGTCCATGAATCGGCCGGTTCAGGCCAGATGCTCGCCATGGTCAGTGGAAACAACAGAAATTTCTATCACCCAACTGGGCTAACCCAAAGGTGGGTCTTGGTGGCTGCCAAGAGAGCTGCAAATAGCCATTGCATGTCCTGGGGCACCTTGAATGCTTTGGCATGCCCTGTACACTAGTGTCCCGCGTGGTTAATTCGTCACGGTCCTGGGCCACCCTGGGCACTAAGCGTCCTGCGAACAGAGCGCTGAAGACTGACCGGCGGCGCTTGTCACAGAGGACAGGTTGGCCTAAAATGCATGTTCAACAACTGAACAGATTTGGTTTGCCACTTCACCCGGCCGGACGGAAGTGTGCTTTTTTGAAATTGGGGCAGCGCGAGCGCTCCGTATGAGGCCACCCCGCTGGCCGATTTAGAGGGGCCTGCGGCCCCATCGCGCACGGGGTGCGCTCCTACAGTTAAGGTGGCGTGGGCGTTCCGTAGGAGGCCACCCCGCTGGCCGATTTAGAGGGGCCTGCGGCCCCATCGCGCACGGGGTGCGCTCCTACAGTTAAGGTGGCGTGGGCGTTCCGTAGGAGGCCACCCCGTTGGCCGATTTGATAGGGGCCTGCGGCCCCGAGCGCGGCCAAGGCCGGCGCCTACAGTGGTGGCACGGGTTTTCTGTAGGAGGCCACCCCGCTGGCCGATTTAGAGGGCCCTGCGGCCCCGAGCGCGGCCAAGGCCGGCGCCTACAGATATAAAGCCTCATTTGAAAAACCCTCTTCATCTCCAACACCAGGGAACAGGCATGAAAATCCTCGTCACCGGCAACGCCGGTTTCATCGGCTTCCATCTGACCAAAACGCTGCTGGAACGCGGCGACACCGTGGTCGGGTTCGATATCGTCAACGACTACTACGACCCCACGCTGAAAGAAAAACGGCTGGAAATCCTCGAAGAAACCGCCCGTGAGACCGGCAGCGAGTACCACTTCATCCGCCAGAACCTGGCTGATATGGCCGCCGTGGAAGCCTGCTTCAAGGAGCATACCTTCGACCGGGTGATTCACCTGGCCGCCCAGGCTGGCGTGCGCTACTCACTGGAAAACCCGCACAGCTACGTGGAAGCCAACATCGTCGCCTTCACCAACCTGCTGGAAGCCTGCCGCTATGCCGAGGTACCGCATTTCACTTATGCCAGCACCAGCAGCGTCTATGGCGCCAACACCAATATGCCGTTCAGCGAGCACGCCGGCGTGAACCATCCGCTGCAGTTCTACGCGGCCACCAAGAAAGCCAATGAAATGATGGCGCACAGCTACAGCCATCTGTTCAAGCTGCCCACCACCGGCCTGCGGTTCTTCACCGTCTATGGCCCCTGGGGCCGCCCGGACATGGCGCTGTTCAAGTTCACCAAGAACACTTTGGAAGGCAAATCGATCCCGGTGTTCAACCACGGCAATCACACCCGCGACTTCACCTATGTCGAAGACATAGTGGCCGGCGTGATCAAGGCCAGCGACCAGATCGCCGAGCCCAACCCGGAATGGGACAGCAACAACCCCGACCCGGCCACCAGCAACGCACCGTTCCGCATCTTCAACATCGGCAACAACAACCCGGTGAAGCTTATCGAGTATATCGAAGCCATCGAAGAAGCCCTCGGCATGAAAGCCGAGAAGGAACTGCTGCCGTTGCAGCCGGGCGACGTGCCCGACACCTTCGCCGACAGCACCGCACTGGAAGAAGCCGTTAATTACAAGCCCGCCACCCCCGTCAAAGAAGGCGTCGCCATGTTTGTCGAGTGGTACCGCAGTTATTACAACCTGTAGGCATTCTTGTAGGCGCCGGCGAGCGCAGATAAATCAGCGCCTACAGGGTGCCTCCGTTGTAGGCGCCGGCCTTGGCCGCGCTAAATAGGGCGGCTGCGCCGCCGAGCGCAGGCGAGCCAGCGCCTACAAATCGGGAGCTGTTAAACTCACAACTCTCAACTTGTAACTTCCAACTTTCGACTTTCATCACCAGGGAATGACTCTCATGAAAATCGCCGTCGCCGGCACCGGCTATGTCGGGCTGTCCAACGCCATGCTCCTCGCCCAACACAATGAAGTGGTGGCGCTGGACATCATCGAAGACAAGGTCAACAAGCTCAACAACCGCCAAAGCACCATCGTGGATGCGGAAATCGAAGACTTCCTCGCCAACCGCGAGCTGAACTTCCGCGCCACCATGGACAAGGCCGAAGCCTATGATGGCGCCGATTTCGTCATCATCGCCACCCCCACCGACTACGACCCCGAAACCAACTACTTCAACACCAAGTCAGTCGAGTCGGTGATAGAAGATGTCAAAAGCATCAACCCGAAAGCGGTGATGGTCATCAAATCCACCGTGCCGGTGGGCTACACCCGCGATGCACGCGCCCGGTTTGCAACCGACAACCTGATCTTTTCACCGGAATTCCTGCGCGAAGGCAAGGCACTGTATGACAACCTGCACCCGTCCCGCATTGTGGTGGGTGAACGCTCACAACGCGCCGAAACCTTCGCCGGGCTGTTGCAGCAGGGCGCCATCCAGAAAGACCCGCCGACCCTGTTCACCGACAGCACCGAAGCCGAGGCCATCAAGCTGTTTTCCAACACCTATCTGGCCATGCGGGTCGCCTACTTCAACGAGCTGGACACCTACGCCGAAACCCACGGCCTCAGCACCCAGCAGATCATCGAAGGCGTCAGCATGGACCCGCGCGTCGGCAACCACTACAACAACCCTTCGTTCGGCTATGGCGGCTACTGCCTGCCGAAAGACACCAAGCAACTGCTGGCCAACTACAACGAAGTGCCCAATAACATCATCGGCGCCATTGTGGACGCCAACCGCACGCGCAAAGACTTCATTGCCGATGCCATTATCCGCCGCAACCCTGAGGTGGTCGGCGTGCACCGCCTGATCATGAAAGCCGGCTCCGACAACTTCCGCGCCTCCGCCATGCAGGGCGTCATGAAGCGCATCAAGGCCAAGGGTATACCGGTCATCGTCTATGAACCGGTGCTGGAAGAAGACGACTTCTTTGGCTCCAAAGTCTACCGCGACCTCGAACAGTTCAAGAAAGACGCCTGCGTCATCGTCGCCAACCGCCTCACCGACGACATCAAGGACGTCCGCGACAAGGTGTATACCCGGGATCTGTACGGGAAGGACTAAACGAAGAGCCAGTAGACAGTCGACGGAAGACAGATGACAGTAAAGGTTTTTATAGCTGTGAGGCTGTTTTGTGTATTTCGAGCGATTGGAGGTATGGAAAAGAGCAGCAAAGCTCTCTGCCGAGTTATATATCTACTTCAATGGCTTCCAGGACTTTGGATTCAGAGATCAGATTACGCGATCCGGATTGTCCATCCCGTCCAACATCGCGGAAGGCATCACCAGAGCATCCATAAAGGACAAGTTGCGCTTCATCAATATGGCGTACAGTTCGTGTGCTGAGCTTAGGACCCAAATCTACATTGGTACTCGGATAGACTATGTCAACCAGAGCACCAGCAAGAAGTGGATTGCGGAAACGCAGCAAATTTCTTCCATGCTGCACGGACTGATGCAAAACCTGAAAGCTAAAATGGACTAACTGTCGACCGTCATCTGTGCACTGTCGACTTGGGACTTTCAACTTCTGACTTTCAACTTTCAACTTTCAACTTTCAACTCCAAAATGCGCCTCACCCAAGCTCAAATCAACACCATCAAGACCGAAACCGCCGCAGTGTTTGGTGCCAATGCCGAGGTCATCCTGTTCGGCTCCAGGCTTGATGACAGTGCTCGCGGCGGTGACGTTGACCTGATGGTCCGGGTTCGTGAACCTGTGTCCGACCCGGCCAACCTCTCCGGCCAACTCAGTGCGCGGTTGATGCGAGCCTTTCATGGGCGCAAGGTAGATGTTGTGGTGCAGGCGCCCAATCTTACCGGACTGCCCATTCATCGTGTGGCCAGTCAGCAGGGGCAAGTACTGTGAGCGGAACAAGTAACGACCGGCTTCATTTTCTGGTCAGAGTGGTACGCAAGGAAATAGATCACCTTGAATACTCCACGGGGCGCGTGTTCAAAGAACAGTTTACCGTTGAGCGTGCTCGCAGCCTGGCGACGGACCCCGAGCAGGCTGAGCGGGTGGAAGCCTACACCAGTCGTTTTTGTCGACTGCAGGACACTGTAGGCGACAAGCTGCTGCCCACATGGCTGCACCTGGTGGGCGAGCACACCGGCACAGCACTGGACAATCTGGATCGAGTCGAAAAGCTGGGCTTGCTGAATTCAGCGGATCAATGGATGGCCATTCGCCAGACGCGCAACCAGATGATTCATGAGTACATGGAGTCGCCTGAAGTGCTTGCCAGTGCGCTGAATACCGCCCACCGATATCAAGCGGAAATAATCCGGTTTTCCCAGGCGCTGATCAAAGACCTGATTCAACGCAGGTTGGTCACATAGGCACCGGCCTTGGCGACGCATGCGTGAGCAAGCTCACAGCCTACAAATGTGCCACATCTGTAGGCCAACGACGTGAGTCGTGCTCGGGGTCGCAGGCCCCCACAAAGGCGGCTATTGCCATCACTCAGCGCTATAATCAGTCAAGGCGCAAATGTTTTATCAAGGTGAATGATCATGTTGATGGATGACATCAGCCAGAAAAAAGACATTGTTAATCAACTGGCGCAGCAATGTGGTGCCAGCCATGTCAGGATTTTTGGTTCCGTGGCGCGGCGAGAAGAGACTGCAGACAGCGACATAGACATCCTGGTAGAGCTGCCGAAGGGTTATGATCTGTTCAGCCAGAGAATGAGATTGGCCCAGTCTTTTGAAGAACTGTTTGGCCGAAAAGTGGACTTGATCCCAGAGCACGAACTGAACCAGTACATCAGGGACGATGTGATTCGCGAGGCGGTACCGCTATGAGCAAGGACTGGAGGCCATATGCTCGACACATTCTTGATTGCATCAGCAAAATTAGGCGGATTGAAGATCGAGGAGATATAACAACTGACGACATCCTTTATGATGCCGCAGTGAGAAACCTGCAGACCTTATCGGAAGCGACCCAGAGATTGCCCGATGCCAGAAAAGCCGAGCATCCACACATCCCCTGGAGTGAAATCAGCGGCTTCAGAAACATACTGGTCCACAATTACCTGGGTGATATCGACCCGGAAACAGTCAAGCGCGTGGTCGAGGAAAGCCTGGAAGAGCTGACCACTGCCGTAAAAGCAATGTTGGATGAATGAGCCAGTTTCCGCCTGAATAGAAGGCTCTGTATCTATTGGCCAACGACGTAAGTCGTGCTCAGCGCCGCAACGCCACCAAGCGGGGCTTACGCCCCTGGCCTACAACTCACAACTTTCGACTTCTAAATAAAAAACCTTTCAAGGAATGAAAAACCTCGTCTTCTGCTGCGACGGCACCGACAACGCACTGATGCATCACGGCCAGCCCAGTGAGGATGAACCGGTCCGCCACCGGGCCGAGAACACCAACGTCGCGCACCTGTATGAGCGGCTGCCCAAACAGCGTGGCGAGCAGGTCACCCGCTATGAACCCGGAGTTGGCACCTTCACGCCCAGCCGCCTGCATCGTACCGGCCGCCTGGGTTGTTTGATGGGGCGTCTGTTCGGCAACGGCCTGACAGAGAACATCGAAAACGGCTACCACTTCCTGGTAGAGCACTATGAACCGGGCGACCGCATCTTCCTGTTCGGCTTCAGCCGGGGTGCCTATGCCGTGCGTGCGCTCAGCGGTATGGTCAAAAAATGCGGCCTGCTGCGCCATGACGAGCGACATCGGGTACCCAGAGCGACGCGGCTCTATTTCAAGGTGGGCAACAACGCAGAAGCACAGCAGTTTCGAGAGCAATACAGCCAGCCGTGCGAGATCCACTTTATCGGCGTCTGGGACACCATTTCAGCGCTGGGATATTTCTACCGCCGCCAGCGCTTCTTCAACGCTGAACTGAGCCACATCGTCACGCATGGTTACCATGCCCTGGCCATTGACGAAAAAAGGCCCAAGTACGAACCGGAACTGTGGGACGACAGCCGCCGCAAACCCCATCAGACGATAGAACAGGTCTGGTTTGCGGGTGCTCACAGTGATGTCGGCGGCGGCTACAAAGACCGCGGCCTGGCAGAAATCAGCCTGCAATGGATGCAAAAGAAAGCAGAGCACGCCGGCCTGATACTGCCGCCACACCACGAACCCGAACAGCCACCAGACCCGCTGGGCACAGCCCACAAACCCTGGCGCACCTGGTCGGGCCGGCTGTTAAGACTGCTGTTTGGCGGCAAAAAGCCCAGACAACTGCCAGAAGACGCCACCCTGCACCCCAGCGTGCACAAACGAGAGAACAACCAGTAGGAGCGCACCCCGTTGCGCGATGGGGCCGCAGGCCCCCACAAAGGCGGCTATAACCGCCATGCGTGACTCACGCCACCGCCTACGACGGCGCCACCACTGTAGGCGCCGGCCTTGGCCGCGCAAACCCTGTAGGCTGTGGCCCTTGGCTACGCATCCGTGACTCACGCCACCGCCTACAACTCACAACTTTCAACTCAAAACTCACAACTCTTCTAAAATGCTCAACGACGAAAGCCGCTACCGCATCCTAAAAGCGCTCGAGGCCGACCCCTCCGCCAGCCAGCGCGCCATTGCCAAAGACCTGGGCATCAGCCTGGGCAAGGTGAACTATTGCCTGCAGGCACTGATCGACAAGGGCCTGGTGAAAGCCACCAACTTCAAGAACAGCCAGCACAAATCGCGCTATCTCTACAA
>NZ_JAIUMC010000096.1 GCF_022565775.1 Natronospirillum sp.
CTTCTGTCTTCTGTCTTCTGTCTTCTGTCTTCTGTCTTCTGTCTTCTGTCTTCTCTAGTCTGACTAAAACTGTTTTTGCTTTTTCACACAATGTGTTTATAATGCCGCGCCACCTTGTAGACGATGCCGATGCGTTCGGCATCCTCACTCCCCGCTAAAAAGGTAGGCATACATGTTAAGAATCGCAGAAGAAGCACTCACATTCGACGATGTTCTTCTGGTCCCCGGCTACTCCGAAGTTCTGCCTCATCAGGTCTCTCTCAAAACCCGTGTGTCACGCAACATTGAATTGAGCATACCGCTGATTTCGGCCGCCATGGATACGGTCACTGAAGCCAATCTGGCCATTGCAATGGCGCAGGAAGGTGGGATCGGCATCATCCACAAGAGTCTTTCGATCGAAGATCAGGCACGCGAAGTGCGCAAGGTCAAGAAATATGAAAGCGGCGTGGTCCGCGATCCCATCACGATTGGCCCCAATGCGACCATTCGCGAGCTGATTGACCTGACGCTGACCAACAATATTTCCGGCGTGCCGGTAGTCGAGCAGGATGATCTGCTGGGTATCGTCACCGCACGTGATGTGCGTTTCGAACGCAACCTGGACGCCAAAGTGTCCAGCATCATGACCGGCCGCGAGAAGCTGGTCACGGTGACCGAAGGCACCGACCCCGATGAAATCATGAATCTGCTGCATCGCTACCGCATCGAAAAAGTGCTGGTTGTCGATGATGACGAACGACTGGTCGGTCTGGTCACCGTCAAGGATATTACCAAGGCGCAATCGCACCCGATGGCGAGCAAAGACGACCAGGGCCGTTTGCGCGTTGGCGCCGCAGTTGGCACCGGTGCCGGCACGGAAGAGCGCATCGCAGCGCTGGTCAAGGCCGGTGTGGATGTGATTGTGGTCGATACGGCGCATGGTCACACGGCGCACGAATATGGCGTAATCAATCGTGTGGCATGGGTGAAGAAGCACTTCCCCGAGGTTGACGTGATCGGGGGCAACATCGCTACTGCTGAAGCCGCACTGGATCTGGTCAAGGCCGGTGCAGATGGCGTCAAGGTCGGTATTGGCCCGGGCTCCATCTGTACGACGCGCATTGTGGCCGGTGTTGGCGTGCCGCAGATTACGGCTGTGTCGAATGTGGCCGCTGCTGTCAAAGAATATGATATCCCCGTGATTGCCGACGGTGGTGTGCGCTTCTCCGGTGATCTGGCCAAGGCCATCGCGGCAGGTGCTTATGCCATCATGGCAGGCGGACTGTTTGCCGGCACTGATGAGTCTCCGGGCGAGGTGGAGCTGTTCCAGGGGCGGGCCTACAAATCCTATCGCGGCATGGGCTCGATCGGCGCCATGGGTCAGACCAAAGGCTCAAGCGACCGCTATTTCCAGAATGGCAACGGGGTCGAAAAGCTGGTGCCGGAAGGCATCGAGGGTCGTGTGGCTGTCAAGGGGCCGCTGTCCAATGTGGTGCATCAGCTGATGGGCGGCGTGCGCGCCTCCATGGGTTATACCGGATGTGCCAACATCGAGGAGATGCGCACACTGCCCAAGTTTGTTCGTATCAGCAATGCCGGCATGCGCGAGTCGCATGTGCACAATGTGCAGATCACCCGTGAAGCACCCAACTATCGCATAGACTGAGCCACTCAAGACTGACAAGGAACCTGCATGCGCCAGAACATCCACGCGGAAAAAATCCTGATTCTGGATTTTGGTTCACAGTACACCCAGTTGATAGCCCGCCGGGTGCGGGAAATCGGTGTCTATTGCGAGATCCGCGCGTTCGACATGACCGCCGATGAGATTGGTGAATTCAATCCCAAAGGCATTATTCTCTCCGGCGGGCCGGAGTCTGTAACGGCCGCCGATACGCCGCGGGCTCCGGAAGCCGTGTTCAGCATGGGCGTGCCGGTACTGGGGATCTGCTACGGCATGCAGACCATGGCGGCGCAACTCGGCGGCGCGGTTGAAAGCGTGTCTGACCATGAGTTCGGCTATGCCGAGGTCAAGGTCACTGAAACCGGCGCTCTGCTGGCCGGCATTGCCGATCACAACACCGAGCGCGGCAACTGGCTTGATGTCTGGATGAGCCACGGCGACCGGGTGTCGACCTTGCCGGACGGTTTCAGCCTGATGGCCAGCACCGATACCTGCCCTATTGCAGCCATGGCGGATGACGAGCGTCAGTTCTACGGCGTTCAGTTTCACCCGGAAGTGACTCATACCCTGCAGGGCGAAGCCATTCTGGAGCGTTTTGTCCGCTCCATGTGTGGCTGTGATGCCTTGTGGACTGCAGAGAACATCATTGACGATCTGGTCGCGCGGGTGCGCGATCAGGTAGGCAGCCAGAAGGTGTTGCTTGGCCTGTCCGGTGGCGTTGACTCTTCTGTTGTGGCCGCTTTACTGCACAAGGCCATCGGCGACCAGTTGACCTGTGTCTTCGTCGACAACGGCCTGCTGCGCAAGCAGGAAGGCGATCAGGTCATGGAGACTTTCGCCAGCAACATGGGCGTCAAGGTCATCCGGGTGGATGCCGAAGATCAGTTTCTGTCTGCGCTGAAAGGCGAAGCCGACCCGGAGCAGAAGCGCAAGATTATCGGGCGTACTTTCATTGAAGTCTTTGATGCCCAGGCAACCGAACTGAAGGATGTGAATTTCCTCGCCCAGGGGACCATCTATCCGGATGTCATCGAGTCTGCTGCGTCCAAGACCGGCAAGGCCCATGTGATCAAGAGCCATCACAATGTCGGCGGTTTGCCCGCAGAAATGAAGATGGACCTGGTCGAGCCATTGCGCGAATTGTTCAAGGATGAAGTACGCCGGATCGGGCTGGCCCTGGGGCTGCCTTATGACATGGTTTACCGGCATCCGTTCCCCGGCCCGGGTCTGGGCGTGCGTATTCTCGGCGAAGTGAAAAAAGAATATGCCGATCTGCTGCGTGAGGCCGATGCGATCTTCATCGAGGAACTGCACAAGGCCGGCTGGTACCACAAGACCAATCAGGCCTTCGCCGTCTTCCTGCCGGTACGCTCTGTCGGTGTCGTCGGCGATGCGCGGCGCTATGAATGGGTGATTGCACTGCGGGCCGTAGAGACCATAGATTTCATGACAGCGCGCTGGGCCCACCTGCCCTATGAGCTGATTGAGCGCGTATCCAATCGCATCATCAACAGCATCAGCGGTATCTCCCGCGTCACCTATGATGTGTCGAGCAAGCCGCCAGCCACCATCGAGTGGGAATGACCACCGGCCCGGCTGACGACCAGTACTGGATGCGCCGCGCCCTGGCTCAGGCCGAGCAGGGCGCCGCTGCAGGTGAAGTGCCGGTAGGCGCCGTGCTGGTGCGTATCGGCGAGGGAACAGAGCCGCAGTTGCTGGCCGAAGCGCACAATGCACCGCTGACCACGCATGACCCGACCGGGCATGCAGAAGTCCGGGTGCTGCGCGCCGCCGGCGAACTCTGTGCCAATTACCGTCTGCCCGACACCACGCTGTATGTCACCATCGAACCCTGTGCCATGTGCGTGGGTGCGCTGGTGCATGCCCGGGTCGCCAGGGTGGTGTTCGGAGCCCGCGAGCCGAAGGCCGGGGCGCTGGTCAGCAGAGAACAGCTGTCAGACAAAACCTGGCTGAATCACCAGCCGGACGTTACCGAAGGGGTTCTGGCAGACGAAGCCAGTGCCCTGATCAGTTTGTTTTTCCGATCACGTCGGGCCGCGCAGAAAGCCGCGCGGGCCCGCAAACCACTGGAATCCTGAAATGACCGGTCACAGCAGTGCCGAACAGTCTGGCATGACAGAGTCAGTGGCGCAGAGCGCGCAACCCATACCGCGGCTGCGCCTGTCACTGAACTACTTCTTCTACTTCGCCATCATGGGTGCGCTGGTACCTTACATGGCGCGATATCTGCGCGGAGAAGGCCTGCCGGTTGACCGTATCGGGCAGGTCGCTGCCGTGCTGACCTTGATGATGGCCATCGGCCCGTTTCTCTGGGCATCGCTCAGTGACCGCACCGGCAAACGTATGCTGTGGGCTCGAGTAAGCGCTTTCATGCTGTTTCTCTGTTTTGTCGGGCTGGCACTGACTTCTGCCTTGCCCCTGCAGGTGATCATGATCGGGGCCATTGGCCTGTTTCTGGCCTCCATCGTGCCTCAGGTGGAGGCGGTCACGCTGGAGTACCTGGGTCCCCGCTCCAGCAGCTATGGCTCGATCCGCCTGTGGGGTACGCTGGGGTTTGCCGTGGCCGTAATGCTGCTGGGGCCGCTGCTGGACTGGGTGGGGGCGCAATGGTTGCCGGCCATCATGGCGCTGATTGCTCTTCTGTCGTTGGGAGCCATGCTGCTGGTCAGGGATGTGCCGGTGCAACTGGATGCGCCGCGCAGTCAGGCCAGTTGGTCTGCTTTTCTGGCACGCTTGAGACGCTTTCCAGTCTGGGGTCTCTATCTGGCCCTGTTTTTCTGGAATGTCGGGCTGGCGGCCTACAACACCTTTTTCGATCTGTATCTGCAGGGCGTCGGTTACAGCGGCATGGCCATAGGAGGCTACCTGGCGGTAGCGCCCATTGCGGAAGTCTTTCTGTTCATGGTGCTGGGTGTCGCACTGCTGCGCTGGGGCGCGCGCACTGTACTGACCATTGCACTGCTGGCAACGGCCGGGCGCTGGCTGCTGACGGCCTGGGCTGCCGACATATGGTGGGTGCTGATGCTGGCGCAGATGGCACATGCCCTGACCTATGGTGCGCTGCATGGCAGTGCCATGTATCTGCTGTCTCGGATGTTTCCCGACAATCAGCAGGCCCGGGCACAAGCCATCTATCTGGCCTTCAGCACAGGGCTCGGCCTGGTGGGCGGTAACCTGATGGCGGGTGTGATGTGGGAAGCCGCTGGTGGGCCCCAGTGGGTCTTCACCTTCAGTGCCGCAGTCAGTCTCGTGGCCATGGCACTGGTGCTGGTGGCGCTAAAGGCCAGCCGGCTCGATACGGTGTTAAGACAGTGACTGGTAAAGTGCCAGATAATCTTCTGCGGCCCGATGCCAGGTGAACCGTTGCGCCATGGCATTCTGCTGCAATTGCGCATACAGATCGGGCTGGCCCTGATAAAGGCTGACCGCCGACTCCAGGCAGGCGGCAAGCTCACCTATAACCGGGTTGGTGAATCCTAAGCCGGTCGCCTCGTCGGCATTGCTCTGGTCAGCACGCAACGGAACCACCGTGTCCTTGAGGCCGCCGGTCAGCCGCACAATGGGCAGAGTGCCGTAACGCATGCTGTAGATCTGGTTCAGCCCGCAGGGTTCGAACAGGCTGGGCATCAGGAAAAAGTCGCTGCCGGCTTCAATGCGATGGGCAAGCGTATCGCTGTAGCCTTCGGTGAACTGCACCTGACCGGGGTGGCTCTCTGCCAGGTGGCGGAGCTGGCCGACAAAATGCGGGTCGCCGCTGCCCAGCAAGACCAGCTGTACCGGATGCTGCAGCAGGTCATGCAGCGCTGGAATCAGATAGTGAAACCCCTTCTGGTCGGTCAGGCGACTGACCAGTCCAAAAAGCGGCTGCTGTGCTTCCGGAGCCAGCCCCACTGACGCCTGCAAGCTGGCCTTGCAGCGCGCCTTGCCCGAGAGATCCTCGGCGCTGTAGCGGGCGGGTATCTGACGATCGGTTTCCGGATTCCACTGGCGGTAGTCACAGCCATTCAGAATGCCCTGCAGTCGCGACTGATGAGTGCGGAACTGGCGCCACAGGCCATGCGAGGTTTTCTCTTCCAGCAGTTCGCTGGCATAGCCAGGGCTCACCGGCACAATGGCATCGGAAAAAGCCACGCCGCCCTTCAACAGGTTGATTTCCCCGTGGTCTTCGAATTGCTCCGGTGTAAAGTGCGCCGGGTCGATACCGATAGTGCCCAGCCAGCGGGCATGGCATAGACCCTGATAGGCACCGTTGTGAACGTTGAATACCACACGGGTGTCGGCAAAGAAGGGGTCATTGGCGTAGTGCACGTTACGGTAGTAGCCGGCCAGTGCGGTCTGCCAGTCATGGCTGTGCAGGATGTCGGGACGGTAATCCAGCGCCTTGCAGAGTTCGAATGCGGTCTTGGTCAGCAGGCTGAAGCGGAGCGGGTTGTCTTCATAGGGCCCATGTGCATCGTCGTACAGGCCGGGGCGGTCAAAAAACTCATTGTGCTCAAGCAGGTAGACCGTCACCGGGCCATCCTGCCAGACCCGAATACTGCACCCGAAGCGTTCCGTCAGGTTGAGCGGCACGGACAGGCTGGGTATCAGCCGGTCAAAGTCGCGGTCGCGCAGCGGCCCATAGCAGGGGACAAGCACCCGAACCTCACAGCCCAGGGCAGCCAATGCGGCAGGCAGGGCGCGCGCAACATCCGCCAACCCGCCGCTTTTGGCCAGGCCTTCGTATTCGGAGGCCACATGCATAATGCGCAGCGGCGCTGCGTTTCCGGACGATGAGACGGTTTCAGAACCCAACCCGCGACCCCTTGGGAATAACCACAACACCTTCCTTGGACACATGGAAGCGCTGACGATCGTGTTCCGGGTCTTCCCCGATCACGGTATTGGGGGCGATGATCACATCCTTGTCGATAATGGTGCGCCGGATGCGACTGCCTCGGCCAATGTCGTTGCCACCCATGATAACGCAGCTGTCGACGTAGGCATGGCTGTGTACATGGATGTTGTAGCCGAGAATGGAGTGATAAACGATGGAGCCGCTGACCACACAGCCACCGGATACCATGGAACTGATGGCCTGGCCGGTACGCTGGGCTTCATCATGCACGAACTTGGCCGGAGGCACTGCCGGATGGTAGCTGCGCAGAGGCCAGTAGCGGTTGTACAGATCAATTGGCGGGGTGACGGCAATCAGGTCCATGTTGGCTTCGTAATAAGAGTCGATAGTACCGACATCGCGCCAGTAGCCCTGTGACTGCTCGGGCTCACCCCTGATTTCGTTCTGCGAAAAATCGTAAACATACACATCACCCGCCTTGTAGAGGTCCGGGATGATGTTGTGACCGAAGTCATGCACGGACTCCGGGTCTTCGGCATCTTTGAGCAGGCATTCGGTCAGGGTGTCGGCATTGAACACATAGTTGCCCATCGACGCCAGCACCATGTTGGGGTTGCCGGGTATGGTCTTTGGGTTGGCTTTCGGCTTCTCCTGGAACCCGATCATCTTGTGATTTTCGTCCACTTCGATGATGCCGAACTGATGGGCCTGCTCAACCGGTACCGGAATCGCAGCTACTGTAAGCTTGGCTGGGTTGTCATTGTGAAACTGGATCATCTGGCGCACATCCATCTTGTAGATGTGGTCGCCGCCGAACACGCAGACGATCTCCGGATCCACGCCCTTGATCACGTCCAGATTCTGATAGATGGCGTCGGCGGTGCCCTGGTACCAGTGCTTGCCGGTCTGCATCTGTGCCGGAATCGGATCGATAAAGCGGTTGGTCAGGCCGGTAACCCGCCAGCGTCGGCTCATGTGCTTGAGCAGGCTGTGCGATTTGAATTGCGTCAGCACAAAGATCTGCAGCAGATCCGAGTTGACGAAATTGTTCAGCACGAAATCAATGATGCGATAGTTGCCACCGAACGGCACGGCGGGCTTGGCCCGAATGCCGGTGAGCGGCGCCAGGCGGGTCCCTTCGCCGCCGGCAAGAATCATGGAGAGAATACCGGACATACCTACCTCACTTTATGGATTCATGCAGTGCTGTGTGCGGGTGCGTCAGAACTGACGTGACTGCGAGTCCTCTTCGGCCTGTAAGCCACAGCATCGGCAAGGCAAACATTCCGGAGAACATGGGGGCATAGTCCGGGTGATCCCGGATCTCTTCCAGCAGCACAAGCCCGACGATGATAAGCCCCAGAATGATCAGGAATATCAGGAACTTGAGGTTTTGCCGTTTCATTGGCGAACTCCCGCACCAGCGATGACCTCATCATACAATGCTGAACAGGCGATGTAGAGCCCTATTGAGGTCTCGCTTTAATTCGGCTCAGGCGAGCAGAAATTCAAGCAGCGCCTTCTGCGCATGTAAGCGGTTTCCGGCCTCTTCCCATACCACCGAGCGTGAGTCATCCAATACATCATGACTCACTTCTTCACCACGGTGGGCGGGTAAGCAGTGCATGAACAGCACTTCAGGACTGGCCAGATCGAGCAGCTGGCGGCTGACCTGATAGGGTGCAAAGACCTTCATGCGGTCTGCTGCTTCCTCTTCCTGGCCCATGGAGGCCCAGACATCGGTTGCCACCAGGTGCGCACCGGCCACAGCCTCCTTGGGATTGCGAACCATGGATACCCGGTCGCTGTTCTTTGCCACCAGGTCGGCATCGGGTTCATAGCCATCCGGGCAGGCAATGCGCAGCTCGAAATCCCACTGCCGGGCCGCATTGATATAGCTGTGACACATGTTGTTGCCGTCGCCGATCCAGGTCACGGTCTTGCCCTGAATACTGCCGCGTACCTCGTGGTAGGCCTGCATGTCGGCCAGTAACTGGCAGGGGTGGTTGAAGTCGGTCAGTGCGTTGATTACGGGTATATCCGAGTGGGCGGCAAAGGTTTCCACCTTGCTGTGCTCGAAGGTGCGGATCATGACCCCATCGACCATCTTCGAAAGTACCCGGGCCGAGTCTTCGATGGGCTCGCCGCGCCCCAGTTGGGTGTCACGTGGCGATAGGAACAGGGCACTGCCTCCCAGTTGGGTCATGCCGGCTTCGAAGGAGACGCGCGTGCGGGTGGATGACTTCTCGAAAATCATCGCCAGCACCCGATTTTTCAGCGGTTCATGGACCTCGTGGCGCTGTTGCATCGCCTTCAGTTCAATGGCCCGGTCGATCAATTGCCTGAGTTCGGCCGGGGTCAGATCGAGCAGTGAAAGAAAGTGCCGGGTCGCCATGAAGTCATTCTCCGCAAAACAGAACGGCCCCTGAATCGGGGCCGCTCATAAACTGTGTGATTTTTGAGCCGCAAAGTTTATAACGAAGCCGGGGCGGGCGCAAATGGCGCTTTCGCTCTGGCACCCCGGAGTTCAACACGTTAAAATAATCTGGAATACCTGAGTGAATTGCTCGGGTATAATTGATCTCAGAACAGACTCAGAGAAGCAGGAACCGAAAATGGCTGAAACGCTCGATGTCATCAAGCAGCAGATTGAAGAGAACCCGGTACTCTTGTACATGAAGGGTTCACCGAATCAGCCCATGTGTGGCTTTTCTGCGCAGACCGTGCAGGCTGTCATGGGCTGCGGCAGACGCTTTGCCTATGTCGATATATTGCAGAATCCGGATATTCGTGCCGAACTGCCCAAATATGCCAATTGGCCCACCTTCCCGCAGTTGTGGATCAATGGTGAACTGGTCGGCGGCAACGACATCATTCTGGACATGTCACAGAAGGGTGAATTGCAGCCGTTGATCGAGGCTGCCGTTCCGGCCGACGAAGAAGAGTAATTCTGCGGCGGTCGCTGTCGAGCTTGTTCAGAGCAGTGCCGACAGGCACAGGCTTGTGCCGGAAAGCAGCAGCAATGTGAATGCGATCCGGCGCAGTGCTGTGTCCGATACCGGCGGCGGGAAGCGCCGTCCCAGCCAGGTAAAGCCCAGCACCGCCGGAATGGCGGTCAGGGCAACCACAAGGACATCCACCGTCAGATCACCCAGCCAGGTCACCACGACCAGTCGCTGTACCGAGGTGATGGCAAAGATCATCAGCAGGCTGTCGCGAATCACCCGCTGAGCTATAGGCTGGCGATAGAAGTGGAACACCAGGGGCGGGCCTGAGGTTGAAAACAGGCCGCTCATCAAACCCGCAATCCCGCCAAAGACAAGAAATGACGGTTTACCCGAGCGTCTGGTCTGTGGGCGCGGCCGGAAGATCAATAGCAGGCTGCTCGTCACGATGGCCACACCCAGTATGATCTGCAACCAGTGCACATAGTGTTCGCTGAGAACATTGAGTGCCCAGACGCCTAGTATCAAGGTAACGGCACCACTGAGAGAGCAGAGCAGCACCATCTCCCGGTCGAAATGGCCCAGGTTTCTGTAGAGCGCAAGACAGCAGTTGAACAGGCTGAGGATGCTGATCAGGATGGCGACCATAGCCACCGGCGCCAGGTTCAGCAGCACAGCACTGCCCATCACGATCAGGCCAAAGGCAAAGCCGGTAACAGTCTGGACGTAGGCGGCGAGGGCAACGATGCCCAGCAGCAGCAGAGTCGGTAGCAGATCCATGATCAGGGTCGACGACGGGTGCGTTCTGTCGGTCGAATCAGGCCTCCGGTGGCCAGGCCCCGACATCCTGCAGCCTGTTGACCATGGCGCAGAACAGCTCTGCAGTGCGCAGGGCGTCATACTCGGCAGAGTGGGCATCGGCATTGTCGAACGGAACACCGGCCACACGGCAGGCTTTGGCCAGCACGGTCTGCCCGTATATCAGGCCGGCCAGCGAGGCGGTATCGAAAGACGAAAAGGGGTGAAAGGGGTTGCGCTTGGCGTTGATGCGCTCCGCCGCCGACATCACGAAAGCATGGTCGAAATGGGCGTTATGTCCGACCAGCACGGCACGTGTGCAATGCTGCTCTTTCACTTCGCGCCTGATCGTCCGGAAGACCTCGGTCATGGCTTCCTTCTCGTCGACTGCGCTACGTTCCGGATGGAAGGGGTCAATGCCGGTGAAATCGAGGGCTGCCTGTTCCAGGTTGGCCCCTTCGAACGGGTGGATGTCATAGGTGATGTGTTCACCGGGCGCCAGGTAGCCGTCATCATCCATGTCCAGAAAAACGGCCGAGATCTCCAGCAGGGCGTCAGTGCGCGGGTTGAAGCCTGCCGTTTCCACATCAACAACAACCGGCAAAAAACCTCTGAAACGGTCAGCAATAGCCTGGGGTCTGGGGTCTGTCACATCGACTTCCATCCTGAATGTGCCCCAATGGTAGAGCGGTGGCAGGAAATCGCAAGGTGTTAAAACAGGGCCCTGCGTTGAAAATTGAGCAAAATCAAAGCCTGGATTGTAAGTAGGGGCTCGTGATCTCAAGTTTTGACCTCTGCGGACGCTACAGATCCAGTATGATGACCCTGATTGGCTGCCCTAATTGTTCTGGAGTGAATTTCATGCCGACCACCCGCTTGCCCAGACTTTGCACGGTTGCCCTGGCTGCCGGTGCACTGGTTGCTCTTTCAGCGGCGGGGCAGGCTCAGTCGGTTGAGTTTGGCGCCGGTCTGCAGAACACCACCTGGGAACTGGAAGGTGATCGCTTTGCCTGTGAATTCCGGCAACCGATTCCGCATTACGGCACGGCGGTGTTCCATCATCGTGCCGGTGAAGATCTCGAGTTCTACATCGAAACCAGCTACAACCGGATGCGTCCGGGCTACGCAGCACTGGCTGTCGAGGCACCCAGTTGGCGCCCGTCAAATCACGTACGCGATCTGGGCTATGTGCAGGTGCATGAAAGTCAGCGCCCACTCACTGTGGAAACCGAGCGGGCTCTGGCCATCATGGCGGGACTGGAGTCCGGCATGTCACCGACCTTTACCCGTCAGGGGCGGGGCATGAATGGCCCGGTGCGGCTACGGGTGTCGCCGGTCGGGTTCCGCAATCATGTGGATGACTACCGGTCCTGCATCACCGGTCTGCTGCCGGTCAATTTCGATCAGGTCGAAAGAACCGTCGTCAATTACGATACCGGTGTGGATTCACTGACCCGGGCACAACAGGCGCGCCTGAATGATGTGGTTACCTACATTCTGAACGATGAAGACATCGTGGCCATCTATGTCGAGGGCCACAGCGACAACCAGTCGACACGCTTCGATGGTCGTCGTCGTTCCGAGCGCCGTGCATTGCGGGTTCGTGACTATCTGGTGGACCGAGGGGTCGATCCGCAGATCATCCTGCTGGACTACCATGGTGATCGCTATCCCGTGGCGAGCAATGACACCGCCGAAGGGCGGGCGCAGAACCGCCGCACCACCATCCGCCTGGAGCGTTTCGACCTGTCGCTGGACTGAAACGGCAGGGCGCGCACCTCCTCTAAGCCGTGCCAAGTGGACCGTCGCCACGCTCGGGTACATACCTGTGAGACACGCAAAATACGTCATCCCTG
>NZ_JAIUMC010000097.1 GCF_022565775.1 Natronospirillum sp.
TGGCCCGCCCGACCGGGACCAGTGAGCGGCGGAAACAAGGCACCACTGTTCGCGGCCTGCTGACCCGGTTTGGCTTTCCCTCCATCAGGTGGCATCGGCCGCGTGGTCATGACCCTAATGATCGGCCGCTCGGCACAGCCCACTCAGGCAGTCTCCGAGACAGGTGTTTTCAACAGCGGCGCGAGGAACTGGCCGGTCAGTGAGTGGCTGGCGGCAGCGATTTCCTCCGGTGTGCCTTCGGCGATGATTTGCCCGCCCTTGTTGCCGCCCTCCGGCCCCAGATCTATCACCCAGTCGGCCGTCTTGATCACATCCAGATTGTGCTCGATCACCACGATGCTGTTGCCCCGATCGCGCAACTGATGCAGTACGTGCAGCAACTGGCGGATATCATGGAAGTGCAACCCCGTGGTCGGCTCGTCCAGAATGTACAGCGTCTTGCCCGTATCCCGCTTCGACAGCTCCCGCGCCAGCTTGATGCGCTGCGCCTCACCGCCGGACAGGGTGGTCGCCGCCTGACCCAGCTTGACGTAGGACAGCCCCACATCCATCAGTGTTTGCAGCTTGCGCTGCAATGCCGGAATGGCCGAGAAGAACGTCAGTGCTTCCTCCACCGTCATTTCCAGCACATCGTGAATGCTCTTGCCCTTGAACAGAACCTCCAGCGTCTCCCGGTTGTAGCGCTTGCCGGAACACACATCACAGGGCACATAGACATCAGCCAGAAAGTGCATTTCCACCTTGATCACGCCATCACCCTGACAGGCCTCGCAGCGCCCGCCCTTGACGTTGAAGCTGAAACGGCCCGGCGTATAGCCCCGAGATCGGGCCTCCTGGGTGGCCGCAAACAGCTCGCGAATGGCGGTGAAAATGCCGGTATAGGTGGCAGGATTGGAGCGCGGTGTGCGCCCGATCGGGCTCTGGTCGATATCGACCACCTTGTCGAAATGGTCCATGCCGGTCACCCCTCGATGCGGTTCCGGCTTGAGCGTCGTGGCATTGTTGAGCTCGGTCGCGGCCAACGGATAGAGGGTGCCATTGATCAGCGTCGACTTGCCCGACCCGGACACCCCGGTAATGCAGGTGAACAAACCTACGGGCAAGCGCAGCGTGACGTCCTTCAGGTTGTTGCCGCTGGCGCCGGTCAGTGTCAGCCAGCTATCTTTCCGGGGCTTGTTGCGCGGATGGGGGATGGCAATGGACTGAATGCCGCACAGGTACTGGCCGGTCAGCGAACTGGCATTGGCCATGATGTCCTGCGGTGTGCCCGAGGCCACCACCTGGCCACCATGCACGCCGGCACCCGGCCCGATATCCAGCACATGGTCCGCCGTACGGATGGCGTCTTCATCATGTTCGACCACCAGCACCGTGTTGCCCAGATCGCGCAGCCGGCGCAGCGCACTCAGCAGGCGGGCATTGTCACGCTGGTGCAGGCCGATTGAAGGCTCGTCCAGAATATACATGACACCGACCAGGCCGGCCCCGATCTGGCTGGCCAGCCGAATGCGCTGGGTCTCGCCACCGGACAGGGTGTTGGCCGAGCGCTCCAGGCTCAGGTATTCCAGCCCCACATTGACCAGAAAGGACAGCCGCTGGCGAATCTCCTTCAGAATCTTGTCGGCGATGGCGCCTTGCGACCCGGTGAGCTGCAGTTGCTCGAAATAGGTATAGGCCTCGCCGATGGGCAGATGCACCAGATCGGGCAGCGTGCGGTTGTCGACAAAGACATGGCGTGAGGACTGCTTGAGACGGGAGCCGTGGCAGTCGGGGCAGGGCTGCTCGGTCAGGTAGCGGGCCAGTTCTTCGCGCACCGACGACGATTCGGTTTCCCGATAGCGTCGATTCATGTTGGGCAGAATGCCCTCGAAGGTGTGGTGCCGCTCTACCGTGTCGCCCCGGCTGTTGATATAGCGAAAGCGGATTTTCTCTGTACCGCTGCCCTGCAGCACACGGTCCTTGAAGGCTTCTGGCAGATCATCCCAGTTGCGCTTCAGGTCGACCCCGTCATGCTCGGCCAGTGCCTCGAGCATGGAGTAATAATAGATGCTGCGTCGATCCCACCCGGCAATCGCGCCCTCGGCCAGGCGCAGGTGCGGATCGCGCACTACCTTGGCTTCGTCGAAATACTGGCGCACACCCAGTCCGTCACAACTGGGGCAGGCACCGGCGGGATTGTTGAAAGAGAAGACTCTGGGTTCCAGTTCCGGAATGCTGTAGCCGCACACCGGACAGGCGAACTTGGCGGAAAAAACCATCGGCTCCGGGCCGTCGTCGTCCATCGGCACGACCAGGGCCACATCGTCGGCCAGCGCCAGACAGGTTTCCAGTGATTCGGCCAGGCGCAGGCGCAGATCGTCGCGCACCTTGAAGCGGTCGACCACGGCTTCTATGGTGTGCTTGCGCTTCTTGTCCAGTTCCGGCAGTTCATCCAGATCGAATACGCGGCCATCCACCCGCACCCGGACAAACCCCTGCGCCTGCAATTGCTCGAAAACATGCAGATGTTCGCCCTTGCGCTCCTTGATCACCGGGGCCAGCAGCATCAGCTTGCTGCCTTCGGGCAGCGCCATGATCTGGTCCACCATCTGGTCGATGGTCTGGGCGGCCAGCGGCTCGTCATGGTCGGGGCAGCGCGGCTCGCCGGCGCGCGCAAACAGCAGGCGCAGATAGTCATAGATCTCGGTGGTGGTGCCGACGGTTGAGCGCGGGTTGTGCGTGGTGGTTTTCTGCTCGATGGAAATGGCCGGCGACAGGCCCTCGATGTGATCCACATCCGGCTTTTCCATCATCGACAGGAACTGGCGCGCGTAGGTGGACAGCGACTCGACATAGCGACGCTGCCCCTCTGCGTAAAGCGTATCGAAAGCCAGTGACGATTTGCCCGAGCCACTGAGTCCGGTAATCACGACCAACTGGTCGCGGGGTATCTCGACATCAATGTTTTTCAGATTGTGCGTGCGGGCACCTTGTACCTGGATACTTTTCATAGACTCGGGGCGGGCTCTCGAATGAACAGGGCATGATACTCAAAAGCGGCTGTCCCGTCATGGGGCAGAGGTCAATGCGCCTCCCTAAACCGTATCTGATCTGATAATATCCGCTGCCCGTTCCGGCGACCCGAAATCAGTATCAGGAAAGCGCTTTGCCTGTCCGAATTATCTGCTCGATCAGTCTGATTTATATGACCCGGATGCTGGGTCTGTTCATGGTCCTGCCCGTCATCATGTTGCTCGGACAGGACTATGCAGGCGCCACAGCGGCTTCTCTGGGCATGGCGCTGGGCATCTACGGACTGACCCAGGCCGGCCTCCAGATTCCACTCGGCATGCTGTCCGACATGGTCGGGCGGCGTCCGGTGCTGGTGGCGGGGCTGATTCTGTTTGCTCTGGGCAGCGTGGTCGCGGCGCTGGCAGAGTCGGTGAACGGGTTGATCATTGGCCGTGCCCTGCAGGGCGCTGGCGCGATCTCCAGCACGCTGCTGGCCTTGCTGGCTGACCTGACACCGCCGCGCCATCGCACCACGGCGCTGGCCATTGTCGGGGTGAGTATTGGCCTGTCGTTTTCACTGGCCATGGTGCTGGGTCCCATGGTTGCGGCCTGGGGCGGCTTGGCCGGCATTTTCGTTCTGACCACCGGGTTGGCGCTTATTGCGCTCGTGCTGGTGATGACGCTGCCGCGGCCAACACGTCAAGTATCGGATGGCTATCAACGCTGGCGCCCTGAACTGCTGCCGATCGTCTTGCGCACTCGGGGTCTCTGGCCGTTGCATCTGGGCATATTCTGTCTGCATGCCGTGCTGGCTGCGTTATTTCTGGTGGCGCCGGAGCGGTTGGCCGCTTTGGGCTACAGCCTCACTCAGCAGGGGCTGATTTATCTGGCCATGGCGGCCGTGGCACTGCTGGCGCTGGGTCCCATGATGCGGGTCAGTGAACGACATCACCGGCCCAAGAGCATGATCCTGCTGGCACAGCTCCTGGTGCTTGCGGCCATTGTATTGTTGCCCGCCGGATCGGGTGAGCGCGTGCCGACTTTTGTGGCGCTGGCCCTGTTTTTCGTTGGCTTCAATTTTCTTGAGGCCAGCCTGCCGTCATGGCTCAGCCGCCTCGCACCTTCGGCACATCGGGGTACGGCCATGGGTGTGTTTTCCAGCTTCCAGTTTCTCGGCGCCGCCGCTGGCGGTATTCTGGGCGGCCTCGGACTCGACGCAGGGGGAGGCCTGTTTGTGTTAGGCTGCGCAGCAGGGTTTCTTCTCGTCTGGGGCCTGTTTACACTGCACGCCGAGCCGCCACCCCTGTCCCGACAGATCACGCTGGAAGCGCGGGAGCTGGCTGATCTCGAACCGAATCGGACAGAAGGGTGGGGCCTGCATCTCTGGGCCGAGCAACTGGCGGCGCTGGACGGCGTGCTGGATGTGCATATACTGGACGACGAATCAGCGCTGATGGTGCGCGTCTCCGGCCAGGAACTGGATCGAACGGCCCTGCTGGCCGCACATGATAAATCGACAACGGATTAACAACGCTATGGCAAAAGGTACAGTCAACAAAGTCATCATTCTCGGCCGTTTGGGTCAGGACCCGGAGGTGCGTGCTGCCGCCAGCGGCACGACAGTGGCCAACCTGAATGTCGCCACCAATGAACTGGGCCCGAAAGACCCCAGCGGCATGCGTCAGGAAAATACGGAATGGCACCGTTGCGTGCTGTTCGGACGCACCGCCGAGCTGGCACAGCAGTATCTGAGCAAGGGGTCACTGGTGTATCTGGAAGGCCGCCTGCAAACGCGCAAATGGCAGGACCAGTCTGGCAATGATCGCTACTCCACCGAAATCGTCGTCAATGAGATGCAGTTTGTTGGCGGGGGCCAGGGCGGCGGTGGTCAGGGCATGGGTGGCCAGCAGGGTGGTGGTTACCAGCAGGGCGGCGGCTTCAATCAGCCGCAGCAGCAGGCGCCTCAGCAGGCAGCGCAACAACGCCAGCCGCAGCAACAACCTCAGCCGCAGCAGAGCAACAACAACTTTGACGATTTTGACGACGACATTCCGTTCTAAGATTGACCAAGTATTGTGAAACCCCGCTGTTGCGGGGTTTTTTGTGTCTGCTTGATTACTTCGGCCGCCGGCGCAGCTTCAGCGCCGCCAGGGTGCGGGCCCGCACGGCGCGTGCCAGTTGCGGGTCGTCAATGAGTGAGCGGCCATAGGAGGGAATCATTTCGCCGACACGCTCTTTCCAGTCCGGGTTCTTCTGGCGCTTCGGGAAGCAGCGTTCAATCACATCCAGCATGGCACTCACTGCGGTCGAGGCGCCCGGGGAGGCGCCCAGCAGCGCGGCCAGAGAACCGTCTTCCGACACGATGATTTCAGTGCCGAATTCGAGCTTGCCGCCTTTTTCCGCATCCTGCTTGATGATCTGTACCCGCTGACCGGCCTTGGCCAGTTCCCAGTCATCATCGCGGGCTTCCGGATAATATTCGCGCAGGCTGGTCATGCGGCCTTTCTGGCTCTGCAGCGCTTCGCGCATCAGATAAACCGTCAACGGCATATTGTCGAGGCCGGCCCCGACCATGGGCTTGACGTTGCCCACATTCATCGAGCGCATCAGGTCTGTTACCGACCCGGATTTGAGGAATTTGGTGGTAAAGCCGGCAAAGGGACCAAACAGCAGGGAGCGCTTGCCGCCGATAATACGCGTGTCCAGGTGTGGCACGGACATGGGCGGCGCGCCGACTGCAGCCTTGCCATAGACCTTGGCTTCATGCTCGGCGACCACATTCTGATTCTGGCAGACCAGCCACTGTCCGCTGACCGGAAAACCGCCATACCCCTTGCCTTCCGGGATGCCGGATTTGTGCAGCAATGGCAGTGCAGCGCCCCCGGCGCCAAGAAAGACAAATTCGGTGCGTACGCGATACACATTGTCGGTATGGGTGTCTTCGAGTTCAACACTCCAGCCACCCTTGTCACGCTGGCGCATATCGCGCACCCGCGTATGGGTGCGCAGTTCGAAATGATCCTGGCCGTCCAGATAGTTCACCAGGTGTCGGGTCAGGGCGCCAAAGTCCACATCGGCCCCATAGGGTACGCGCGTGGCGGCGACGGGCTGACCGTCCTTGCGCCCCGCCATCACCAGCGGCATCCACTCGCGCAACTGGTCGGGGTCATCACTGAAAGCCATGTCCGCGAACAGATGGTGCTTGCTCAGCAGTTCATGGCGTCGGCGCAGGAAATCGACATTCTTCTCGCCCCAGACAAAGCTCAGATGGGGTGTGGGATTGATGAAGCTTTCCGGGTCGGGCAGGTGGCCCTGCTCGACCAGCCAGGACCAGAGCTGCAAGCTGATTTCGAAATTGGCATTGATCGACATCGCCTTGGCGGTATCGATCTGGCCGTCCTTGGTTTCCGGGGTGTAATTCAGTTCACAGTAGCCGGCATGGCCGGTGCCTGCATTGTTCCAGCCGTCCGAGCTCTCGCGTGCGGGAGCGTCCAGGCTTTCTACCATCAGAATATTCAAGGAAGGGTCGAGGGAGCGCAGCAGTACCCCCAATGTCGCACTCATGGTACCAGCGCCTACCAGCACCACATCAGCCTGTTCTACCGCCAAAACAATCCACCTTGTCAGCGTCGAAAAACGTGGCGCGAGTATATACTAATTGCCTGTGGTTAAGTAAATGATGCTGTGCAATTTATTCATCAACCAGACCAAAGTCGAACACCCGCGCGGGAGCTTGCGAGATCTGGCATACTGAGGCTGCATTGCATTGCATTGCCTTGCCTGCAGGCAATGTAAAAATACTCTGACATTCAGGGGTTGGTTGCCAGGGATTTCAGTATGGCTCAGTTATTAACCACAGAAGGACTCGCCGAGGCACTGGAACGCCAGGACGAGGCTTTGATTGCCGAGCAGGTCAGCGGCCTGCAAGCGGCTGACCTGGCGGATTTCATCCGCCAGGAAGGCCAGAACGAGGCTGAACTGGCCACGCGGCTCCTTTCTCATCTACCGCTTTCCGAGCGCGCCCGCGCCTTCGGCTATCTGGACACTGGCCTGCAGGCCCGGCTGGCGCATGACCTGTCACCGACAGCACTGGCTCGCTTGCTGAGCAAGATGGAAGCCGATGAGCGGGCAGACCTGTTCAAACTGGTTGAAGAGGATGTGCAGGAAGCCGCTCTGCGCCAGATGGCCAGCGAAGAACGCGAAGACCTGCGCCGCCTTGCCAGCTATCAGGAGGGTACCGCCGGTGCACTGATGACCAGCGACTATGTGGCCATTGCCCAAGGGTTGACGGTAAAGCAGGCGCTGCAGGCCGTGCGCTCCACGGCACCCGATGCCGAAACCATCTATCAGGTGTACATCATAGATGACGAACGGCGGTTGCTCGGCACGGTATCTTTACGCGAGCTGATTCTGGCACTGCCGGAGCAGTCGATGGATGACCTGATGCGCTCTGAACTGGTCACGGTATCCGTCGATGAAGATCAGGAGCAGGTGGCCCGTCAGGTCAGCCGCTATGACCTGCTGGCCTTGCCGGTACTGGACACCGACCAGAGGCTGGTCGGCATAGTCACCCACGATGATGCGATGGACGTGGCTGCCGAAGAAGCCACTGAGGATATGCACAAGGCGGCCACCATCGGCAAGCTCAGCCAGGGGTTTGGCAGTTCCGGCCTGCTTGAACTCTATCGCAAGCGGATCGTCTGGCTGGTTTTGCTGGTGTTTGCCAATATTTTCTCCGGCCTGGGTATCGCCTATTTCGAAGATACGATCGCCGCCTATATTGTGCTCGTTTTCTTTTTGCCGCTGCTGGTGGACAGCAGCGGCAACGCCGGCTCTCAGGCCGCCACGCTGATGGTCCGGGGTCTGGCTACCGGTGATGTACGACTGGCCGACTGGGGGCGTCATTTCGGGCGAGAACTGCTGGTTGCGGGTTCACTGGGTCTCACCATGGCGCTGGCGGTGTCTGTGCTTGGCGTCATTCGTGGCGGGCCGGACATTGCCCTGGTAGTGGCCAGTAGCATGATTGTCGTAGTGGTGATGGGCAGCCTCATCGGCATGAGCCTGCCTTTTTTGCTCAACCGTCTGGGCTGGGACCCGGCAACGGCCAGTGCCCCGCTGGTCACCTCGATAGCGGATGCCGTCGGGGTGCTGATCTATTTCACCATAGCAACAATGGTTCTGGGGCTGCCCGCGTAAGAGTACTGTAACAATCCAGTGTTACCCTGAATCGTTTATACCGCCGGGTTGTCCTTCTGCATGTTCACACTGACGCGCCTGTTTCGCCGCACACCTGATGACTTCGCCGCTCTGGACCTGGGGTCCAACTCCTTCCATATGGTAATTGCCCGCAAGGAAAACGGGGAGCTGCGCCTGCTGGACCGGCTGCGTGAACCGGTGCGATTGGGGTTTGGGCTGGATCAGCACGGACAAATCAGCCTGGACGCCCAGAGACGGGCACTGGACTGTCTGGCCCGGTTCGGCGAGCGACTGATCGCGTTTCCCTCAGGCTCCGTGCGCTGTGTCGGCACCCGTACACTGCGCATGGCTACAAAGTCGGAGGATTTTCTCGCCGCTGCAGAGCAGGCGCTGGGTCACCCGATCGAAGTCATTACCGGCAGTGAAGAAGCCCGCCTGATTTATGAGGGTGTGGCACACAGCCTTGCCGGGCAGGACGGGACTCGGCTGGTGGCTGATATTGGCGGGGGTAGCACGGAACTGATCATTGGTCAGCAGTTCGACATTGCCTACAAGGAAAGTCTCAACATGGGCTGCGTGGCCGTGACACGAGACTTCTTTCCGGACGGAAAAGTGACCTCCGGACGTGTGCAGAAAGCCCTGCTGGCCTGTGCGCAGGAAACAGATCCAATTCTGCGCGCTCTGAAGCGGCATGGCTGGAAGCATGAAGTCGGTGCCAGCGGCACCATAAAGACGGCGCATCGCGTCTGTGTGGCCAATGGCTGGGCCCAGCCGGGGATTACTCTGAAGGGCTTGCAGGAAATCTGTGCTCGATACGAGCAGCATGGTCAGGTTGAAGGGCTGAAACTGGACGGCCTGAGTGCCGACAGAGATCCGGTTTTCCTGGGCGGCGTCATAGTTCTGCGCACTTTGTTCGAGACCCTGGGCCTCAAGTCGATGGAGGCCTCCCAGGGGGCACTGCGTGAAGGGCTGCTGTTTGATCTGGTGGGCCGCTATGACGATCGCGATATTCGAGAGCAAAGCGTACAGCGCCTGTCAGAGCGTTTTCATGTGGACAGCGAGCAGGCCGAACGGGTCGCCAGAACGGCAACAGATCTGGTGCAGCAGGTGGACGAAGACTGGGAGCTGAACCTGGAAGAAGCCAAGCGCTATCTGGGCTGGGCGTCCTGGCTGCTGGAAGTCGGGCTGGATATCGCCCATGACAACTTCCACAAACACAGTGCTTATATCTGCGAGCACAGTGACCTGGCCGGCTTTTCGATGCAGGAACAGCAGATACTGGCTTTTCTGGTGCTGGCGCAGCGGCGCAAGTTCCCCGCCAAAACATACCGCTCTCGCAAGTCGGAAACCGGTGCCCTGGACAAGTCGATTCAGCGCCTGGCCGTTCTGTTGCGTCTGGCCGTCATTCTGCATCGGGCCAGAGCAGAACACACCGAGCCGCCCATCAAGTTGCGGGTCGGGCCGGGTAAAAAGGAGATCACGCTCTATCTGGATCAGGGCTGGCTGGCGCAGCAGCCTCTGGTGGCGGCTGACCTGGCGACTGAAATCGACCATCTGAAAGCGATCAACCTCACGTTGACAGTGCAGCCGAACTGACCGGGCTGGGCCATTGGCATTGAAGGTCTACGGCTTGCCGCTCAATTCGCCCAGCAACTGATCCTGAGCACTGAAGCGCTCCTTGTGTTTGCCCGGCTCGCAGAGCAGGTAGGCGCCATTCGGCTGCAATTCCCAGGCTTCGCAGTTGTCGCGCAGGTAGTACTCGAGTTCGCGCAGAACGCGGTCTTTCATGTGCCGGTTCAGAATCGGGAAGGCCGATTCGACGCGATGGAACATGTTTCTTTCCATCCAGTCGGCGCTGGAGGCCCAGATTTCCCCGCCATGCGGTGCGTTGCTGAAATAGAAGACCCGGGTGTGCTCGAGAAAACGTCCGAGTACCGAGCGCACGCGGATGTTTTCGGATACCCCCGGGATGCCAGGCTTCAGCTGGCAGATTCCACGCACGATCAGGTCGATCTGCACGCCGGCCTGAGACGCCTCGTAGAGCTTGCGCGTCACTCTTTCCTCATAAAGGCCGTTCATCTTGCCGATAATGCGCGCGGGCTGCCCCTGCCGGGCAGCCTTGATTTCCTGATCGATTCGCTTCAGCAGGCCCTTGTGCAGCGTGAAGGGGGCATGCTGCAGGTGCGTCATCTTGGAGATCTTGCCCAAGCTGGTCAGTTGCAGGAACAGCCGGTAGACATCCTCCCCCAGTTCCTGATTGGCAGACAGCAGTCCATAGTCCGTATAGATCCGGGTCGTCTGTGGGTGGTAGTTGCCCGTACCCAAATGGACATAGTTGCGCAGGTTCCGGTTTTCACGACGGGAGACCAGAATCATCTTGGCGTGGGTCTTGTACCCCACGACACCATAGACCACATGGATTCCAACCTCCTGCAACCGCGCCGACAGGGCCACATTGGCTTCCTCGTCAAACCGGGCGCGCAACTCGATCACCACCGTGACCTCCTTGCCCGCCTTGGCAGCCGCCACCAGAGCGTCCACGATGGCTGAGCTGGGGCCGGTACGATAGAGCGTCTGCTTGATGGCCAGTACCTTCGAGTCTCGGGCGGCAGCCCAGAGAAAGTCGATAATGGTGCGAAAGGAGTCAAATGGATGATGGAACAGTATGTCCTGTTTGCGAATGGCCGTGAAAATGCTGTCCTTCTTGCGCACCGGCTTGGGCAGTCGGGCGGTAAAGGGTGTGAACTTCAGGTCCGGGCGACTGGCCAGTTCGATCAACTGAGTCAACCGGTTCAGGTTGACCGGCCCGTCCACCCGATACAGGTCGGTTCGGGTCATTTCAAACTGGTTCAGCAGGAAATCCACCATGTCATCAGGGCAGTTTTCCGCCACTTCCAGACGCACTTCGTCGCCATACTGTCGATAGACCAGTTCGCCCTCAATAGCGCGCCGCAGGTCTTCGGCTTCTTCTTCATCCACAAAGAGGTCGGAGTTTCGCGTCACCCGAAACTGATAAGCCGCTCTCGATGTGATGCCATGGAAGAGACCATCCAGATATTCGTGAATAACGGATGACATGAAAACGAAGGTGAGATAACGGCGTCCTCCTACTCGGATGGGCAGTCGAATCATCTCTGGCAGACTGCGCGGCACTGGCACGACGGCCATGCCGCTTTTACGCCCGAAAGCATCCTTGCCTTCAAGCTGCACGATGAAATTCAGGCTCTTGTTGAGGATGCGCGGAAACGGATGAGCCGGGTCCAGCCCCATGGGCGACAGCAGGGGCAGCACTTCGTCTTCAAAGTAGGCCTGCAACCAGCGCCGCTGCCCTTCCGTCCACTGCTCCCGGCGCACGATGCGGATGCCTTCGCGCAGCAGGGCCGGCAGTAAACGATCATTCAGCAGGCTGTACTGGTGATTCACCAGTTGATGGGCGCGTATCGCGATTTCCTGCAGAGTTTCGGCCGGGCCGAGGCCATCTGCACCTGGAGCGTCAATGCCCGCCTCCAGGCGCTCCTTGAGACCACCCACCCGAATCTCGAAGAATTCATCCATATTGGAGGACGATATGCAGAGAAAACGCAGGCGCTCCAGCAACGGAATGTCACTGCGCTCGGCCTGTGCGAGGACACGCCAATGGAAGGCCATCAGGCTGAGTTCCCGATTGGAAAAGTGTTGCGCAGTGATGTCGGTCATACGGCTCAAAATAGCAGCCGATTATGTCAGAATTGTTGCGGTTCCTGCTGTTCTGTTGCGGGAAACACTAGTGTCCCGAGTGGTTAATTCGTATATTTTTGCTTATCAAGGTTCATCCTCG
>NZ_JAIUMC010000098.1 GCF_022565775.1 Natronospirillum sp.
CCATCAAACCAGAAGCGGATAATGGCCATTTCATCCTGTGGCGTGGCCTGCACCAGTTCGAGGAATTCAAGCGGCGTTTCAGGCACTTCGCCATTCACTGACAGAATCATCGAACCCGGCTCTATGCCCTTGTCCTGCGCTTCACCGACTGCCCGATTGACCACCAGTCCGGGCTCATCCGGGAAGCCAAGGTCGGAGCGAATCTGATCTGTCAGCATGCCCACATTGATACCCAATGCGGTGACCGACTGTTCATCGCCAAGCCCCTCGAATTCTCTTCCCCGGGTCGCCTGCAGCACCTCCGGCGCCACCAGTATACTGGCCCCGGTGCGCACAGCCAGCGCCAGTGCATCAGAGGGACGGGTATCAACATAGACCGGTGTATCCGGGTCGCCCTCGAGGCGGATGTCGAGCACTCCATGGTAGGTGTTATCGATCAGGGCATCCACCATGATGCGTTGCAGAGTGCCCCCCATGGCATCGATCATGGCGATAGCCGTGTCATGCGTCATGGGTCTCGGCGTCTCGATCGATTCGATGGCGCGCAGTATGGCCCTGGCCTCTTCCGGACCAATGCTGATGGGCACCACATCTCCCGACCCCGGCTCACGCAGAAGTACCAGGGGCGCACCACTGAAAGGGTCCACAGCCACTGTAGCCAGCTCCACGGCCACCAGATCATCGGGATCGGTCATGGGTTCACGCGCCTGCGCAGTCAGATGCACAGTCAACAGAACCAGGAGCAGGATGGACATTAACGTGCGCATGGTGGCTCTCCGGGTCGGGCAGGCTTTGATACCTCTCATTAAAGACCAGCCTGCGGTCTCAATGCAAAGCACAGTCCTGTCTTTGCAGAGTCAGTACAGTCTGCCACGCAAGATGCTCGACCGGAAAGCAGCTTTTGCGCTACTCTTGGCGCTCTGCTGGATCAAAGAGACCGCTGTGACCAGAGTAAACCCCATTGGCCTGACGCAGCCTCCGTTGTCGGAGGCAGACCTGCTGTTGGCCGTATCCAGGGCTGCCCGCCTGCTGATGACGCATGAAAACTGGCATCATGCTATGCTCAGGTTCATGGGTGAGATTGGGCGGCATACGGGCTCCAATCGGGTCTGGATGTTCCAGGTCATGAGCTACACCGGCACCAGCTACACAACCCGCTACATTCACGAGTGGGTATCCGATCCAAGATGGTCCAATATTGACGATCCCGAGTTGCAAAACAAGGTCTGGGATCTGACGCAGCCTGATATCCAAGCGCTTTATCAGGCGCGCTGTCGGGGCGAGATGCTACAACACCATGTGCACGAACTGACCGGCAACTTGCACAGAATCCTCAAGGCCCAGGATATCTGCTCCATGCTGACCATCCCCATCGTCGTCGACGGTGAATGGTGGGGCATTCTGGGGCTGGACGACAATGAGGCACCCAAATACTACACACCGGCCCACCTGGCAGCCCTGGAAACCGGCGCCATCCTGGTCACCAATCGCATTCTGCGCGACCGGATGCGCTGGGAAGCAGATCATGACTACCTCACCGGTCTCTACAATCGACGGTTTCTGGTGCGCCTGATGGAGCAGGAAATGACCGCAGGCCGCAATGGCGGCTTCATCATGCTGGATGCGGACTGGTTCAAGGCGATCAATGATGCTCACGGCCACCAGGCCGGTGATCAGGCTCTGGAGCACATCGCTGCCATTCTGCAAGACAATGTACCCAGCGGTGCTTGCTGTGCCCGCCTGGGCGGTGAAGAGTTTGCCATATGGGTGCCGGACCACGACGGGTCAGGCCGCACCGGACGAATGCGGGAGGTCGCAGAGCAGGTGCGGCTTGCTGTTGCGAACACCCCGCTGCAGTGGAAGAACAGGCCGATACAGGTCACCATGAGCCTGGGGGTCGTCTCCAGCCACAACCTGCCGGACTTCGAGAGCCTGATTTCCCTGGCCGACCAGGCCCTGTTTGACGCCAAGGCACAGGGCCGCAATTGTATTGTCGTCAAACGCTGAAATGGCCCCTTAACACTTCGCAACGCCCAGCAACAACATGTTGCAATGTTACCCTCCTGTGTTATTGACCCCTCTGCAAAACATGGCTAACTTTTCGGCTCGACCCGAGTAGTGACAGCGTAAACACATTTGCGCCCACGCCAGTCTGGGCTCAAACAAGGGAACTGTCAGTACGGTATCGCACCTATTCGTTTCGTGGCCTGTACCGGCAATATCCAAGCCCTCTGCCTGGGTTCGTGCCGGTGCTTTCAGGAATCCATGTACGAGGAAGCCGGTGCGAACATTCAATAAAACACAGTTTTTTATCTGGGCCCTGCTTATCGCCGCCCCGCTTCTACTCGCGCTGCCACTGTCTGCGGATAATGGAGAAGGTGGATATCGTCTGCTCCAACTGGACGGTTACAAGGTCAAGTGGGGCGATCAGACGCTGGGGACCGGGGCGAGTATTACCTACGCCTTTGCCGAGGAAACAATGCGCTTCGATGGTGCGCGTAACTGCGGCGAACTGGCACCAATGACCCTGATCTCAGGAGAGGGTCTCTCCTACGAATTGCTGCAGCAAGAAACCGCAGCGGCATTTCAGACCTGGGAGCGCGCTGCCGATCTGACCTTCCACCGGATCGACGACGCCCGAAAGGCGGACATCGTGCTCGGCGCTCAAGGCAAGCCCATCGGACAAGCCTACGCCAACGTAACCTACAGACCCGGCTCGCAGGACGGCGTGCGGGCCATCGATCAGGCTCTGGTATGCCTGAACCCGGAGCGTGGCTGGAAAGTCGGTTTCGACGGCAATACCAATGTCTACGACATACGTTATACCCTGATTCATGAAATCGGTCATGCGGTCGGTCTGGACCACCCCGGACCAACGGGGCAGATTATGGGGTTTCGCTACACAGAAGCGTTTGCCGGCTTGCAGCCCGGAGATCTGCGCGGCATCCGCCTGCTCTATGGGCCATCACCCAATGATGGCGCAGTCGCAACCACTGAGGTCGATACTCAGCCGCTGGAGTCGCCGACTCCTGACGAGGCTGTTCGAACACCCGCCTCGCTATCGATTGATTGAGAGGACTACTTTCCGACCCTGTCCAGGCTGCGGATAGCTGAATTGCAGCCGTAACTGGGCTCTGCTGAAGCTGGCACAGACTTGAGTGTACGGGTGTCCTGCAGTTGTGGCAGGTAATGAAGCAACCGATCCGATTCTTTCCTGACCAGACCATAGCATTCGCAACTCAATGTCTCGAGTTTGGACCGGTCAATGACTGTGATCATGCCTGGTTTGTAGGCAATGGCTCCCAGTTCCTGCAATGTCATTGCCGCCTCGGCGACGCACTCACGGCGAACGCCCAGCATGTTGCCGATGAATTCCTGCGACATGGCAAGGTGGCTGTGGGACATACGATCCAAAGACAGCAAAAGCCAGCGGGCGAGTTGCTGGATGATCGAATGATGAAGATTGCATAACGTGGTCTGAGCGACTTGTGTAATCAGCGACTGGGCATACCGCAGCATCAGGAAAAAAAGCTGGCCATCCCGACCGAACTCTTCTTTAAGTTTCGTCCGGGGAAGTCGGTAGGCATAGCCGGCACTTTGCACCAGCGAGCGGCTGGGCGCGCTCTCCCCGGCCAGACACACGGTGATGCCGAGAACACCTTCATTTCCGACCACCGAGAATGCCGTGGAGGATCCGCTTGTCATCGGATACTGCAGCGAAATTATCGAATCAACCGGAAAATAGACATGTCGCATGGCACGATCGGAGGTATACATGACCCTTCGCAGGTGCAATTTGACAAGCTCCAAATGGGTGAAAACCCGACTCCGGACAGCGGGATTCAGGGCTGCCAACAAGTGGTTTTGCTCAGGTTCCGACTTTGGGATCATGGCTTACACTACCAGAGCTTTCGGTGGTCACAGGTTCAACACCGTTGCAATGTATTGGTGATTCCGGATGGGTTCTGTACGGTAACGTACAGAGATGAACGTCCAGAGCTTCCAGACTTTCGACATCGCGCTTTTCTCTCAAAGCGCTCAGTGGCTCAGAACGGTATCGAATTACCCGGACGGGACACTGAAGCAAGTGGTCGAGGACCAGTCCTTGTCTGTTCCTTTGTCGCTGTATCGCATCCTGCGAATCCTTGCAAACGGTTCCTTGCCGACATGTCAGCAGCTCTGAATCCTTACCTCGACCAGTGGGGATACCGGACGGGTGGCTGCTTAAATTGACTTGCCTGACCCTCGACTGAATACCATTCTAGAGCCTGAGTGGCGCGCAGTATGTGCGCTGGCGAACACAGGTCGAATTTTGTTTTTCGCTGATTGTAAGCACGACTTGGGGGAAGTTGTTCATGGCAGCCTTATGGGTGCTGTCTTACGGACAGACGTGCACCCTAAGTAACATCGGGTCTGTCCCACATGCGGTCTGCATGGCACCATAGGCGACTTGCAATCCGGAGTTGACCGTCGCATGCCGTTGAATGCCCGCTTTTTTCTCATCGTGTTTCTGCCGTTCGCCATGGGTTATTACCTGTCTTTCTTTTTTCGGGTGGTCAATGGGGTCATTGCTGAACCCCTGATGCTTGATCTGGGGCTGTCGGCTGCAGGGCTGGGCTGGATCAGCAGCGCCTATTTTCTCTTTTTTGCCGCAGCCCAATTGCCTCTTGGGGTGATGCTGGACCGCTATGACACGCGCAATGTGGCCGCAGGCATACTGCTGATCGCCGCTGCGGGCGCGGTGCTGTTCGCTCTGGCGCAATCGCCGTTCATGCTGTGGCTGGGTCGCGGGTTGATCGGGTTGGGCGTGTCTGCCTGCCTGATGGCCGCCTTCAGAGCCTATGTGGCGACGCTGGAGCGCCATCAACTGCCGCTGGTCAACGGATTGCAGCTTGCGTCTGGAGGCCTCGGTGCCATGACCGCCACCGTGCCGGTGGACTGGCTGCTGCCCGTAACCGGGTGGCGTGGTCTCTTCCTGGGGTTGGCCTTGCTGACACTGCTGATTGCTCTGTTCACTCGGTTGCGCGTTCCGGCATTGGTGCAGCAAGCAGAGAATCCAACACCACTGGTAGAGCAGGTGCGCAACAGCCTGGCCGTTTTTGCGGATCCGCGCTTTCTTCGTGTGGCCCCGGCCAGTGTGATCAACCAGTCGACATTGATCGCACTGCTCGGTCTCTGGGCAGCCGTCTGGATGCGTGACGTGGATCGATTGAGCAGCAGCGCGACGGCAGACCTGTTGTTGCTGACGGCGCTGGGGATGACCCTCGGCTTCATGTCACTGGGCGGCCTGACATCGTTTCTGGTGCGCTTCGGTATCACCACCACCCAGGTGGCGGTCAGCGCCATGACACTGTTCGCACTGCTCCTGCTGGCCCTGGTCGGGCAGTGGCCAGTCCCCGGCAGCCTGCTTTGGTTCGCCCTGGGCTACTTCGGGTCAGCAGGCTCGCTGATGTACGCCGGGTTGACCCAGCAGTTTTCACCGGAGCTGGCAGGTCGCGTCAATACAGCGCTAAACCTGGCGGTGTTCATAATGATTTTTCTGGTCCAGTGGCTGCTCGGTGTGGTCATCGGGCTCTGGGCACCCGAGTCCGACGGTCACTATCCGGTCGTTGCCTATCAGGTGAGTTTCGGCGGGTGTGCGGCAGCGCAGATTCTGGCCCTGCTCTGGTTCTGGTGGAGACGACCCAACGGACGTCAGCAGCAGGCAGCCGGGAATTCAAACGGCGGATGACCGATCACGGGCCTCGTGCTTGGCCTGGATAAAATCACTGTGGCCCATGTACAGCAGGTCGCTGACCTTGCGCACCAGGGCGTCTTCGTACTTGTGCACATTGCCGTTGGCGTATGCCAGCAGCCACAGATCCACCAGCAGGTGATACTTCTCGGTGGGACTGAATTGTTCATTGATCACGCTGGTATACTGATACAGGTCCAGTGTCTGTTCCTGCTCCTTTTTTGCCTCGGTCATCATGGTCTCGACCTCGGCATCCGATAGGCCCAGCGATGCCTTGAAACGCTCTTTCAGCATGCGCTCTTCATCTGTCGATACCTCATGGTCAGCCATGATGACCTCTACCATCAATACCGCCGCTGCCAACTCCACACGGGTTTCGTTACGCGGCGTTTCGGTTTCCTGCTCAAACCATTGGAAGAGTTTCTGCAACATCTCGTGGACCTCAGTCGGGTGTCGGAACAGACCAGATGACAGTATTGTAAACTTCTGCACTGAAAACTACCTAGTGTCCTGTCTGGTGCAAGCTCAATTGTTTACGCACCATATCAGAGCAACCTGGCCCGCTTTTTGTGCCATCCATACGCAAGGAATGCGGCCTTCCAGTCAGGCAGCGGCAACAGGCACCATTGTTGCTAGAGTGAGCCCAGTGCAGCGCAATCTCAGCAAAGGCCTCCCCGATCATGGCAGACCGACACGGCAAAGTGGCAGCGCCTCAGCATGTCTTGCTGGTAGACAGCGAGCCAGCACGTGCTGCATTGCTGGAGCAGGCACTGAAGGATGCCGGTTACACCGTCGACAAGCAGGTTCATGGTGATCGGTCGCTGGCGCGCCTGGTGGCAGAGTCCCAGCCGGACATGATCATCATCGATATAGATGCCCCGGATCGTGATGTACTGGAACAGATGACCCAACTCTCCCGCAGCAACCCCCGGCCTGTCGTCATGTATGCAGACGAAGATGACACCGCTTTCGTCGAGCAGGCTATCCAGTCGGGTGTCAGTGCCTATGTCGCCAACGGTATGCGGCCGGACCGGGTCAAGGCCACCCTCTCGGTTGCGGTTGCGCGGTTCAGGGAGTTCCAGAATTTGCGTCAGGAGCTTGACCATGCGCGCACCGAACTGGCCGACCGCAAGCTGATAGAGAAAGCCAAGGGACTGATCATGACCCATCGCGGTGTGAACGAGGATGATGCCTATCGAGCATTGCGGAAAATGGCAATGGACCGCAGTTGCCGCCTGAGCGATGTAGCGCGCAATGTCATCGACATATTTGATATCACCCAGGAGTAGTCATGTTTTCATCCGTGTACAGTGCTGTCCGCCCTCGCCCGCTCAAACTGGGGTTTGTACCCTTGCTGGACAGCGCTCCTCTGGCCGTGGCTCTGGAGGCGGGTTACTTCGAAAGCGAAGGCCTGCATGTCGAACTGCATCGCGAGGCGTCCTGGTCGAGCATCCGTGACAAGCTTGTATTCGGGCTGCTGGACGGTGCCCACATGCTGGCACCCCTGCCCCTGGCCTGCTCGCTTGGCCTGGGCTCGGTGCACAAGCCTGTCGTCACCAGCCTGGCTCTGGGACTGAATGGCAATGCGGTGACTCTGGGCCAGCCCTTGTATAATGAGTTGCAGCGTTTGTGCGGACTGGACCGTCCCGGACCGGCAGCGCTGGCCAGAGCCTTGCGACAGTTTCTGGATAACCGATCATCTGAGCGACAGATCACGCTGGCGACTGTTTTCCCCTATTCCATGCACAACTACCTGCTGCGTCACTGGCTCAGCCTGGGCAATATCGACCCCGACTGCGACCTGAACCTGGTGGTGGTGCCACCCGACATGATGGTCAGCGCGCTTAACAGTGGAGAGGTACAGGGCTACTGTGTCGGGGAGCCCTACAACGGTCTTGCGGTGCACGAGGGCATTGGACGCATTGCCTTTACCGGACATGACCTTTGGCCCGAGGCGCCAGAGAAAGTCTTTGGTGTAACCGCACAATGGGCAAGCACCTATCCGGATACCCATGAACGGGTAGTGCGCGCCCTGCTGCGGGCCTGCCAGTGGCTTGATGACCCGGCCAATCATCAGGATCTGGGCAAACTACTGTCACGTCCCGACTTTGTCGGGCTGGACGCGGAAACACTGCAGGGGGCTGTTGCCCAGATGACGGCGCCAGCCGGTTCGGACCTGCCTTGCACGCACAAGTTGTTCTGCGCTCAGGGGGGCACGGCACCACTACCAGAGCGTATGCAGTGGATTGCGGAACAGATGTTGCGCTGGCAGCAGATAACACAGCCTGTATCCGGCGAACTGCTTGGCCAGGTCTATATTCCAGAGCCCTACAATGCAGCGGCCAAATCTCTGAATCTGCCCGTTACCGGTGAGCTGTCTGTCACGTCCGGGCCACTGACACCCTGAATGCTAGCCCTCCAAGCGCCAGCACCGCCCAATTCTGATGCATGCCCGCACTCATTTCGTACAATCCCAGCCCAAAAGCCGAGTGCGCGCGCTCTCTTAACGCTTCCCGTTTTTTCCAGGTTCTTGTCATGTTATTGATTTAAAGGCATTTTCAGGATCATAGATACCCTGTTATGGTTAGTTGGCATACCCCGTGCTTGTTACAGAATGAAAATACGACAAGTGGTCAATGCAGGCCGCGAACAGATTGGCATGACCGACTTTGGTCGGTAATGATTCAGACATTGGCAATGACGCCAGATCAACTTCACCCAACAGTGAAGGCAGATCTGGCGTTTTTTTTTGCACGGAGAAAAGCATGTATACCAGAGACGCGATCATGGGCATACTCACGACAACCACCTTGGCCGTTTCCACGCTCAGCCTGCAGGCGGGCGCTCAGGAGACCGGGTGGCCGGAGAAAGAGGATCTCAGCTTCGGCTTTATCAAACTGACCGACATGGCACCACTGGCTATCGCCTTCGAGCGGGGTTACTTCGAGGACGAGGGACTTTTCGTTGAACTGGAGGCCCAGTCCAACTGGCGGGTGCTGCTCGACCGGGTTATCTCCGGGGATCTCGATGGCGCCCACATGTTGGCGGGACAACCCATTGCCGCCACCGTGGGCTACGGCAACCAAGCCAACATCATCACGCCCTTCTCCATGGACCTGAACGGAAATGCCACTACGCTGTCGAATGAGGTCTGGGACATGATCCGCCCGCACCTGCCGGAAAACGATGACGGCAACCCGGTGCATCCGATCACAGCCGATTATCTGCAACCGGCGCTGGAGCAATTTGCCGATGAAGGCCGTTCCTTCAACATGGGCATGGTATTCCCGGTATCCACGCACAACTACGAGTTGCGCTATTGGCTGGCCGCTGGTGGCATTCACCCGGGCTACTATGACCCGGCCGGAGGCGACACGTCGGGCCAGATAGACGCCGATGTCTACCTGTCCGTAACGCCCCCGCCGCAAATGCCTTCCACCCTGGAAGCCGGCACCATCAGCGGCTACAACGTGGGCGAGCCCTGGAACCAGCAGGCCGTTTTCATGCAGATCGGTGTGCCCGTGGTGACCAACCATGATATCTGGAACTACAACCCGGAAAAGGTATTCGGCATTCGTGAAGACTTTGCCGAGAACTACCCCAATACCACAGTGCGCATGGTCAAGGCCATGATCCGCGCGGCCTACTGGCTGGATGAAAACAACAACGCCAACCGGGAGGAAGCGGCGCGCATTCTCTCGGAGCCCTGGTATGTCGGTGCCGATTACGAGGTTATCGCCAACTCCATGACCGGTACCTTCGAGTTTGAACCAGGCGATGTTCGTAAAGTGCCCGACTTTAATGTCTTCTTCCGCGAACATGCCACCTACCCCTTTTATTCCGATGCCATCTGGTTTCTGACACAAATGCGGCGCTGGGGGCAGATCGAAGAACACAAGACCGACGACTGGTACATGGAGATGGCCAGCCGGGTCTACCGTCCGGACATCTACGAGCAGGCGGCGCGTGACCTGATTGCAGAGGGCCTGATGAGCGCCGACGACTTTCCCGACTTCGATACCGAAGACGGCTTCCGGCCAGCCACTGACGCCTTTATTGACGGCATTACCTACGATGCGCTCCAGCCCAATGCCTATCTCGAGCAATTTTCCATCGGATTGAGTGGCGACGACACGCCCAGAGCCTGATCATTAAGGAGGATCGACATCATGACCACCCCCATGCAATGGTTCAGGAGCGGAAGCGGCCCGCTGAAGGCGCTGCTCCCCACCAGCCAGTTTCGACAGGCACCCGCCCAATGGCTGAAACTCCACTGGCAGGACATGCTGGCACGGGTGATCACACCTGTTTTCGGGCTGTTTGTTTTCATCGGCATCTGGCACTTCGGAGCCCAGCAGATTCACACCTCGCTGGGCACCTTTCCGGGGCCGGTACAGGTTTCCGAGCAATGGCAGAATCTGGTCAACAGCCATCTGGCAGAAAATCAGCGGCAGGTCGAGTTTTATGAACGTCAGGAAGCACGCAATACCCAGATGCTGGAACAGGATCCGGACGCACCGGTGCGCTGGCGCGATTACAATCGGCGTCCGACCTTCTTCGACCAGATGGTGACCAGCCTATGGACGGTACTGGGCGGTTTCGGACTGGCCACCCTGATTGCAGTGCCACTGGGCATCATGATCGGCCTGAACCAGACGCTCTACCGAGCCTTCAACCCGGTCATTCAGATCTTCAAGCCGGTGTCTCCATTGGCCTGGCTGCCGCTGGTCACCCTGGTGGTCAGTGCCGTGCATACCGGCGGTGACGGCGGCCTGTCTCGATCATTTATCGTATCCATGGTCACCGTCACCCTGTGTGCCCTGTGGCCTACACTGATCAACACAGCCGTCGGGGTGACCAGCGTCAATCAGGACCTGAACAACGTCAGCCGGGTGCTGCGCCTGAACTGGTTCCGCCACGTCAAGACCATTGTTCTGCCGTCGGCCATCCCGATGATTTTTACCGGGTTGCGATTGTCGCTCGGCATTTCCTGGATGGTGCTGATAGCAGCAGAAATGCTGGCGCAGAGCCCCGGCCTGGGCAAGTTCGTGTGGGATGAGTTCCAGAACGGGTCCTCCAACTCTCTGGGTCGTATCTGTGTGGCCGTGCTGGTGATCGGCTTTATCGGCTTCCTGCTCGACCGCACCATGCAGATGATTCAGAAATGGGTGAACTGGGACAAGAGCGCCATCGTGCGCTGATCGTCTGACCGATAGAAACCCGAAAAGATTATGGAGACTGACATGACAGCGACCAACCAACAGAAGCACCACCTTGAACTGTCCAAGGTGGGCATAGAGTTTCCCACTCCACAGGGTCCGTTCTGCGCCGTTCAGGGCTTTGACCTGAAGATCAAACAGGGGGAGTTCGTGTCCCTGATTGGCCATTCAGGCTGCGGCAAGTCTACCGTGCTCAACATAGTGGCCGGTCTTAATGGTGCGACTCATGGCGGCGTCCTGCTCAATGGCCGCGAAGTCACTGACCCCGGTCCAGAGCGGGCTGTAGTATTTCAGAACCACTCCTTGCTGCCTTGGCTGACCGTCTATCAGAATGTCGAATTGGCAGTACGACAGGTATTCGGACGACACAAAAGCCGCAGTGAAGCCCGCGAATGGATCGAGCACAATCTCGAGCTGGTACAGATGACGCATGCCCGCGACAAGCGGCCCGATGAAATCTCCGGTGGCATGAAGCAGCGGGTGGGTATTGCCCGCGCTCTGGCCATGGAACCTCAGGTGCTGCTGATGGATGAACCCTTCGGGGCGCTTGATGCCCTGACCCGGGCTCATCTGCAGGACGCACTGATGGAGCTGCAGAACAAGCTGGGCAATACCGTGATCATGATTACCCATGATGTGGATGAGGCCGTGCTGCTGTCCGACCGTATCGTCATGATGACCAATGGCCCTTCGGCTACCATCGGCGAAGTGCTGGACATCGATCTGCCCCGTCCGCGCAGCCGTCTGGAGCTGGCCGACCAGCCCGAGTACAACCAGTATCGCAGCGCGGTGCTGCGCTTCCTGTACGAAAAGCAGCAAAAGGTGGAGCCGTTGAAAGGTAAGCCGGCGAAAAAGGCCACTCGCAAGGAAACGGATGATGCGCACCAGGTGGCATGATCGTATATCGAGGGTCGCTGAACCGCATTGCCTGGGGAGTGGATCTAAGGCCCTGCTGGAGTCGCCTGCCGGGCACATGCGCTGTGAGACCGTCTGCGCACAGGGATGTGCGCAGTCGAGCTGTCATGGATGACGTTTTTT
>NZ_JAIUMC010000099.1 GCF_022565775.1 Natronospirillum sp.
GACGTTTTTTGCGTGTCTGCGGTCAGTGTACCCCGCCATCAGGCGGCATTGGCACTTTGGTGAAGGCAACTAGAACCCGGGTATGGAAAGAATCGCTCAATTCCCCTGCGCCTCCATGCGGCGCTGGCTGAAGGCTTCCTCCAGCCAGCCGACGCGCATCTGGGGTACAGACGCCAGCAGCAGGTCGGTGTAGGCATCGAACGGTGGTGAAAGAACCTCCTCTCGGGGGCCATAGCGCACCACCTTGCCCTGATACATCACTGCTATCGAGTCCGCAATGGCCTTCACCGTCGCCAGGTCATGCGTAATGAACAGGTAGGCCACCTGCCGCTCCTCCTGCAGCCGCAGCAGCAGCTTCAGGATGCCATCCGCCACCAGCGGGTCCAGTGCACTGGTCACCTCATCACAGATGATCAGCTCCGGCTCCGCCGCCAGCGCCCGCGCAATGCAGATCCGCTGTTTCTGTCCGCCGGACAGCTCCGCCGGGTAGCGTTCATAGAACTCCGGACCCAGCTCGATCTGCTCCAGCAACTCGATCACCCGCGCACGCTGCTTCTTGCCGCGCAGCCCGAAATAGAACTCCAGCGGTCGACCGATGATGGTGCCTACCGTATGGCGCGGGTTCATCGCTACATCCGCCATCTGGTAGATCATCTGCAGTTGGCGCAGATCTTCCTTCTTGCGCTGTTTCAGTGCCGGTTTCAGGGTTCGCTCGCCAAAGCGAATGGAGCCCTTTTCCGGTGGCAGCAGCCCGGTAATGACCCGCGCCAATGTCGACTTGCCCGACCCGGACTCACCCACCACAGCGAGCGTCTGCCCGGGCGTGATGGCCACAGATACATCATCCAGCACCGGTTTGCCGAGCCCTGGCTTGCCATAGCGGGCGGTAATGCCCTCTACGGTCAGGATCGGCTCCCCGGGCGTCTTGGCGATGTGGTCTATGGAGCGCACCGAGACCAGGCGCTGGGTGTATTCTTCCTGCGGGTCTTCGATGATCTGCCGGGTCTCCCCGTGTTCAACCATCTTGCCGTGTCGCAGCACCATGATCTCGTCGGCCACCTGGGCCACAACGGCCAGATCGTGCGTGATGTAGAGGGCACTGACATCGGTGTCGCGAATGGCATCCTTGATCGCGGCCAGCACGTCCATCTGGGTGGTCACATCGAGCGCTGTTGTGGGCTCATCGAAGATGATCAGGTCCGGCTCGGAGCACAGTGCCATGGCTGTCATGGCACGTTGCAACTGGCCGCCCGATACCTGGTGCGGGTAGCGCTCACCGAAATGCTCGGGGTCGGGCAGGCCCAACTTGCGAAACAGCTCGATGGCACGTTGCTCGGCCTTCTTCTGACTGGCCAGGCCATGCCAGAGCGTGGCCTCGATGACCTGCTCCATGATTCTGTGTGCCGGGTTGAAGGCGGCGGCCGCCGACTGCGCCACATAGCAGACTTCCTTGCCGCGCAGCGCGCGCATGCCGCCCGCGCTCAGCTTGAGGATATCGCGCCCGTTCACCAGAACCTCACCGCCGGTGATGCGCACGCCGCCGCGGCCGTAGCCGGCCGGTGACAGCCCAATGGTGGATTTGCCCGCTCCGGACTCACCGATCAGCCCCAGCACCTTGCCCCGGGGCAGGGTCAGATTGATATTGTCCACAATGGTCACATCGTGGGGTTGCTCACCCGGCGGGCGCAGGGTGGCTTCGATCTTCAGGTTGCGTATGTCGAGCAGATGATCAGCCACCACGACCTCCTTTCAGATCTGTTTTCTGTTTCAGGATCCAATCGGCAACCAGATTCACCGAAATGGCCAGGGTCGCAATGGCACCGGCCGGAATCAGTGCAGCCGGTACCCCAAAAACGATGCCCTGTCGGTTTTCCCTGACCAGTGAGCCCCAGTCCGCGTCCGGTGGCTGAACCCCCAGGCCCAGAAAGGACAGGGAGGACAGGAAGAGCACGGCAAAAATGAAGCGCAGCCCCAGTTCGGCAATCAGCGGTGCCAGGGCGTTGGGCAGGATTTCCCGGAAGATGATCCAGATACGGCCCTCGCCCCGCAGGCGGGCGGCCTCCACAAAATCCTGTACGTTCAGGTCGACCGCCACAGCACGGGCCAGACGATAGACCCGGGTGCTGTCGAGCACTCCCATGACCACCACCAGCACCGCAATGGTGCTCGGCATGACCGACAGAATCAGCAGCGCGAAGATCAGCGTCGGAATCGACATCAGCAGGTCCACGCCGCGTGACATCAACTGATCAGCCCAGCCCCCGAGTACGGCAGCCAGAATGCCCAGCACGCTGCCCAGGCTGAAGGCCAGCATGGTGGCCAGCGCCGCGATGGTGATGGTGGTGCGGGCGCCATAGATCAGGCGTGACAGCAGATCGCGGCCAATATTGTCGGTGCCCAGCAGTGACGCGGCGGAGCGAGGCTCCCACGGGTTACCCACGACTTCCGCCATGGAATAGGGCGCCAGCCAGGGCGCAAACACCGCACAGATCAGAAACAGCGCCGTCAGCACCAGACCGATCATGGCGGTTACAGGCATATGTCGCAGCATGTTCCCTCCTTACTTCGGATGCCGCAGGCGCGGGTTGGACAGAATGGACACCAGGTCGGCGATCATGTTGAGGCCGATGTAAACCGCCGCGAAAATCAGGCACACTGCCTGCACCACGGGAATGTCGCGCTTGGCCACATGGTCGATCAGGTACTGCCCCATGCCGGGGTAGACAAAGATGACCTCGACCACCACCACGCCCACCACCAGAAAGGCCAGATTGATCATCACCACATTGACCACTGGTGAGACCGCATTGGGAAATGCATGGCGCCAGATGATCAGCAGGCTGCGCAGGCCCTTGAGCTCTGCCGTTTCGATGTAGGCAGACTGCATCACATTGAGAATGGCGGCGCGCGTCATGCGCATCATGTGCGCCAGTATGACCAGCGTCAGGGTGGCCGCCGGCAATGCTATGGCATGCAGTCGTTCACCCAGGCTCATGCGATCGTGCACGCTGGCCACACTGGGGAACCAGTTCAACTGGACAGCAAAAAAATAGATCAGCAGGTAGCCGATAAAAAACTCGGGCAACGAAATAGCGGTCAGCGTCGAACCGGAAATCAGTCGGTCCGGCCAGCGGTTCTGATAACGCACGGCTACCAGACCCAGCAGAATGGCGAGTGGCACAGCGACCACGGCGGTCCAGAAGGCCAGGAAGAGGGTATTGTTCACCCGCCGACCCAGGCTTTCCGCGATATCCCGGTTGTTGGACAAGGCCGTGCCCAGATCGCCCTGCAATATACCACCCAGCCAGCTCAGATAGCGTTGCCAGGCTGGCTGATCCAGACCCAGCTCACGCCGGATATTGGCCAACGCCTCGGGGGTTGCGCCCTGGCCGAGAATCGACTGGGCCACATCCCCGGGGAGGATCTGGGTGCCGGCGAAAATCAGTACGGAGACCGCAAACAGTAGGGAGATGCCCAGCGCGAGGCGCTGGGCAATCAGTCTTGCAATCAGACTATTCATAATGATTACAAATTGTCGGTTCAGGCGCTCAGCCAGAGACGGGACAGCGCATAGCCGGACATCATTTCACCCATCGGATGCGGGTTCCAGCCCTGAACCCGGTCGCTGGTGGCCTCGATGTAATCATTGAACATGGGCAATATCAGGCCGCCTTCGTCACGCACCATCAGGCCCATGTCCCGGTACATCTCCTGGCGGCGAGTCTCGTCCAGTTCACCCCGGGCATCGCGCGCCAACTGATCGAAGTCTTCGCGCTTGAATCGGGTGTCATTCCAGTCGGCTGTGGAAATATAGGCCGTGGAATACATCTGATCCTGGGTGGGGCGGCCACTCCAGTAGGAGGCGCTGAACGGCTGCACATTCCATACTTCAGACCAGTAGCCGTCGCCCGGCTCACGCCGCACATCGATGGTAATGCCGGCCTGGGCGGCGCTCTGCTGGAACAGCTGTGCCGCGTCCACCGCACCCGGGAAGGCCACTTCTGACGTGCGCAGTACGATGGGCCCATCATGGCCGGAGCGGCGGTAATGGTAGGCTGCCCGGTCCAGGTCGAACTCGCGCTGCGGAATGTCTTCCGGGAACAGCGGGTAGGCTGCATTGATCGGGAAATCGTTGCCGACTGTCCCGTAGCCTCTGAGAATGCGGTCAACCATGTCTTCGCGGTTGATGGCGTATTTCAGTGCCAGACGCAGATCATTGTCGCTGAACGGCGCCGTATCGGCATGCATGACAAAGACATAGTGTGCCCGTCCCGCCACGCTTTGCACCCGGACATTGGACAGGTTGGCCACGCGATCGACAATGCTGGGTTCTACCCGATTGACCACATCCACCTGTCCACTCTGCAGTGCAGCCATGCGCGAGGTGGTGTCATTGATGATCAGAATTTCGATTTCATCGGCATGACCGAACTCGTCCGGGTTCCAGTAGTTCTGGAAGCGCTCGGCCCGCTGGCGCACACCAGGCTCGAATTCGACCACCTTGTAGGGGCCTGTCCCGATACCGGCTTCCGGTGCATCCTTGCCGCCATTGGGCTGGATCATCAGATGGTAGTCAGACAGCAGAAAGGGCAGGTCGGCATTGGCTTCCGTGGTGGTGATCACGATCTCGTAATTGCCGGTCTTGCGCACCGATTCGATGCCGCGCATGATGCCGAGTGCGCCAGATTGAGAATCCTCATCGGAATGACGTTCCAGAGTGGCCACGACATCATCGGCATCCATTTCCTTGCCATTGTGGAACTGCACACCGCGGCGCAGTCTGAAGGTCCATTCGCGGGCATCGTCGGACGCGTGAATCTCTTCCGCCAGGCGCGGTACCAGATCACCCTCGGGAGACACATTGGTCAGTGCCTCACCCCAGGATTGACCGAAGGAGTGCTGGACCTGGCTGGTCCACAGGGCAGGATCCAGGCTGTCGGTGGATTCGCCACCCTGCATGCCGGCACGCAAGGCGCCGCCTTTAATGGGTGAGGAGGCCAGGGCAGCACTGCTCAGCATGCTGGTGGCGACAGGAATGGCGACACCCAGGGCAGCCGCGCGGCCCAGAAAATCACGGCGCGACATGCGGCCCATGATGACTTGTGTGCTCAGAAACTCGAGTTCTCTAGACATGTTTCTCTCCCTCTGTTGCTCGTCTTTTTGTCTGTTATTCACTGTGTCGTTTGCGGTCTTGCATTTATCGCTCTATGGCGCCTTTGCGTGACTGATCAGGGTGTTCCTGCGTCAGCACAACGTCGGTAAAATCTGCAATCACCTGATCTGCGTCGGCCAGGTGATTGCGATCAATACGGTTCGGGCACAGTCCGATGGCAGCCTTGAGCTTCGCCCTTCGGGCCATTTGCATGTCGCCGTTGGAGTCACCGAACAGGGCAACGGATTCCGGACTGACCCCCATGCGGGTGCAGGCCACCCAGGCCGGGTCCGGAAACGGCTTGCCGCGCTCGGTCGAGTCATGCCCCAGAACCACTGCGAAAGCATCACTGAGGCCCAGTGCCCGCAAGTGGTGCCGCGCGTTGGCCTCGGTATCCGAGGTCACGACGGCCAGCGGGAGGCTCAGCGATGCGGCCTGCGCCATCAAGTCGTGGAGTCCGGGCAGTGCGACGATATCCCGGGCATGGAGGAGAGACTCGGCATGGTCGGCGCTGTTCCGAACAAGATGAAGGGCGTCATTCCAAGCCACTCCCTGCTCATAAAGGCCAAAGCCCAACAACGCAGTCACATCGTCCATGGAACCAATGGCCAGCGGACCGGCAGGATCACAGGTTGTGATGCTGGCATTGACGCCCAGGCGTTGCAGGATCAGGGATTCATCAAGTTCGAGCGCCGGTGAAGCGGTCTTGTGCAGATGGTGCATCAGATGTTGCAACCAGCTGAGCCAGAGTTGGTTGAATTCCAGCAGAGTGCCGTCCTTGTCAAACAACAGGGCAGCCACGGAGCCGTGGTCCCGGCCTGCAATGCGCAGCCGGGCCTGAGTCTCGGTCGTCTTGATCATGGTCGTTTGAGTGGCTGCCATCATCGATCGCCCACCGTTCGTCGGGTGGTATCCGGGGTGTCCTCGGAGAGCCAGCGCAACAGCTCCCCCGACTCGCAGCGCTCGATCAGCCGCTCCAGAAACCAGTAGTAATCCTTGGACTCTTCAATCTTCTTGCGATCGATTTCGATTCTGCGGCGCACGCTGAGCGGCAGATCGTATTCCTGCAGCAGGGTGTCGTACGCTTGGGTGGCCTCTTCGATCGCCTTCATGTTGATGGTGATTTCGTCTTCCCACTTGCGGCAGAAGAAGTTGATGAAATTCTTGTAGAAGTCCTCTTCCGCCCGGTACAGGTCTTTGCGCTCACCGGGGCGGAAGATTCGATGCACCATGCGGTTTTCCAGCAGCTTGCGGACACCGGTGCTCATGCTGCCCTTGCTCATGCCCATCTTGTCGCACATTTCATCCAGCGTGATCGGGTCATCGTGGAAATACATCAGGCCATACAGCAGCGCGGTCGTGGCACTGACACCGTAGTGGTCCATGGTCTGGGCGATAGAATTGACGACTAGAGACCGGACCTCGTCCACCTTCTCCAGGGCCTGGTCTTCTTCCAGTGTGGCGCTCTTTTGGGGCTGGCTGTCTTTGTTCATTCCATCCACTCTAGATCAAGATTATGACGGACATATTAACAAGATATGGAACATTTAATATTTTCTAAACGTATTGCACAGTATGTTTCTCAGAAAAATTCTGTCAACCTTTGCTGGTTATCTTGTGTTCGGGAAGGCGGGGAAGTTCAGTCCGGTGGGCAGCAAAAAGGCCCCGCAACCACAAGGTTTTGGGGCCTTTCAAAAAAGGTGGCTTGCGGCCTTGAATAGGTGGCCGTTCAGCCGACTATCAGAGGCTCAGGTCGATTACATAGTTGCCTGCGGCGCCGGATTGCAGCACCGCGTCATGGGCCTTGGCCAGGTCACCCAGGGCAAATGTCTGGCGCACGACCGGCTTGACCATGCCACTGTCCAGCAGCGGGAACAGAGCTTGTGAAATCTGCCTGAACTCGGCCGGCGTGCCATTGAACAGGGCCATGCCCATAACGGCCGCATCACGCGCCATCAGATCACGTGGCGTAATCTCGATGTTGCCGCGGCTGCCCACGACAACCACCCGGCCACGTCGGCCCAGTGCCTTCAGATCCCGGTCCAGATTGACATCCGCCAGCATCTCGAGAATCAGGTCGAAGCCGTCATCCATGTTGTTCCAGGGCTTGAGATAGTCCTCGGAACGGTGGTTGACGATCTGATCAGCACCCAGTTGGCGCAGCAGACGTTCACCTTCTTCGGTGCCGGCGCTGGCGGTAACATTCAGGCCAGCCGCCTTGGCCAGTTGCACGGCAATGGTGCCCACCGCACCGGTGGCGCCGTGAATCAGTACCGACTCGCCGGCCACGGCGTGTCCGCGATTGAACAGGGCCCGATAGGCGGTCAGCCCGGGCACACCCATGCAGGCGCCTTCCACCCAGCTCACACTGTCGGGCAGCTTGTAGGTGGTATTGGGGTCGCATACGGTGAAGTCTGCGGCTGAGCCGGTTACGCAACGGTGGAAGAACACCCGATCGCCGGTACAGAAGCCCTTTACGTCCGCGCCCACCTGAACCACTTCACCCGCGCCATCCATACCCGGGATGTGAGGGAAGGTGGTGGTGTAGTTGTTGGTTCCGCCCCTGATGTAGGTGTCGACCGGATTGATCCCGGCTGCCTTGACCGCCACCAGCAACTGATGGTCATTGATCGGGGGCTGCTCGACTTCCTCCAGTTGCAGAACGTCGGACCCACCATACTCGTGACTACAAATGGCTCGCATGTTTCCGCTACCTCTGATGCTGAATTCAGCCCCGAGTATAGCCTATTTGTGGCCTGCAGAAATTGTCGTTCCACGCCGGAAACGAACAGCCACCATGCCCAGCAACGCCAGCAGCAGGAGTGGATTGATCGCACCGGAACTGTCGCTGCTGCCGCTGTCACTGCTGCTGCTCGGAGCCGGTGTGGTATCGAAATCGAGGCCGGTTACATCGTTGATCCAGTCGAGGTGGTGGGACGGCCTGATATTGATGCCCGGCAGATGCGCAGAGCCGAAACTGACGACGCCGACCTGAACCCATTCCTCATCGTGTTTGACCAGCAACGGACCACCGCTGTCTCCACTGCGTGATCCGGGATTGAAATCGAACCGCTCTACCTCTTCTCCGGCACAGACGTAATGATCATGGAAAGTTGTGGACCCATAGGACTCGTTGCACTCCGCGTTGCCGGCGATGGCGATGTCCAGTTGCTGCAGGTAGGAAGACGGTTCGGAAGTGCCCTGAAGGCCCCATCCCAGCAAACGAGCGTCGGCATCATGGGGCGTCAGTTCGTGGTCCAGGTTCGGAGAGGGCAGAGTAACCGGGTCGTCCAGATACTCATCGTCGCCACTGTCAGTGTCCAGTTTCAGCAATGCAATGTCATGCTGATTGCGAGCCGCATCCGGGTAGTTGTCTGGATGAACGACAATCTCTTCTACCTCAAACTGGCGCCCAGGATTGGTGCCTACATCCGGGAAGAACACCTCGCCAAGGGTAACTGCAACGTCGTCAGGTTCTCTGGTGTAGTCAGTCCATCCGTCTTCTGCAGATTCATCTTCTATTTCAAAGAAAACGCAGTGAGCAGCCGTCAGTACCCAGCCTTCGCCAATATGCGTACCACCACATGATCCACTATTGTGATCCCCACTCAACTGGAGGAGAGCCATCCAGGGATAATCTTCATCAGCGTCTTCACCGCCAACAATACGCGGCTGCAAGATCATCGCACTGGCGGTCATGGCCAGCAAGAACCAGCCCATCAGCAGCAGTGCAAACAGTCGTGGCCGGTTTGGAATCAGTGTGGAAATGGTGCGGAAAATAGTTCGATCAGACATGGCAGAACTCTTCTGTTTGATGACAGGAGGTACTGCTTTCCCGTGCGGTGTGATGACGCTTTCTTTTCATTTTATTGTCTGAGCGGCACAATGCAACTGATGGTCTGCACTATCCCCTCTCGGCACTTCCTGTGGCAGAACTTGTATGTATATATGCATATCCGTATCTATGTATGTATAATCGGCGCCAAATACGCAAACTGGCACAGGGTCCATGACCGAAAACCAGCTCCAGAGCGACACGCCAACCTTCGGAACCGAGGCGGCCAGACTCTTTCGTTGTCTGGGTGACTCAACCCGGCTGAGTCTGATGCTGTTGATTCAGGAGCAGGGTGAGCTCTGCGTCTGTGAGTTGACGGAAGCCCTACAGCTCAGCCAGCCCAAGATTTCGCGCCATCTGGCTCAGTTGCGACAGTGCGGACTGGTGGAAGATCGTCGGCAGGGGCAGTGGGTATTCTATCGGCTGCCGGACAGTTTGCCCGGTTGGATGGGCCGCGTGCTGGCGGCGACGGCTGCTGGCCAGGCCCGCATGATCGAGCCAGCCATCCAGCGCCTTGAAGTCATGCAGAACCGGCCGGAACGCTGTTGTTAATATCACCAATGCATAATCTTTCGGAGTCGAGTTTTGGGTATTTTTGAACGCTTTCTGTCGATCTGGGTAGCCCTCGGCATTGTCGCCGGCACACTGCTTAGCCTGGTCTTTCCGTCCTTGTTCGAGGCGGTGGCCGCGTTCGAGTTTGCGCACGTCAACGGAGTCATCGCCGTCTTCATCTGGATGATGATCTACCCGATGATGATTCAGGTGAACTTCGCTTCCATCAAGGAAGTGGGGCGGCAGCCGCAGGGGCTTATTCTGACCCTGGTGGTCAACTGGCTGATCAAACCTTTCACCATGGCGGCACTGGGTTGGGTGTTTTTCCGTGTCATCTTTGCCGATCTGGTCGACCCGCAGACCGCCAGCGAATACATTGCCGGCATGATCCTGCTGGGTGTGGCGCCCTGCACAGCCATGGTATTTGTCTGGAGTCAACTGACCCGGGGCAATGCCAGCTACACACTGGTGCAGGTATCGGTCAACGACATCATCATGATCTTCGCCTTTGCGCCCCTGGCTGCCCTGCTGCTGGGGCTGACCGACCTGACGGTACCCTGGGATACGCTGCTGCTGTCGGTGGCGCTTTATGTGGTGGCACCTCTGCTCGCAGGCATGCTGACCCGGCGCTGGTTGATGGGTCGCGGCGGTGAGCCTGCAGTGTCCGACTTTGTCGCCCGGCTCAAGCCCGTTTCCATACTGGGGCTTCTGGCAACGGTCACGCTCCTGTTCGGCTTTCAGGCCGAAACCATGCTGCGCAACCCGCTGGCCATTGTACTGATCGCCATTCCGTTGCTGATCCAGAGTTACGGTATCTTCTTTATCGCCTATGGCAGCGCCAAGGCCATGAAACTGCCGCATGACATAGCCGCACCGGCAGGCCTGATCGGTACTTCCAATTTCTTCGAACTGGCCGTGGCTGTTGCCATTTCACTGTTCGGACTCACCTCTGGCGCCGCGCTGGCGACCGTCGTGGGCGTGCTGGTCGAAGTGCCGGTCATGCTGACCCTGGTCGCCATCGCCAATAGAACACGGCATTGGTTTCCAACCGCCAGGCTGGAGGACGCGGTTGAAAAACCAAGAGACTCGGGTGTGGGGTGAGTTGTAGTCGACAGAAGACAATCGCGGATTAGTAGACAGTAGACAGTTGACGGTCGACAGTGGGGTCCTGACGCCAATTCAGGGGATCGAAAAGAAGCCTTTTACCTCAGCGCCTTCCTGCCATCTGTCATGGATTTCGCTGTCTACTGTCGACCGTCTACTGTTTACAATTTTCACGAGAGGAAATTTTGATGAGCCTGAAAATCGGCATCAACGGCTTCGGCCGCATGGGGCGTCTGGCGCTGCGGGCGGCTTGGGGCTGGCCGAACATCGAGTTTGTACAGATCAACGACCCGGCCGGTGACGCGGCGACGTTGGCGCATCTGCTGAACTTCGATTCGGTGCACGGGCGCTGGCAGCATGAAGCGTCAGCGGACGGAGAGCATATTCGGGTGGGTGACCACTCACTGACGGTGAGCCGCAACAAGGCCATCGCGGATACCGACTGGTCGGGCTGTGACCTGGTGCTGGAATGCTCCGGCGTGAACAAGACCACAGCAGCGCTGCAGGCCTATCTGGATCAGGGCGTCAAACGCGTCGTGGTCAGTGCGCCGGTCAAGGAGCCGGGTGTGCTCAATGTGGTGATGGGGGTGAACGATCATCTGTACGACCCCGCGCAGCATCGCATTGTGACCGCCGCCTCATGCACCACCAACTGTCTGGCGCCGGTCGTTAAAGTGATACACGAGCACCTGGGCATTCGGCACGGCAGCATGACCACCATCCACGACATCACCAATACGCAGACCATTATCGATGCACCGCACAAGGATCTGCGCCGGGCGCGCTCCTGCGGGTCCAGCCTGATTCCGACGACGACCGGCTCGGCGACTGCGATTACCGAAATCTTCCCCGAACTGAAAGGCCGCCTGAATGGCCATGCCGTGCGCGTGCCACTGACCAATGCGTCGCTGACCGACAGTGTGTTCGAGGTTGAAAAGCCAACCACCGCCGAGGCGGTCAATGCGCTGCTGAAGGCAGCCGCCGAAGGCGAACTGAAGGGCGTGCTGGGCTACGAAGAGCGACCGCTGGTCAGCATTGATTATCGCACTGATCCACGCTCCGGTATTGTCGATGCCCTGTCGACCATGGTGGTCAACGAAACCCAGGTGAAACTCTATACCTGGTATGACAATGAGTGGGGTTACGTCAACCGAATGGTGGAACTGGCGCGCAAAGTCGGAGACTGATTGCGGATGCCTGTTTTTGATGGCGCCACGCTTTGTGGGGTAGCCAAACCGGGCCAGCAACCCGCGAACAGTGGTGCCTTGTTTCCGGCTGTTGCTTGCCCCCGTCGGG
>NZ_JAIUMC010000100.1 GCF_022565775.1 Natronospirillum sp.
CCGGTTCCGGGTCACCTGGCCGGCAGCCGGCGCCAGTGCGAAGGAGGCGCAGGCAGCAAAAGAGGCCAAGGCTGCCGGCGGTTCACCTGACCGCGCCGCCACAGCACTGGGTGCTATCGCGCTGACCGGTGCCTCTGCCCGCCATGCGATTGCCTCCATCGGTCAGCCTGGCAGCGACCATCTGGCGTATGCCCGGCGCACATTGCAAGCGCTGCCCGATGAGTTGCAGGAGGCTGCTCATCAGCCCTATGCAGCGCGTGCCCTGATGTATGCGCTGTTGCTCAGTCAGGACACTGACATACGCACGCAGCAACTGGAAGCTCTGGAAAAGGAAGCACTGCCGGATGTGTATCGGGAGCTGATGCGTCTGGCCAGTACGGTTTTGCTGCTTGACGACCGGTTGCGCCTGCCCCTGGTAGAGCTGGCGATACCGGCCCTGAAAACCCTGTCCGGCAAACAGGTGGAGATCTTCCGCAGGTGTCTGGGTCTGCTGATCAAGGCCGATGGCAAGGTCAGCCTCTTTGAATGGGCTCTGTTCCAGATTCTGCAGCACAACTTGCGTGAACAGTCACCCGGTGTCAGTACGCTCACCCTGAAAGATTGCCGCAAAGAGTGCGCTGTGTTGCTCAATGTGCTGGCTCAGGCGGGGCAGGACAACGAGCGTGACGTACGCTCTGCCCTGAAAACGGCAGAGAAGGAATTGCCCTTTGCCCTGGCGCGCCTGTCTGCGGAGCAGTGTGGTATTGCCACGCTGAATCGGGCCATGGGCAAGCTGCGGCGGCTGAAGCCCTTGCAGAAGCCGGCGCTGCTCAAGGCCATGGCACGCACGATTGAGCACAGTGGCACGGTGCGACCGGCGGAGGCCGAGGTGTTCCGAGCCGTCGGCGAGATTCTGGACTGCCCCATGCCGCCGCTGCTGGAAGAGTCCTTCTAGTCGATTGACTTGACGCGGGTCAGGACTCGCGGCGTACCAACCTGACGGGCAGGGTTGTGGAGTTGGCTTTCTGCTCTTTGATCTGGGTCAGTATCTTCTTCACCAGCAGTTTGGCCCCGCGTTCGATGTCCTGACGCACGGTGGTCAGGGCAGGGGTGAACACATTGGCCATCGGGATATCATCGTAGCCCACCACTGACACATCGTCCGGTACCCGGTAGCCACAGTTCTGCAACGCCTTGATAGACCCCATGGCCACCATGTCACTGGCCGCCACAAGGCCATCGAAGGGCAGGCTTTCGATCTGGCGCAATGTGGTTTCCAGGCGCTCCTGAGCCGAGTCATAGCGAAAACTTTTCAGCAACAGCTTTTCATTCACCGGAGCCAGTCCGGCCTCGGTCAGCGCATCGGTATAGCCCTGGTGACGATCGCGTACTTCCGGATGCCGGGTATCGCCGAGAAAGGCAATCCGGGTTCGGCCCTGCTTGAGCAGATATTCTGTCGCCAGGCGCCCGCCCTGGACATTGTCGCTGCCGACCACACAGTAGGGGGCCTTGTCGCGGGTCGAGCCCCAGACCACCAGGGGGTCTCCGGAGGCATAGAGGTTCTTGATGGGCAGATCGTACTTGCCGGCGCCAATGATGATGATGCCATCGGCCCGCCGCGAGGCAATCAAATGGGTGTGCCAGTCCTTGCGGTTCAATGAGGTGCTGGCGAACAGCAGGCTGTAGCCGCTGCGGTTCAACTCATCGGCGATCATGCTGACCATGTCCATCATGAAGGGATCGGTGAAGGACTGGCCGGTCTGGATCTCCGTGTTGATCACGACTGCGACAGTATGAGTACGGCGCAAGCGCAGATTGCGTGCACCCATATTCATCCGATAGTTCAGCTTGTGCGCGATCTGGTGGATTCGCTCGCGTGTGTCCACGTTGATGGCCGGGTTGTTGTTGAGTGCCCGGGACACGGTGGATTCAGACACGCCGGCCAGGCGGGCAATATCGGCCATGGAAACACTGGCGCCGGTTTTACTGGTCATCCTGCGCGCATACTCCTTTGATTCTGGCATCCTCGATGATGTTTCACAGCTTGCAGATTATCCACAATTGCCTTGATGGTGCAATCGATTGCGGGCTCGTCAGCTATTGGGTAAAGTGTGGCGCCTTGAGTATAGCTGTGGTTAACGGGGACGTTGGCCTCCGACAGTGCAGTATCAGGTACAGGCAGTGCTTTCCATGAAACATCAGAGCAGCAACCAAACTTCAGCTTCGGAAATCAACGAATGGGGTATTATTGAATCCACCCCGGATCCGGAACGCTATGCATTGCACGCTACCCTGTTCGCTCAGGGTAACGGCTTTCTGGGGGTTCGGGGTACTTTCGAGGAGGGTCTGTCCGGCCAGGAAGCGGAACGCGGGTGTTACCTGAATGGCATCTACTTCTCCGAGCCAATTCAGTACGGAGAAAGTGCTTATGGCTATGCGCGCAACAACGAGCGCATAGCCTCTGCTCCTGACCCGTTTGCCTTGCAGGTGCAGATCAACAACAAGCCGCTGGATATCTCTGTCGGCTCAGTGACTGACTACCACCGGTTCCTTGATCTGCAGACGGGCATGGTGGAACGCAGCCTGGTGTGGCAGTCTCCTGAGGGACAGCGCCTGCGCATCAGAAGTCGACGCCTGGTGTCACTGGCCGAGCGGGATCTCGCCCTGCTGGAGTATGAAATCACTGCGCTGGATACGCCCGTATCCGTGGTCATGACCCCGGAGCTCATCGGCCTGCCCGGGTTGGCGCAAACCAGTGATGACCCGCGTGTCGGGTCAGCGGTCAATCCGGAAGACCTTGAGTCATTGCGCGCCGTCGCCGATATGCGGACTCAGGGGCTGGCCGTGCAGTTGCGCAGTTCCGGGTTCCGGATACTGACACAGGCTTCACACCGGTTCGAGTCGGTGGCCAGCGTGGACAAGGACTGGGTCGCCGAGCCGCACCGGGCGGCCCTGCGGGCGAGTGCCTTGCTGCAACCCGGAGAAGCGCTCAAGCTGACTCGCCATGTGGCCTATGCGGCGTATCGGCCAGCGGGTGACGAGCCCGAGTCTGAACTCGAAGCCAACTGGCAGTCGCTGCAGCAGCGTTTGGACACGCTGTCCGGGCTCGATTTCGAGGCTTGTCTGGCGGCTCAGCGTGCTGAGTTGGCGGCGTTCTGGCGCGATGCCGATATCGACATTGACGGCAATCCATCCCTGCAGCAGGGGCTGCGCTTCAACCTGTTTCATCTGTATCAGTCTGTCGGTCGTGACGGGTTCAACAACATAGCCGCCAAAGGGCTGACCGGACATGGCTATGATGGCCACTACTTCTGGGATACCGAAATCTACATCCTGCCGTTCTTTCTCTATACCCGCCCCGAACTGGCCCGCAACCTGTTGATGTATCGATACTCGATTCTTGACGCCGCTCGGGAACGTGCCCGGGAGATGAACATCGAGCGAGGGTGTCTTTTTCCCTGGCGCACCATTGGTGGCAGTGAAAGTTCGGCCTATTATCCGGCCGGCACCGCCCAGTATCATATCAATGCGGATATCGCCCATGCGGTACGACAGTATCATGCAGTAACGGGCGATGATGATTTCATGCGTCAGGCAGGCGCCGAGCTGGTGCTGGAGAGCGCTCGCATGTGGCTGTGCCTGGGTTACTTTGCTCCGAACCACGACAACCGGTTTGTGATCAATGGGGTGACTGGCCCGGATGAATACACCGCCATCGTCAACAACAACTATTTCACCAACCTGATGGCCCAGGCCCACCTCGAACATGCGGTAGAGCTGACCGAATGGCTGCGTCGTGACTACCCGGAGGATGCAGACAGGCTACTGTCGCAACTTGCCATCACCGATGAGGAGATTTCCGACTGGGTGCGCGCCGCGCGGCAGATGTATCTGCCTCGGGATGCCGACAGCGGGCTGCACCTGCAGGATGACAGCTTTCTGCACAAGCAACCGTGGGATTTCGCCAACACTCCGGCTGATCACTACCCGCTGCTGCTGCATTACCATCCGCTGGTGATCTATCGCCATCAGGTGTGCAAACAGGCCGACCTGGTGCTGGCCATGCTGCTGCTCGGCGACCGCTTCAGCGAAGAGGAAAAACGGCGCAACTTTGCCTACTATGAGGCGGTCACCACACACGACTCCACGTTATCGGCCTGCATTCACAGTATCCTGGCCGCCGAGCTGGGCTATGACGACAAGGCTGCCGCCTATTTTTCCGAGGTGGCCCGAATGGACCTGGACAATCATCATGGCAATACAGAGCATGGGGTGCATACCGCCTGTATGGGTGGGACCTGGCTCTGCATGGTGCAGGGGTTTGCCGGCATGCGACCCACCGGGGACGGCTTGCTGCGCTTTCGTCCGCGCCAGGGTGCCGGCATGAGTGGCTACCGCTTTCGGCTGCGTCATCGGGGCTGCCTGCTGGAACTGCAGGTCGGAGAGAGCGACCAGGTGGTCTACCGATTGCCGGAGGGTGGTGATCTCATCATTTATCATGACAACGAAAGACTGGAACTGTCGGGGCAGACCCCGTTCACGCGGCCTCTCGTCGCCTGAATTCACAGCAGGAGTGCACACGGCATGAGCATGCGGAATTACACAGCAGCGATTTTTGATCTCGATGGCGTTATCGCCGACACGGCGCGCTTCCACTATCTGTCGTGGAAAAGCATAGCGGCCGACGAGGGCTTCGACATACCCAAGGTGGTCGATGACCGGGTCAAGGGCGTGGATCGCATGACCTCGCTCAACATAGTGCTTGAATATGCCGCGCGTGCCTATTCAACGGCTGAGAAGGAGGCTCTGGCGGCACGCAAGAACGAGCGCTACATCGAACTGATCACCAGTCTCACATCGGATGATGTACTGCCCGGGGCACGTGAGCTGTTGGAGCAGTTGCAGCAGGCCGGTATTGGCAGGGCTCTGGCGTCGGCCAGTCGCAACGCCGTTGCCGTGCTGGAGGCACTGCAGTTGATGGATCTGTTCGACTATATAGCGGACGCCAACTACATCACCTACCCGAAGCCCCATCCGGAAATCTTTCTGACCGCAGCTCAGGGTTTGAAAGTGGCGCCGGTCAATTGCGTGGGATTTGAAGACGCGGAAGCTGGTGTGACCTCCATCAAGTCAGCCGGCATGTTTGCCGTCGGTGTGGGCAGTGCCACTTTACTCCGCGAGGCCGACCTGATTGTGCCGGACCTGGTGCAGTTTGATCCGGCGTCCTGTTTTCGTCTCTGACACCGGCTACTGGGGCGTTGTGCGGGTGGTGTAATAGGAGAAATCCGGCTTGGCGATCTGGTGCTGATCGTCGGTCATGTAGGCTGACGTCAGGATGAACTCCGCCGTTGCACTGTTGCAGGCCACCGGGATATTCCACAGGGCCGCAATGCGCAGCAGCGCCTTGATGTCCGGATCATGGGGCTGGGGTTCCAGTGGGTCCCAGAAAAACACCAGTACGTCGATTTCGCCTTCGGCGATCTTGGCACCAATCTGCTGGTCACCGCCCAGCGGCCCGCTGAGCAGTCTGACCACGTCATCGCGCCCCAGTCGCTCGGCCAGCAATTTGCCGGTGGTGCCGGTAGCAAACAGCTTCAATTGAGCGAAACGGGTTTTGTTGCGCGAGACCCAGTCCACCAGTTCCTTTTTCTTGTTGTCGTGGGCCACCAGGGCCACGCTTTTCACTGCCATCTGCAGTCTCCTCTCTGTTTTCGCGCCAGTTTAGCACAGGCTGCTTGGCATCCGACGCAAGTTCTGCTGTACTCGGCTGCGTTCCCCGAAAAAAACGGCATGGAGTAACGCAGCGTGGAACCGCGCAGTCGCCTCAGAAAGTGGACCCGCAGAGCGCTCAATATTGCCCGTCATTACTGGATGGCGCTGCTGCTGTTGGCGTTCACACTGGTGCTGGTGGGGGAGGAGATTCGACGTGATTCTCCGGTGTATGACTCCAATGTACTGGAACGCCTCGACTATCTGTATTACGACACCCGCTTGCGCCTCCTGCCATTGCCTGAGGTAACGGCGGAGCCATCCATTGTCATTATCGACATCGATGAGCCGAGTCTCGCCGAACAGGGTCGGTGGCCCTGGTCGCGCTCGGTCGTCGCACAGATGAATGACCGTCTGCTCGATGCCGGAGTCTATACCATTACCTACGATGTCGTGTTCTCGGAGCCGGAGCGCAATATGGCGCTGGAAATGGCGGACATTCTGGATGATGACTCTATTGCCGGGCTGGTGGCTGCCCTGCAGGATGAAGTGGACTTCGACCAGATGTTTGCCGACTCTTTGCGTGATGCGGGTGCCATCCTCGGTTTTACTCTGTATCCGGATGACCGGGTGCGGGAGGGTGCGCTGCCGGAACCTTTGGCACCGGTTTTTGATCCTGATGTGCCAAGAGAACTGCAGAGCCCATTGGTGACCATTGGCGGGCAGGGCTATGTGGGCAACCTTGCCGCCCTGCAGGAAGCCGCAGATTCAGCCGGGCTGATCAACTCATGGCCCGATCTGGATGGTGTGATTCGCAGTGTGCCTCTGCTGCAGGAACTGGATGGCAACCTTTACCCCAGCCTGGCGCTGGCTGCGGTCTACAACTACTTCCTGTATGGACCCGATGAAGTCAGTTTCCGCATTATTCCGGATGGGTCGAGACGTATTTTTCGCTCGGTCGATGTAGCCTCCGAGGGTGGGCCCAACCGCATAAATACCGATGCCTTCAGCCGGGTCATGGTGCCCTATGCCGGGCCCCAGGGGGCCTTCCCCTATATCTCCGCCACGGACGTGATCGAAGGGCGCCTGACCGAGGAAGAACAGGATCTGCTGATGGGATCTATTGTGCTGGTGGGCACCTCATCCATCGGCCTGTTCGATTTGCGGGCAACGCCCCTGCAGAGTGCCTACCCCGGGGTGGAGGTGCATGCCAATATCATCAACGGCCTGATCACCGGCGAGATTGGCCATCAACTGCACAATACCCACCTGTTCACTGCTTTGCTGATGCTGGCGCTGGGCCTGCTGTTCAGCTTCTGGTTCCGACGGTTCGGCCCCATGCCGTTGCTGGCAACCACGCTGGGTTGTGCGGCAGTGGTGGTGGGGCTGAACTACTGGGCCTGGGTGCAGCACTGGGCTGATGTGCCGGTGGCTGCCGTATTGTTTCTCATCCTGGTGCTTGGCACCTTTACCATGCTCGAAGGGTTCCTGCGTGAGCGTGCAACCCGCCGGGAAGTGCATTCGATGTTCGGCCAGTACGTGCCGGCAGAGCACATCGACCGGATGCTGGAAGCCGAGGATGACGACTTTGGCTTCCAGGGCGACAACAAGGAACTGACCGTCCTGTTTTCCGATATCCGCAGCTTTACGACCATTTCCGAGCAGTTGTCGGCGACGGAACTGAAAGATCTGCTGAATCGCTATTTTACGCCAATTACCCGCATCATTTTTGAGCGTCGGGGCACCATCGACAAGTATGTGGGTGATATGGTCATGGCCTTCTGGGGCGCGCCGCTGGACAACCCGAACCATGCGCAGGATGCGCTGGATGCAGCGGTCGATCAGATAAACATGGTCAATGCGCTCAAGCCCGAGTTCAAGGCGGACGGACTGCCCGAGATCATGGTGGGCATAGGGCTCAATACCGGCTTCATGAATGTGGGCGACATGGGCTCGGAGTACCGGAAGGCTTATACAGTGCTTGGCGATGCGGTCAATCTGGGGGCCCGACTCGAAGGGCTGACCAAATACTATGGTGTCGACATCCTGATCAGCGAGCACACGCGCAATCAATGCACGGGGTATGTGTTTCGCTTTATCGACCTGATCATCGTCAAGGGCAAAACCGAACCGGTGCGGACCTATGAGCCGGTGTGCCGTGACACTGAGGCCACCCCGGAACTGCTCGCGGAAATTGAAGCCTATGAACAGGCCTGGGAACTGCACCGGCAGCGGAAATGGCAGGAAGCCTCTGATGCCTTTGCCGCGCTGCTGCAGAGTGCCACTCCGCAGCGCGCCAAGCTGTATACCGTTTATCTGGGCCGTATTGCCGAACTGCGCACACAGACACTGAGCGACAATTGGGATGGTGCCTTCCGGCATACCAGCAAGTAACACAAGGGGCCTGCGGCCCCATCGCGCAACGGGGCCGAGGCGTCGGACCGGCGATCCCACGGTGTTATGGTGCCTGTGTTCCGTAGGAGGCCAGCCCCCTGGCCGATTTTGCAAGGGGCCTGCGGCCCAAAGCGCGGCCAAGGCTGGCGCCTACAACTTCGAACAAACCGCACACTGCGGATTGCGCTTCAGACGCAGGGTCTGCCATTCCCCGCTCTTGCCATCAAACAACTGCAAGCGACCCACCAGCGGCTCTCCGGCACCGGTGATCAGCTTGATCACTTCCAGCGCCTGATAGCTGCCCAGCACACCGACCAGCGGTGATACCACGCCTGCCTCGGCGCAATTGAGTGCCTGATCATCACTGTCCGGATACAGGCAGGCAAAGCAGGGGGAGTCTTCCCGGCGGCTGTCAAAAGTACTGATCTGACCTTCCCAGGCGATGGCGGCGGCGGATAACAGTGGTATGCGGGCCTGCAGGCAGGCGCGATTGGCGGCGTGGCGACTGGCGAAATTGTCGGTACCCACCACCACCACGTCAGCGGCCTGCACCTGGCGCAGCAGTTCCTGGTCGTCCAGTGCGCGGGGCAGAGCGGTTACCTGTATTTCAGGATTCATGGCCAGCAGGCGATGGCGCGCCGATTCAACCTTGCTCTGGTTCAGACCTTCACTGTCATGGACGATCTGGCGCTGCAGGTTCGACAGTTCAACTACGTCCGGGTCGCTGATCACCAGGTGCCCAACGCCGGCGGCCGCCAGATACAGCAACACAGGGCTGCCCAGACCCCCGGCACCGAGCACCAGAACCCGGGCATCCGCCAGCGCCTGCTGACCCCGGATATCGATATCGGGCAGGAAGATATGGCGTGAATAGCGCAGCAGTTGATCGTCTGACAGCATTTTGAAAATCGGACCTTTTGACTCGGCAATTTCCGCAAGGGTTAGTGTACCATCTGACCTTACTTTCAACAGATGCTCAGGATGGCCGCAATGCCCACTGACCCTATTCTCCACCATGCGCGGGAACTGTCAGATCGCCTGGTCGCACTGCAGGCGCCCATTCGCATTCTGGATGCGGTCAACTGGGATCGCAGCGTGCGCGAAGAGTTTCTGCGCCACAAAGGCAAGCGGGCCCCGGCCGTGGATCGTGAGTACTACGCCGGCCGGCCGCTGGGGTTCGAGCCGGCAGAGTTGCGCCAGGCTTTTTCCGACCTGCAGCGCGATGCGGTACGCAAGCTGGGTCAGCTCAACCCGATGACGCAACTGATGAGCCGCATGTGCCGCGAATATCGGGATGTGATCCGCATGCTGGAATCCCGCGGCACGCGCGAATTTCATGAACTGTCGGTCGAATTGTTTGGCGACTCGCACGATGCCTTTCATGCCGGTGAGCCGACGTTGGCAGAGCTGGCCGATATGCTGCAGCAGCCGTTGAATGGCCTGCTCGGCAGCGATCAGTTGCCCGAAGAGCCCAAGGATATTCCGGCAGAAGAGGCCATGCGCCGCCTGCAGGCTCAGGTGGATGCCAGCATGCCGGAGGTGCCGGTCAACATCATGCTGTCCGACGGCATTGTCAGCGATGCGGCGGCAGGCAGTGACAGCATCAAGCTCAATCAGGATGTCCGGTTTTCCCAGCGCGAGCTTGATATCCTCGAAGTGCACGAGGCCTGGATTCATGTCGGAACCACCCAGAACGGGCTCGCCCAGCCCTGGCTGACCTGCCTGAGCAAGGGGACCCCCAGTGCAACCGTAACCCAGGAGGGTCTGGCCGTGCTGACCGAAATCATTACCCTGAAATCGACCCCGCGGCGACTGGCCAAACTGGTGAACCGGGTACAGGCCACCGCCATGGCCTCGGATGGCGCCACCTTTATCGACATCTACCGCCATTATGTGGATCAGGGGGTCACTGCAGAAACGGCCTATACCCTGGCCCAGCGCGTGTTTCGCGGCAGTACGCCGGATGGCCTGCCGTTCACCAAGGATCTGGCGTATGTGAAAGGCTTTGTGCTGACCTACAACCTGATCCGCGTCGCCATACAATTGGGGCGCATCGAACGGCTGCCGTTGCTGCTGGTGGGCAAGTTGTCGATTGATGATTTTCGGCTGATTACCGAATTGCATGACCAGGGGGTGATTACGCCGCCCAGGTTTATACCGCCGCATTTTCGCGATCTGCGCGGATTGGCCACCTGGCTGTCATTCGGTCGCTTTATCGGGCAGTTGTCGTTCGAGCAACTCGAACGGGATTATGGCTCACTGTTTTAAGTGCCTCCGCGTTGCGGCAGGTTGTGTTGGGCTCGAAAAGCAAACTGGCCCAGCACTATAGCCACCAGAAGAAACAGGGCACCACCCCAGATCATTGATTCCAGGCGCACGTCGGCGTCTATGGCGACGCCCGGCAGCGTGGCATTGTCCCGAATGAACGTGGGGTACTTGAGCATCAGTCGTGCAGTATGACACCTGGCTGCTGCGGTTTCAGCAGGGCAGGCGCGCCCGCTTCCAGCACGACATCATAGGGGGCCAGTACCTTGTACTCGATGGCACCGGCACGCACCCGATAGAAATTGTCATGACCTCGGAACTCTCGACTGACGACTTCGCAGTTGGCCTGCTCTGGGGAGCTGGCACTCAGTGAGAGATGTTCCGGACGCAGCGATATCATTACCTCGCCGCTCCCTTCCATGTCGAGTTCAAGGGTGCCCAGCTCGGTTGCTCCTCGATTGCCGTCCGCCTGACACACCAGCAGATTGGTATGCCCCAGAAACTCGGCCACAAAGGCGGTGCGCGGGGTGTGATAGACGGCTTCGGGTGTACCGGTCTGGCAAAGGCTGCCTTCCTGCATGACGCTGATTCGGTCTGCAAAGGACAGGGCTTCTGCCTGATCATGCGTCACCAGAATGGCCGTGGTTCCAGCCTTTTTGAGCAGTTGGCGCACTTCGATCCGGGTGCTTTCACGCAGTGCCGCATCAAGGTTGGAAAAGGGTTCGTCCAGCAGCACCAGTGTTGGCTCCGCGGCCAGAGTGCGCGCCAAAGCGGCGCGCTGCTGCTGGCCACCGGACAGCTCATCCGGCATGCGTTCAGCGAAGCTGCGCAGGCCGACGAGTTCAAGCCACTCGAGGGCGCGCTCTGCCCGCTGCTGGCGCTCCACCTGGTGCATGCCAAACATGACATTGCGCAGCAGGTTCAGATGGGGGAACAAGGCATAGTCCTGGAAGACAACACCGATATGGCGATCCCGGGCGGGCAGGTCCAGCACGCTGCGTCCGCGCAGCTCGATATCGCCCTGATCCGGCGTTTCGAACCCGGCAATCATGCGCAGGGTGGTGGTCTTGCCGCAGCCGCTGGGGCCCAGCAAGGC
>NZ_JAIUMC010000101.1 GCF_022565775.1 Natronospirillum sp.
AACTACAGCATGGGTGTGCGTGAGCAGATCATCTTCCCGGAGATTGAATACGACAAGGTCGACAAGCTGCGTGGTATGGATATCACCATCACCACGACCGCCCGTACCAATGAAGAAGGCCGTGCTTTGCTGAAAGCTCTGTCCTTCCCATTCCGCAACTGATCGGGAGACTGGAGAATGGCTAAAGAGAGCATGAAAGCACGTGAGGCAAAGCGCGCCAAGCTGGTTGCGAAGTATGCCGAGAAGCGTGCCCGCCTGAAGGCAATCATCAGCAGTCCCGAGAGCTCTGACGAAGAGCGCTGGGAAGCCCAGGTTGCCTTGCAGAAACTGCCTCGTGATGCGAGCCCGGTACGTCAGCAGCGTCGCTGCCAGATTACCGGCCGCCCACACGGGGTTTACCGTAAGTTCGGCCTCGCGCGCAATACACTGCGCAAAGAGGTTATGCGTGGTAATGTACCCGGCGTCCGTAAAGGCAGCTGGTAATCTTACTGCACGTTGATAAGCCGGGCTGAAACGCCTGTCTCGAAAGAGAAGGCCTTTAAGCCTGGCTGTACATGTGAGGAAAACTGCAAATGAGTATGCAAGATACGCTGGCCGACATGTTTACCCGTGTCCGAAATGGTCAGCAGGCAGGCAAGAAGACGGTCACCATGCCGGCTTCCAAGCTGAAGAAGGCGGTAGCCGACGTCCTGATCGAGGAAGGCTACATTGACGCCGCAGAAGTGTCTGAAAGCGCCAAGCCGGAACTGACACTGACGTTGAAGTACTTTCAGGGCAAGCCCGTTATTGAAAGTATCAAGCGCGTCAGCCGTCCGGGACTGCGTCGTTACAGCGCTTCCGACAAGCTGCGCAAGGTCTCTGGTGGACTTGGCGTGTCAATCGTGTCCACTTCCCGCGGTGTGATGACCGACCGAGCAGCCCGCAAGGCTGGCATCGGCGGTGAGATCATCTGCGAAGTATTCTAAGGGAGGTGACATATGTCTCGTATAGGCAATAAGCCCGTACAGGTCCCCAGTGGTGTGGATCTGAAGATCAACGGGAACTCGGTCACGGTAAAAGGCTCCAAGGGCGAGCTGTCTCTGGACCTTCACTCTGCTGTCAGCCTGAAACAGGAAGACAGTGTGGTTACCGTGATTCCGAATGATGGCTCCAAGCAGGCTCGCGCCATGTCAGGCACCATGCGTGCACTGATCAATAACATGGTTGTGGGTGTGACAGAAGGTTTCTCGAAGCGACTGCAGCTGAATGGTGTGGGTTATCGCGCCAAGGCCAGCGGCAAGTCACTGAACCTCACCCTGGGCTTTTCACACCCGATCGATTATGCCCTGCCCGATGGTATTACGGTGGAAACACCGAGCAATACAGAAATCGTGGTCAGTGGTGCAGACAAGCAACGGGTTGGTCAGGTTGCGGCAGAGATTCGCGCGTTCCGTGCCCCAGAGCCTTACAAAGGCAAAGGTGTACGTTATGCCGACGAATATATCCGTCGCAAGGAAACCAAGAAGAAGTAAAGGGTAGGGCATAGGTTATGAACGCGAAGAAAGCATCTCGTATCCGCCGGGCTCGTAAGAATCGCGCGAAGATTCGCGAGTCGGGCACTCATCGGTTGTGCGTTCACCGCACACCGCGCCATATTTACGCTCAGGTGATCTCACCGGACGGCAGCCAGATCCTGGCCAGTGCGTCCACGGTAGACAAGGAGCTGCGTCAGGGTCCGACCGGCAATGTAGAGGCCGCCGGCAAGGTGGGCGAGCTGATTGCCGAGCGGGCAAAGAAAGCCGGTATCGAAAGCGTGGCTTTCGATCGGTCCGGGTTCAGATATCACGGTCGGGTCAAGGCGCTTGCTGATGCCGCCCGGTCTGGCGGATTACAGTTCTAGAGGTGAATATGGCTAACGTTGAACAACAGCAGGCCGGCGAACTGCAGGAAAAACTGGTTCAGGTCAACCGCGTGGCCAAGGTGGTCAAGGGTGGTCGGATCTTCGGTTTCACTGCATTGACTGTCGTCGGTGACGGTAATGGCAAGGTCGGTTTCGGTCGCGGCAAGGCCCGTGAAGTGCCGGCCGCGATTCAGAAGGCAATGGACCAGGCACGTCGCAACATGGTTCAGGTAGATCTGGATGGGCATACACTGCAGTACCCGGTCAAGGCCCGTCATGGTGCCTCCAAGGTCTACATGCAGCCGGCCTCCGAAGGTACCGGTATCATTGCCGGTGGTGCCATGCGTGCGGTCCTGGAGATCGCCGGTGTACATAACGTACTGGCCAAATGCTACGGCTCCACCAACCCGGTGAATGTCGTCAGGGCTACCATCAAGGGTCTGAGCAATATGCGCTCGCCCGATGATGTGGCGGCCAAGCGTGGCAAGTCAGTAGAGGATATTCTGGGGTAAGTCATGGCCAAGAAGACAATTCAGGTAGAGCTGTTCCGCAGCCCGATCGCTACTCAGCCCAAGCACAAATTGTGTGTTCAGGGTCTGGGTCTGCGCAAGATCGGCCAGGTCCGTGAGCTGGAAGATTCTCCAGCTGTACGCGGTATGATCAATAAAGTCAGCTACATGGTACGTGTAGTAGGGGAGTAATCATGCATCTGAATGATCTGAGTCCTGCTGACGGTGCCAAATCGGTCGGCAAACGCGTCGGACGCGGCATCGGCAGCGGTCTGGGCAAGACCGGCGGCCGCGGCCACAAGGGTCAGAAGTCACGCTCTGGTGGTACTGTGAAGCCCGGTTTCGAGGGTGGACAGATGCCGCTGCAGCGTCGCCTGCCCAAGTTCGGTTTCAGTTCACGCAAGGCCCGTGTCACCGCCGAAGTGCGGTTGCATGAGCTGGCACGTGTCGAAGGTGATACGGTCGACCTGGCTGCACTGCAGGCTGCTGATGTGATCAATGGTCGCATCAAGTACGTGAAGGTGATCAATTCCGGTGAATTGAGCAAAGCCGTTACCGTCAAGGGCCTGGCCGTGACCGAAGGCGCCAGGAAAGCCATTGAGGCAGCTGGTGGAAAAGTAGAGGCTTGATGTGACTAGACAAGGTGCAATGCCATCCGGTGGACAGAAAATGGGCGGCGAGCTTGGTGGCCGTCTGTTGTTCGTGTTGCTGGCCATTCTGGTATATCGCATAGGTGCGCATATACCGGTACCTGGCATCAATCCGGACAGTCTGGCCGCCATGTTCGACGGGCAGCGCGACACCATACTGGGCATGTTCAACATGTTCTCGGGTGGTGCGCTGGAGCGCATGAGTATTTTTGCATTGGGGATCATGCCGTACATCTCGGCAGCGATCATCATGCAGCTGCTCACTGTGGTCAGCCCCTATATCGAGCAGCTGAAGAAAGAAGGCGAAGCCGGGCGTCGCAAGATGACCCAGTTGACACGCTACGGCACACTGATCCTGGCCATTGTTCAGTCAATGGCCATTACGGTTGGCCTGGCGGGTCAGGGCATCGCCTTCACCGACGCAGCGGGCAATGTGCCCTGGAACTTCTACTTTGTCGGCATGGTGACCCTGACGGGCGGTACCATGTTCATGATGTGGCTGGGTGAGCAGATTACTGAACGAGGTGTCGGCAACGGTATTTCGCTGCTCATCTTTGCCGGTATCGTTTCGGCGTTGCCTTCTGCCGTGGGCCAGTCTTTCGAGTCTGCGCGTCAGGGCGACATGAACATACTGCTGCTGTTGGCGATTGCGATTTTCGCCATTGCCATCGTGACCGTCATCGTCTTTCTGGAGCGCGGTCAGCGCAAGATCACGATCAATTACGCCAAGCGTCAGCAGGGTCGTAAAGTGTTCGCTGCGCAGCAGAGTCATCTGCCGCTGAAGATCAATATGGCGGGTGTTATCCCGGCGATCTTTGCCTCCAGTCTGCTGATTTTCCCGGCGTCTCTGGGCACCTGGTTTGGGGAAAGTGACAATCTGGGCTGGCTGCAGGACCTTACGGTCTACATTGCCCCCGGACAACCGCTGTACTATCTGATGTTTGCAGCGGCAGTCATTTTCTTCTGCTACTTCTATACAGCCATCACCTTCAATCCGAAGGATGTGGCTGAGAACCTGAAACGCAGCGGCGCCTTTGTTCCCGGTATTCGTCCTGGCGAGCAGACCGCTCGCTATGTCGATGGTGTGTCGTCACGCCTGACACTGTTTGGCTCCGGCTACATTGCCATCGTGTCCCTGGTTCCCCAGGGCATTGTGCAGGCCGCCGGAGCACCGTTCATATTCGGTGGTACGTCGATACTGATCGTGGTGGTGGTGGTCATGGACTTCATGTCGCAGGTCCAGTCGCACCTCATGTCACAGCAGTATTCGTCGTTGATGAAGAAGGCTAACTTGCAAGGCTATCGTCGCTGAGACGGTAGCGAATGGAGAATAAACGATGAAAGTTCGCGCATCTGTGAAAAAGATCTGCCGCAACTGCAAGATCATTCGCCGCAATGGTTCTGTGCGGGTGATCTGTACCGATCCGAAGCACAAGCAGCGTCAGGGCTGACCGGTGTGAGAGGAACGCTTGCTTTTTCAACAGGCAGGCGTTATTCTCTCGCGCCCTTCGTATCAGTGAAACACCAGCACCGGCGGTGCTGATAACCAAAGTAAACGGAGTAAACACATGGCACGTATTGCCGGCGTTAATATCCCTGACGCCAAGCATGCTGTGATCTCGTTGACCTATATCTTCGGTATTGGTCACACGACTGCTCGCAGCATCTGCTCGACGACAGGTATAGAGCCCGCGCGCAAGATGGGGGACCTCAGCGAAGAGGAACTCGACAAGATCCGCGCCGAGATCACCAAGTACAGTGTGGAAGGTGACCTGCGTCGCAGCACCCAGATGAACATCAAGCGTTTGATGGACATGGGTTGTTTTCGCGGCATCCGTCATCGCCGCAGTCTGCCTGTGCGTGGTCAGCGGACCAAGACCAATGCCCGCACTCGCAAGGGGCCTCGTAAGCCCATTAAACGTTAAACCGAATTACTGACAGGAAATCGAAGATGGCAAAGCCAGGTACGACTAAGTCACGGAAAAAGGTGAAGAAGCAGATTGGTGATGGGGTTGCCCACATCAATGCTTCGTTCAACAACACCATCGTGACCATTACGGATCGCCAAGGAAACGCCCTGAGTTGGGCGACTTCCGGTGGCTCCGGTTTCCGTGGTTCCCGTAAGAGCACCCCTTTTGCTGCCCAGGTCGCCGCCGAGCGCGCTGGTCTGGCTGCCCAGGAATATGGTGTGAAAAACCTCGATGTTGAGGTTAAAGGACCCGGACCCGGTCGCGAATCTGCCGTACGCGCTCTTAACGCGTGTGGTTTCAAGATCCACAACATTACTGACGTCACGCCGATTCCACATAACGGCTGCCGTCCGCCTAAAAAGCGCCGCGTGTAAGGGGGAGACAGCAACATGGCAAGATATTTGGGGCCAACCTGTAAGCTGGCACGTCGCGAAGGTACTGACCTGTTCCTGAAAAGCGGCGTCCGTGCACTGGATACGAAGTGTAAACTGGAAGCTGTACCCGGCGTTCACGGGGCCCGTCGTGGCCGCCTGTCGGACTATGGTCTTCAGTTGCGTGAAAAACAGAAAGTACGCCGTATGTACGGTGTGCTGGAGAAGCAGTTCCGCAGCTACTACAAGGAAGCTGCACGGCGCAAAGGCGCAACCGGTGAGAACCTGTTGCAGCTGCTTGAAGCCCGTCTGGACAATATCGTTTATCGCATGGGGTTTGGTGCTACGCGCGCCGAGTCCCGGCAGCTGGTCAGCCACAAGGCTATTCTGGTCAATGGTTCACCGGTCAACGTGCCCTCCTACCAGCTGAAAGCCGGAGATGAAATCTCCATCCGGGAAAAGTCCAAGGCTCAGCTGCGGATCAAGAACGCGCTGGATATTGCCGGCTCCCGAGCTCCCGTTGAGTGGGTTGATGTCGATTCCAACAAGCTGACAGGCGTAGTCAAGAACCTGCCTGAGCGCAGCGACCTGGCGCAGGACATCAACGAAAACCTCATCGTGGAATTGTACTCCAAGTAATCGAGACTGCTTTAAGGTAGGGGCATTTATGCAGCGTTTTATAAACGACTTTCTCATCCCGCGACACATCGAGGTGCAGGAGCTGTCGCCGACTCGGGCCAAGGTGATCCTGGAGCCGCTCGAGCGTGGTTTCGGCCACACGCTGGGTAGTGCCCTGCGTCGGATACTGCTGTCATCACTGCCGGGAGCCGCCATTACCGAGGCTGAGATCGACGGTGTGCTGCACGAGTACAGCGCCATTGAAGGTGTCAAAGAGGACGTCCTGGACATCCTGTTGAACCTGAAAGGCGTTGCCGTGAAGCTGCACGATCGTGACGACGCTACGCTGACGCTCAAGAAAGCGGGCAAAGGCGTGGTAACCGCGGGTGACATTCAACTGGACCATGGCGTGGAAATCGCCAACCCGGATCATGTCATTGCGACTCTGGCCGATAACGGCGCACTGAACATGACACTGCGTGTCTCCAGCGGCCGTGGATATCAGCCGGTTGAAAACCGGCAGGACGCCGACGAAGAAACACGCGCTATCGGCAAACTGCAGTTGGATGCCACCTTCAGTCCGCTGGTTCGCGTGGCCTATGCGGTGGAAGCCGCGCGGGTTGAGCAACGTACGGATCTGGACAAGCTGATTCTCGACATCGAGTCGGACGGCACGCTGGACCCGGAAGAAGCGATTCGCTTTGCCGCAACCATCCTGCAGCACCAGCTGTCCTCTTTCGTTGACCTCGAATCCGAGGCCCAGAAAGAGCCGGAAGAGGAAGAAGATCGCATTGATCCGATTCTGCTCCGTCCGGTGGACGATCTGGAACTGACCGTGCGTTCAGCGAACTGCCTGAAAGCGGAAAACATCTATTACATCGGTGATCTCATCCAGCGTACCGAAGTCGAACTGCTGAAGACGCCAAACCTGGGCAAGAAGTCTCTGACTGAAATCAAAGACGTTCTGGCTTCCAAGGGACTGTCTCTTGGTATGGTTCTGGAGTCCTGGCCACCGGCCAGCCTGAAGAACGACGACAAGGTACTCGGGTAAATAAAGAATCTGGAAGGAAAGAGCCATGCGTCATCGTAAATCCGGCCGTAAATTCGGCCGCACCAGCGCGCATCGCAAGGCCATGTTTTCGAACATGGCGGCGTCGCTGTTCGAGCATGAACTGATCAAAACCACCCTGCCCAAGGCCAAAGAGCTGCGTCGCACTGCCGAGCCGCTGATTACCAAGGCCAAGGTAGACTCCGTCGCCAACCGTCGCTACGCCTTTGATCGCCTGCGGTCCAAGGAAGCGGTGGGCAAGCTGTTCACCGAACTGGGTCCGAGATACGAAGCTCGTCCCGGTGGCTATATCCGCATTCTCAAGTGCGGGTTCCGCGACGGTGACAATGCGCCCATGGCCTATGTTGAGCTGGTGGATCGTCCGGTCGTTGAAGACGTCGAGGACGACGGCGAAGAATAAGCACCGGTTCATGGTGTGAAAATTCGTCAAAAAGGCCGCTTTTGCGGCCTTTTTTGTCTCTGAAAATATTGTAACCTGTTCCGCGCTTACAACAATAATGGCCTGTTACGGACATGAAATTGCGTACTCTACTGTTCAGTCTTCTATTACTGGTTCCGCTGCCTGTTTGGGCGGTTGATTATGCACAGGGTCAGTCCCTGCGCGTCAGTGCCACCAATGTAGTCATGCGCTCGGACCCTTGGCAGGGGGCGCCTGTAGTCGGCACGCTGCAGGAATATGACCACCTGACGTTTCTCGGTGAATACACGGTGGATCCGATTACCGTCACGGTACGTGGTGAACGGGTGACGGCACCCTATCTGCTGGTGCGTGCTGATGGGGGTGATGAAGGCTGGGTGTTCGGCGGTCTGGTGACCGGCGATCATGACGCCAACCTGCTGGCCGGCAAGCTTGATCTGCTCGGCGAAGGTGACAGCACGGAAGAAATCATCCGCCTGTATGGCCGAGATTATGTCACGCATGACCGACGCATGCGCAGCAGCTCCACCCAGGCGCTGCTGGACCGGCTTGAGGCCGACAAGGCATGGGAGTTCTATTACTTCCGCACCGGTGAGGGCGTTGTCTTCGGGCTGGACGACGACCGTATACTGTCCGTGCTGGTGCGCCAGGACGAGGTTACCGACGAGGGTCTGACGACCTACTGGCGAAGTGTGGAGGGCTTTCTGGAGCATCCTCTGCGCACCGAGTGCCATGCCACGTCTGCCCCAGCCAACTGTGATGACTATCTCCACTGAGCGGTGTGCGGGCCAGCATCACCAGACTCACCGAATCTGCCCCGGCAGCCCGCAGTGCCCTTGCCGCCTGACGGGCGCTGGCGCCCGTGGTGAAAACATCGTCCACCAGTAGCCAATGGCCGCCTGCCGCCTCGCTGGCGAAGGCCCGGTCTAGTGCCCGACGGCGCTCGGTACGGCTGAGGCCCTCCAGCGGAGGCGTCTCTCGAGTACGATAGAGCGGCTGACGCCGGGCTATGGCCAGATGTCGCGCCAGACTGTCGGCCAGCAGGCCAGCCTGATTGAACCCGCGACTGAGCAGGCGTGTCCGATGCATCGGCATGGCCACCACCTGATAGACCGTCATCGGGACTGCCTGATATTGCACGTCCACACGCCACTGGCGCGCCAGCAGCGCAGCGAAAGGGTCTGTCAGGGTCAATGCGCCCTGGTACTTCAGTCGCCTGATGAGGGCCGCCCAGGGCCCCTGAAAATCATGAATGAAGTGCAGCCGGTCCCAGGGATGGCCCTGTTGCAGGCACTGGCCGCAAATCTGGCCGGCATGACCGACCGGCGTCCCGCAGAAGCGGCAACCAGGGCCTTGGTTCGTAAAGTCTTCTTCGCAACCTGCACAGAAGCGGTGTCGCGGCGCGGGTGTGCTGCAGGCGGGGCAGCGGTCCATGGGAGAATCCTTCCTGTTGAATCAGTTCAGACTAGCGCAGACCGGATTGCCCCTGTGTAGAGTTGAGTTGGATGAAATTTGATCAATTGAGCGGCTGTTGATATAATGATCCGTAACAAGTGTCGACTTTGACGGGTAAAACTTTAATGGCCATTACTTCTGCGCTGAACATTGGTGCCCAAGGCATTCAGGGCGGAATGCAACGCCTTCAGGGCCATGCCTCTGATGTCGCACGCTTGAATATCGACTCTCAGCAAGGCTTGCAGCCGGCTGCGGACGGTGTCGACGCGCTGTCAGAACGGCAGCGGCCGAGTCTGCCGTCGTCCATGGTCGGTCAGATCGAGGCCAGCCATCTGGTCAAAAGCAATGCCCGCACCGTGGAGGTGGCCTCGGACACCCTCGGCACTCTGCTTGATGTAAAGGCGTGAGTGGGAGCACCATGCCATGTCCACAGTTACCGGTATAGCGCCACAGGCTGTCTTCCCCAGCGGGATGCTTGATCGCCCGCAATCCCCCGCTGTGCCGACTCCCCGGCAGGATAGCCTGCTGTTCAAGCCCGTGAATGAAACCGAGGCTGCCTCACGGTCCGAGAATCGCCGGGAAATCAATCCGGATGAACGACGCCAGGACAACCAGCGCGGCAGACGCCCGTCCTTTGCTGAAGGGTCGGCCCTGGACAGACTGCAGCCCAACAGAATCAGCCGGCAGGCGCTTGAAGCGGCCGATCGACAGGGCAAGCTCACGCCAGAAGAGGCTCAGCGCCTGGAAGAGCTGCAACAGCTTGAAACACGTGATCGCGAAGTACGCGCTCACGAGCAGGCGCACAAGGCAGTGGCGGGTCAGTACGCTGGCTCGATCCGCTATGAATTTGTTCAGGGGCCCGATGGTCGGCGTTATGCGGTGGCCGGAGAAGTGCCTATTGACCTGTCTCCCGCGCCTACTCCGGAAGAAACCATCAACAAGATGGAACAGGTCCGGCGCGCTGCACTGGCGCCCAGTGACCCCTCGGATGCCGACCGTCGTATTGCTGCAGAAGCCACGCAACTGATTCAGGATGCACGGGCCGAGGCACTGCGCCAACAGCGGGCGGAAGCCCAGGCTTCGTCGGAACTGCGCGAAACCGAGCGTTCACTCGAACAGACCCGTTTGGAGGCCGAGCGCACGGCTCGACAGGAACAGGAACGCGCCGCAGAGGATGAAGAAAGCGACGAAGCACTGGACGAGCGACGCGCAGCCGTGAATACTGAGGTCGAACTACGGTTGGCCAGGGTACAGGCCGCGATCACTGAACTGCTGCGCAATCAGGGTGCATCGCTGGATCAGGTGACTCTAGGCCGAAATATCAATTCCCAGATATAGGGAGCCATTGGCTCACCCCATCGGGTGCCGACGGCGCCCTTGGTGAGTTAAAAGTATGGCGCAAGTACCGTTCGAATTCCTGCACTCCAGTCTTCAGTCCGAAGTCCCGGGAGACCCCATTGTAACCTCCGGAGCCACCCTGACCTGGGAAGCCCCCGGCATCCTGACCATCGAGCCCCATGAACAGTCCCACCTGCCTGCTGCGATTGTCAGTGTGGGTGTGCACGGTGATGAAACGGTTCCGATTCGACTGGTGGACCAATGGCTGAGAGGCCTCGTGGACACCGGCTATGTCGTCAAGCGTCCATTTCTGGTGTTGCTGGCCAATCCTGCCGCAGTGCAGGCGGAATCGAGGTTCGTAGAGCACAACATGAACCGTTTGTTCAGTACCCAGAGTTCTGCGGGCGAGGACGAGGAAGTGCGTCGTGCACGCAGCCTGATGAGGGCAGTCAAGTGGTTTACCGATCGCTACCCGGACGGGCTGCACTTCGATATGCATTCGACCATCAAGCCCTCTGATCGCGAGCGCTTTGCCCTGGTGCCTCCTGATTGTGCCGAGCGCAACCTGACCAACCTGATGAAGTGGTTTCAGCGTTTCGAGGTGGATGCCTGGGTACAGAACCGGTCTGCCGCCGCGACCTTTGCCAGTTATTCCGCCAGACTGGGGTATCTGAGCGCCACACTGGAGCTGGGCCAGGTCAGTTCACTGGACGAGCCGCTGGATCGGTTTCTGCCGCTGATTGCCGAGCTGGACGGGCTTGCCAAAGGCCCCAGCACGCCCAGTGGACACATGACACAGGGCTATCAGGTGTTGCGTGAAATCATTCGACCCGAGGGTGGCTTCGAGGTGTGCCTGGAGGGGTTTGTGAACTTCCGCCCCCTGTCTGCCGGTACCGTGATTGCCCGCGGGGACACGGAAGAATGGGTCGTGGAACAGTCCGGTGATGCGTTGCTCTTTCTCAATGCCAAGGTGCCGGTGGGGCATCGGGTGGCGTTGGTGATTCGACCCAACCCCTAGGCGCACACTCTGGCAGGCCGTTACCGTCGCCAAGCTCGGGCACATACCTGTGAGACACGCAAAAAACGTCATCCCTGACAGCTCGACTC
>NZ_JAIUMC010000102.1 GCF_022565775.1 Natronospirillum sp.
CAGGTGAAAACGAATAAGTGAACAAGGCTCACACCACCCTGAGACACTGCCCGGCGTGATACAGCGTGAAGCCCGATTCATAGGCCAGGCTGCGCAGCGGTATACCGGTGACGGGATCCGAGTCCCGGATGGGCAGGGGCAAGTCATCGTCCTTGCCGTGCAATATCCAGTTGGCCAGACCCTGGCCGACCATGGTGCCGGTGGTGTTGCCGCGTCCGTTGTAGCCGGTGACCGCCAGCAAACCTTCCGCAGGAGAGAACACGCGCAGCGTGTGCTCCGGGGTAAAGGCAATGCGACCGGTCCAGGTAGTTTGCCAACGCACTCGCCCCAGTTGAGGGAAATAGTGCCGCTGAATGCGGTTGGCCCAGGCTCGCACGAACGCCTCGGGCTTGGTGTCCCCCCGCCCCAGGCTGCCCAGGATCAGGCGCCCGTGTGCATCTCGGCGAATGCTGCTGAGCACCGTGCGGGTGTCCCAGCAGCCCTGGCGCTCGGGCAGTATGGCGTCCGCGGCTGCGCCTTCCAGCGGTTCTGACGCGACCTGATAAAAATACCCGGGAAAACAGTGCTTCTGGACCACATTCCAGGCTGCTTCGGTGTAGGCATTGGTCGCCAGCACCACCTGCTGTGCCTGCACACGCCCTTCAGCGGTGGGAATCGACCAGCCCTGAGGGGTTCGTTCCAGCCCCTGCGCGCCACTGTGACTGTACAGCATCGCGCCCGCCTGCTCGGCCACTCGGGCCAGGCCGCGCGTATACCCCAGCGGGTTGATGGTGCCGGCGCGGGCGTCCAGCAGCGCTGCCGGTACCTTGTTCGTGCCGAGTAGACGTTCGCATTCCGCACCGCGCAGCAGCGTCACCGGGGCACCGCGCTGACAGAACTGCTGCTGCCGCCTCTCCAGCTCGCCGACAGCCTTGGCGCTGTGCGCCAGGTGCAGGGTACCGGTGCGGGTGGCATCGCACTGTATCCGGTGGCGTTCGATCAGCTCGAACACCCGCTGTGGCGCCTTTCCAAGAACGGCGTTGACCCGCTCGCCATCGGCCTGCCCCAGCGTGTCCGTGATGTCATCGGGCGGGATCCACAAGCCGGCATTGACCAGCCCCACATTGCGGCCCGAGCCGCCGGCGCCGATCTGCTGAGCCTCCAGTACCACCACCGAAGCCCCCTGCTCGGCCAGATGCAGCGCCGTCGACAACCCGGTGATGCCGCCGCCGATCACGCAGACATCGGTCGTCATCGACGCCTTCAATTGCGGCCCTGAGGGCTCCGGTTCCCGACAGTCGGTCTCCCAGATACAGTGCGCTTGCATGGGACCCTCCCGTGCTCTCAGTCGAACTGAATGCCCTGCGCCAGCGGCAGTTCACGTGAATAGTTCACCGTATTGGTCTGCCGGCGCATGTAGCTCTTCCAGACATCCGAGCCGGATTCCCGGCCGCCGCCGGTGTCCTTCTCGCCGCCAAAGGCCCCGCCGATCTCCGCCCCGCTGGGCCCGATGTTGATGTTGGCAATACCACAGTCGCTGCCAGTGGCCGACACAAACTGCTCCGCTTCGCGTACATCGGTGGTAAATACACAGGACGACAGACCCTGCGGCACATCATTCTGCATCGTGATGGCAGAGTCGAAAGACTCATAGGGCATCACATACAGAATGGGCGCGAACGTCTCCTCGCGCACCAGGTCATCCTGCTCGGGCACTTCGACAATGGCCGGTTCCACGTAATAGGCATCGGGGTATTCCGCCGCCAGCACACGGTCTCCACCGGTGACGGTATAACCTTTGCTGCGAGCCGTGGCGAGCGCCTTCTGCATCTGATCGAAGGCCTGCTGGTCGATCAGCGGGCCGACCAGGTTGTCCGCCAGCGGGTCACCAATGCGAATGCCGGCGTAAGCAGCACGCAACCGCTCGGTCACCTCCTGCTGAATATTGCGATGCACGATCAGGCGACGCAGGGTGGTGCAGCGCTGACCGGCCGTGCCGACTGCAGAGAAGAGTATCGCCCGCACCGCCATATCCAGATCGGCACTGGGCGTCATGATCATGGCGTTGTTGCCGCCCAGCTCCAGTATGCAGCGGCCAAAACGGCTGGCCACACGCGGCGCCACGACACGACCCATGCGGGTGCTGCCGGTGGCACTGATCAGGGCCACGCGGCGGTCATTCACCAGTATTTCGCCCAGATCGACATCACCCAGCACCACCTGACTCAGATGCGTTGGTGCATCAGACCCGAACCGGGTCATGGCCTTTTCCAGCAGCGCCTGGCAGGCCAGTGCGGTCAGCGGTGTTTTCGGAGAGGGCTTCCAGATCAGGCTGTTGCCGCAGACCAGCGCCAGCGCCGCATTCCAGGCCCAGGGCGCCACGGGAAAGTTGAACGCCGTTATCAGGCCGACCGGACCCAGCGGATGCCAGCTTTCGCGCATATGATGGCCGGGCCGTTCCGAGGCAATGGTCAGACCGAACAACTGGCGCGACTGACCGACCGCCAGATCGCAGATGTCGATCATCTCCTGTACTTCGCCCAGGCCTTCCTGATAGATCTTGCCGCACTCCAGGGTGACCAGCCTGCCCAGGTCCTCCTTGTGCTGGCGCAACTCGTCGCCAAACAGGCGCACCAGTTCACCCCGACGCGGCCCCGGCACCTGACGCCACTGCTCGAACGCCCGCTGCGCCTGCTCGATCTGCTGCCGGAGCTGCTCCGCCGTGTGCAAGGTGGGCTCACCGATCACCCGGCCATCCACAGGTGTGACCACTTTGAGGTTGCCACCTCGGTAAAGACTGTCCGGCACACCCAGGCGTTGCATCAGGTCGTCGATCATGGTGCTCTCCCCTTCATAAAATGACTGAACCAGAGTAGAACGCGCCTTTGCACGGGCTCAAACGATCATTATGATGAAGATCATTCCTTTTTTTCATGGATGAAGCGCTGTGACTCGTCGCCACCTGCCCACCCTGTCAGCCATGCAATGCTTCGAATCCGCGGCCCGCCATCTCAGCTTCACCCGCGCCGCCGAAGAACTGAACCTGACCCAGAGTGCGGTCAGCAAACAGGTGGCCCAGTTGGAGGCCATACTGGAACACCCGCTGTTCCGGCGCGTGCGCCGCCGGCTGCAACTGACCACAGAAGGCATGCTGTATCTGGCCGACGTGCGTCAGGTGCTGAACCAGGTCGAAGCATCGACCCGCTACATGCAGGCCTATGGTGGCGAGAATGAGGTGCTGAACCTGAGCACACTACCCACCTTCGGCGCGCGCTGGCTGATGCCCCGGCTCAACGGATTCCGCTTTCAGCACCCCGGCATCGTGCTCAACATCAGCAACCGGGCCGAACCCATTGACCTGGACCAGGCCAACATCGACGTGGCTTTCTTCTTTGGCCAGGGCGTATGGCCCAAGGCGGAATGCATTGCCCTGCGCGAGGAACGCCTGATCCCCGTCTGCGCCCCCGGCCTGCTAACCCAGGCGCCCCTGCAGCAACCGGACGACCTGCTGCGACATGTGCTGCTGCAGATGGCCTCACGGCCAGAACAATGGCACGACTGGTTCCGCACCCAGGGCCTGTACAGTGAACACAGCTACTACGGCCCGCGGTTCGACAGCTTCGAGATGGTCATCAGCGCCGCCCGTGCCGGCTGCGGCCTGGCCCTGGTGCCGGATTTTCTGGTGCAGGAAGAACTGGACGAAGGCAAGCTGGTGATTCCCTGGGATGCACCCATGACGGGCACCGGCAGCTACTACATGGCGATCCCGGAACACAAGTTCGAGCTGGAGAAGATCCGGGCCTTGCGGGAGTGGATTCGGGAGCGGTGTTGATCAGACCCAGGGCAGGTGGGATGAACTTTCGGCCTGCAGTCAGCGCTTACATTTCGAACTCGGTGGTGCCGCGCATTCCTCCCAGTTGTCGCTGCAGTTCCGTCAACATTTGCTCAGTCTCGCGTGCCAGCATCGCTAAAAATTCACTACGGCCCAAGGTCCGCCGAGTTAACTGTTCAAAGTCGACCCTGTTATTCATCATCAATCACCGACTCGTCTACCAGATGAGTATTGCGCCCGACCCGCTTCAGGTCACTCCAGGCCGCCTGAAGGGTGGCCAGTTGCAAGGGCCTACCGACGTCGTTCATTCGTTTTAACAACTCGCCAACCGAACGCTTGGTATGCACAAACTCGATGGTGCCGTAAGGTGTCTTGTAGACACCCTTGCGGCCCGTGGTCATCACCGTAAGTCGGTCCAGCGGCACTTGGGATATGGCACCATACTCACTCAAAGCCGATTCAAGGCTGACGTAGTTGTATTCACCTCGACGCAACGCTCGGGCGATATGCTCGATCATGTCACTGTCTCGACTATGAGCGAGGGCATAGAGATAGACCCCACGCGCCGGTCGCTCCAGCAAGCCCTCCGCCACCAGCCGCCGCAGGCCATCCTTCAGGGCCCGAGCGCTGTCTTCGTGGAACAGCTTGGCCAGATCAGCCAAGGTAAACACAAAGCGACCCTGGCGGTCCCACTGGCTAAATCGTTTCAGGGCGGTGGCTTGATCCATAAGTGGTCAAAAGGGTCGCAATTAACCGTCTAATATGTCCACTTAATATAATTGTGTACCGGGAGGTCGTCAAGGCCGTAAGGCGGAACTCATCCTGAATACGGTTGTTTCACGTGTATTGTTCATAGACATTGTGTGCGTACCGAACTAGAGTATTTATAGGTAATACCTTTTACTACGGAGTTAAAAATGGCAAGCCCAACATCCATCAAGCTCGATGATGATCTGAAGGGGCGAATTCAGCATTTGGCCAATGCTCGGCAGCGTTCGGCGCATTGGCTGATGCGCGAGGCGATTGAGCAGTATGTAGAGCGAGAAGAACGGCGGGAGGCCTTCAGGCAAGATGCGCTGAACGCCTGGGAAGAGTATCAGGCGACCGGATTGCATGCGACCGCCGAGGAGGTTGAAAAATGGCTAGGCAGCTGGGGAAAAGAGGATGAGGTGCCCGCGCCCCAATGCCACAAATAATTTTTACCCCGAGAGCCATTCAGGATCTTGAGCGACTGCGCGAGTTCCTGCAACAGAAAAGCCCGGCGGCAGCCGATAAAGCAGCCAGCGCGATCATTCATGGCATCCAGGAGTTGGGGAAATTTCCGACTATCGGTCGCCCGATCGAGGGCCTGGCGGAGGAGTACCGTGACTGGTTGATCGATTTTGGCGATAGCGGCTACATTGCAAGATATCGCCGGGACGGAGATACGGTGGTGGTGCTGGCTGTCCGTCACCAAAAGGAGGCCGGCTTTTGAGGAAGAGCCAGCGCAGCTTCGAGTTTACTCGCATTGTTTCAAAGCGTTCACCCTCACGCCGAATTTGCAAAAATCCTTACAAGCTGATCCCTCTGCCAATCCACCTGACTTGACCCAAGGGCTAGTGCAACAAATTCATGCCAGTTAGTATGACTACAACTCTATTTGGCAATTCCGGTGCAGTGGCACGTTATGGACGAACTCATAGAACAGTTGAAGCAGTTCCGCGATGAGCGGGATTGGAAGCAATTCCACAACCCCAAGGATCTCGCTCTGGCGCTCAGCATCGAGAGCGGTGAATTACTTGAAGCCTTTCTCTGGAAAACACCAGAAGAAGCAGAGAGAGAGAAGGTCAAAGAAGAACTGGCCGACGTCTTTGCTTTCGCACTATTGCTGGCAGACGCCTACGATTTCGACGTTCGCGAAATTGTCCTCGACAAGATCGGAAAGAACGCAAAAAAGTATCCTGTCGACAAGGCGAAAGGTACCTCCAGGAAATACGATGAGTTATGACTGAGCAGCGTCATGTTGAAGTTCGCCGCTACCCTTTCTCCCAGCAATCACTGGACTTGATCAGTGACGACCACTACGCCGGCAATCAATGGCCTCTCGTCTATATTCTGAGTGACGATGCCACCAAGCGTGCCTACATTGGAGAAACCACCGATACGCTTACTCGTCTCAGGACGCACCTGAAAAACGACAAGAAGCAAAGCCTCACCGTTGCGCATCTGGTCAGCAGTGAACGCTTCAACAAGTCGGCTACGCTCGATATCGAATCCACACTGATCAAGTACATGGGAGCGGATGGCAAGTACCAGCTTCTGAATGGCAATCTCGGACTGGTAGACCACAACTACTATCAGAAAGACGAGCTCTATGCCGACATCTTCATGGAAACCTGGGACAAGCTCCGGGGCGCCGGTGTTGCCATCCACTCGCTGGAATCCATAGATAACTCCGATGTTTTCAAATACTCGCCCTACAAATCCCTGTCCTTCGATCAGCGGCAGGGGCTTCTGGGCATCATGCACGCCCTGCTGAATGACGACTGCAAGAACCTGGTTGTCGAAGGGGGCGCGGGCACCGGAAAATCAGTGTTGGCTATTTTCCTGTTCAAACTACTGAACAGTGATGAAGAAGAACTCGATCTCAAGGATTTCTCCGATGAAGAGGCCGAATTGCGCGAACTTCTGAAACAACTCAGAGCGCGATATCCCAAGCCCAGCATGGCGCTGGTAATACCCATGACCTCTTTCAGGCAAACGCTGAAAAAAGCATTCCGCAATATTTCCGGCTTGAGTGCAAAAATGGTGATCGGTCCTGCTGAACTGGCCAATCAACACTATGACATTGTGCTGGTCGATGAATCTCACCGGTTGCGTAAACGGACCAACCTTGGCGCCTACTTTGGAACCTTCGACAAGGCTTGCGAGAAGCTGCAACTGGACAAGCACAACTGCAGCGAAGTGGATTGGGTTCTACAACAATCTGACAAGGCCGTGTTTTTCTATGATGAAAACCAGTCCATCAAGCCTTCCGATGCAAACCCCTCTGATTTTGCCCGATTGAAAGATTCAGGTACGACTCAGGTCCAGACACTGCGTTCCCAATTCCGTGTCCGCGCTGGCAATGCCTATTCGAAGTTCGTCGATGATCTGCTGCACCAGAAGCTCGAACCAGGTCAGCAATTCAAATCAAAAAAGTACGAATTTGAGATATTCGACAGCATCCAGGACATGGCTGACCGCATTGAAGAGAGAGAGCGTCAGCATGGCCTGTCCCGATTGATTGCCGGCTTTGCCTGGCCTTGGATATCGAAGAACGACTCCTCTCTGTTCGACATTGAAATTGGTGACAAGAAGCTGCGCTGGAATAGAACCAACACGGATTGGATCAACACACCCGGGGCAGAAAACGAAGTTGGCTGCATTCATACCACTCAGGGATACGACCTCAACTACGCCGGCATCATTTTCGGTGAGGAGATCCGCTACGACCGTGAACTCGATGAAATCGTCATTGATCAGGACAAGTATTTCGACCGCAACGGCAAGCAGAGCATCAAGGACCCTGCTGAACTGAAGCAATACATCCTGAACATCTACAAAACCATCATGCTGCGCGGGATCCGCGGTACGTTTGTTTATGCATGTAACAACAACCTGCGGGATTATCTGAAGCAGCACATCCCCACACATATCAATGACGCCGGCCCTGAACCCTCAAAAGTCGAGAAGCCGGTGCCTTATGTCAACGCTGTTCCAGTCTTCGACCTTCAAGCGGCTGCCGGGTCATTCGGGGAACTTCAGCAAGTGAACCAGGAAGACTGGGCTGCAGTGCCACCGGGCACACGTCTTACCGAAGATTACTTTGCCTGCAAAGTTGTTGGCGAGTCGATGAATCGGATCATTCCCAATGGCGCCCTCTGCCTGTTCAGGAGAGATCCCGGCGGCAGCCGCAACGGCAAGATTGTGCTGGTGGAGTTCAGTGACACCATTGATTCAGACAGTGGCTCCCGCTATACCGTCAAGGAATATGAGAGCACCAAGACAGAGGATGAGCAGGGTTGGAAACATCAGCGGATTTTGCTCAAACCAAGATCTTTCAACGCCGAGTTCAAGACCATCGAAGTATCAGATGATCCGGATCTGCATTTTCGCGTTGTGGGTGAGTTCTTGAGCTTGCTGGAGGAATGAAATCAAGCGATCAATTCACAACTCCACAACGGGAAAACACGCCTCACCCCAATGCTCCCCGGCATGATCCATCATGATCTCGATCACCACTGGCACGACGTCAGCCATTATTCGACTGCCGTCACGCACCTGGTCTCTGTTGACCCTGCTGTTCCACGTCGCACCACCATGGATAAGCTGATTACGCAGGGTGTAGAGGCGGTTGAATACAATGGCTAAGACCTTGCCAGTATTCTTGCTCGCCAGTGCTTTGTTGGCTGCTACTTTCGCCTTACTGAATTGTTCTTCCCAGTACAGGCCGCTGTCGAGACCATTAAGATGATCCCAGAAGGGTTGAAACACATAGGCGTTGTCGAGCAGAACACGGATGGCCTTTGGGTACTGTTGCCAGGTCAAAGCAGCGAGTTGGCCCTTATCGTCCAGCTCAACCAACCGGTTCAGAAATTCATTGAAGCGTTTTCCCTCTGCAATACGAATATCGCCAGTGTCATTGGCATAGGCGGCATTGAAGGCGATCCAGAGAAAGATGAATTGGCCGTCTGGGTCTTCGTCGCTGCACTGCTCGGCACGGTTGAGCCAGCTCAGGGCGCGATGCACCCTCAGTCCCAGTGCTTCCGAATGCTGGTGCCGTTCCTCGCGCTGGCGGTCTTTGAGGGTCTGATAGTTCATCTACTTCACCATCCCTGGAGTCAAAATCTGACGCTGTTAAGTCCTAAAACTAGACCTGAGTTCAGTCGGCGTCAACTTGATGGGTCGGTTGCTCCCTGTTCGAAACTCAATCAAACACCCGGATATTGGGCCTCATTTCGCTCCACCCACACAAAGCGCTCTCGGCTCAGTGGCTTTTGCGGCCCGTCGTTCGCATCAAACCGATAGGCGCAGAGCTTGCCGGCCTTCTGATCCACCACGCTGTAGTCCAGGCAGGCAATTGCCGGTGTCAGGGGCGCAGGCTCGCCTCTCAGCCAGTAGTGGCCAACGAACAGGGGTTTCTCGTTGTCGTAGCCGGGGAGTTGGTCAGCGCTTACTTGCTGGTCATCGGGAATGTTGTGAACCTGCTTGTCCGGCACTATGGCCAGATCCCGGTAACTGGCTGAAACGCCGGCCCACCATCGTGTGCGGATGCCGTGCCGGGGATTGCCTTCCCCGTCGTGAAAAACATAGCCCTCTGGCAGGAAGATTTCCCATCCTTTCAGCAGGGTTTCCAGTGCGTTATAGGCCGCACTGCCTTTACGGGCGGTGTCTATCCAGGCTTCTGGCAGCAGGCGATTTTCGTCGTCGGTCAGCTTGCCCATGACGGCGAGATGCTTTGGATGCCAACAGGCATGCACCACTCTCAGCTCGGGCAGGCCCAGGTAAAGCGGCAGGGTTTTGAACCAGTCGATAATGCCCATGTGCAGTGGGCTGCCTTCGCCAACCTGTTCGAGAAAAGCTTGGTGTTGGTCCCTGTTCTTGTCGTTGTGCTTGCGCAGGAATTGACCGGGGTTTTCCGGGTCTTCAGTCGCCCAAGCAACGGCGTTGTATTCATGATTGCCCATGACCGCGAGCGCCTTGCCCTGCTCGACCATATTGCGGGCGATGTCGACAACTTCGACCTGCTCCGGACCGCGATCGACAAAATCACCCAGGAAGATGACCTGTCGCTGTTCGGGGTGTTGCCACACGCCATTCTGCTTGCGGTAGCCCAGCTTGTGCAGCAAGGCTTTCAACTCGGTGGCGTGGCCGTGGATATCACCAATCAGATCGTACAAAGGGAGGCCCTCCGTGGGTTGTGTATTGAATCCTGGCTCCATACTGCGGGAACGGGATTCGATCAGGCAAGCGTGAACTGTGGTCAGTGTAGGCGAGGGTTGCGACATATGAGGTCGCAGTTGCCCATGCCTTATTGATGAAAAATTTTCCCAGACCCAGGCTGATTCAGATTTTCTCGAACCGCTGCTCTTGACCTCGGGCAATGCTTACTGAACACTGTGCAGCTTTCGGCGGCTGACAGTTGTCGATTCATGGGAAGAGTCGGGATCGGCTCTTAAGACTTACCATAGAAGGAATCACCACTTGAAGTACTCCCTTCCCCTGTCGTTTGCTTTTTTGAGCATACTTTCAACTTCTGCACTTGCTGAATCCAACGAGTTTTTCCGTATCGGCCTCGGTGGCAGCGATGTTTTCACCGAAACTGAAACTGAGGTCGCGGGCTTTTCCTTTTTTGAAGAAGACAGCGTAAGCGCCGGTTTCCTGTATCTGGCGGGCGGAAGCGACCGTGAGAGCAACAGAACCTATGGCCAGCTTGGATTTTCGGTCTTTGAAGATGCCAATCTGCTGTTCCTTGGTATCGGCCATGACTGGATGTTCACCAGTCGCCCCTTCCAACCCTATGTTGGCTTGAGCGGGGGTCTTGCATGGCTGACCTACACCGAAGACTACGATGATGGCGTTGTCACCGTTGAGCTGGAAGGCGTTCGCTCTCGCGGCCCCGCGATCGGTGGTCAATTGGGCCTATACTATCAGCTTGGCGACACAGCCGCTCTGGATGTGAGCCTGCAAGCGCTCGGCACCAGCATAGAGACAGAAGTCACGTTTCCCGGACTAGGCTCGGTGAACAATGAAATTACCTTCATCGGCAACACGGTGGCGTCTCTCAGCTTCGTGTTCTGAAGAAGGCCGCTATACCCTGAATGACTGGGGCAGTGTGAAGGTGCGCGTCAGTTGGTGTTTTGCTGTTGTTCGTACCAACCCACCAACTGGCGCGCCTGGTCCAGCAGAGTGTGGCGCCAGTGTTCTGGAGCTTCCACCCGAATCGTGGCCCCTAGACTTTGCAGCCACCACTGCATGGCCTGTTCGTCGTTGACGCGGGCCTGCAGATAGCCCCAAC
>NZ_JAIUMC010000103.1 GCF_022565775.1 Natronospirillum sp.
GCTCTCAGAGCGCTCAGTGGCTCAGAACCGTGACGAATTAACCACTCGGGACACTCGAGCCCCGAGTGGTATATACTTTGCCGCCACTTGTCCGAGGCGGGCTGTGCCGAAATATGACACCGGAAAGATTTCACAAAATAAGGCAGGTATTGGATCAGCGTCAGCCTGACCTGACCGTGCTGGCTGACGGCATACACAAGTCACAGAACATTTCCGCCATTCTGCGCACCTGTGATGCCGTCGGCATCAATGAACTCAACTGGATTGTACCGCAGGGCGAAAAGTCCGGGGTCTGGAAGCGCAGTGCAGGCGGCAGTGCACGCTGGGTGAAGCCACACCGGCACCCTGATTCAGAAGCAGCCGTAGCCTGGCTGCAGAGCCAGGGCATGGCGCTCTATGCAGCACACCTGTCCCCCGATGCCATCGATTACCGGCAGGTCGACTACACCCGACCCTGCGCCATTGTCCTGGGCGCAGAAAAGGAAGGCGTCAGTGACGCCGTCCGCAGAGCTTGCAGCGCGGAAATCACGATCCCCATGTATGGTATGGTCGAGTCTTTCAATGTCTCGGTGGCGGCAGCACTGATTCTGGCAGAAGCAAGGGCTCAGCGGGAACAGGCCGGACTTTATGAGACCGGCTGTCGCCTCTCTCCTGACGCCTACCGGCGCACGCTATTCGAATGGTGTCATCCGAAAATGGCGCGATTCTGTCGCGAACGACACCTGGACTACCCGGCCCTCGACAGCGATGGCGACATTGCCAACCCCTCCGCCTGGTATGCCCGGGTACGGGCCGGCGAAACCGAGACCACACCATGACCCCGGAAGAGTATCGACAGGATAACGCAGCGCGCGAGCGCGCCATGCAAAGAGTGACCTGGGTCAGTACCGGAGTCGATTTTCTACTGGCGGTCATCAAGCTGACGGTTGGCCTGTTGGTGCGCTCTCCAGCGCTGATTGCCGATGGCATACACAGCTTCTCGGACCTGGTCACCGATTTTTTCGTACTGGTCATCAACAAGGTGTCCCACGCCGAGCCGGATACGGAACACCCCTATGGACACGCCCGTTTCGAAACGCTGGGCACGGTGCTGATCGGCGCAGTGCTGATCGGCGTTTCCGTCGGTCTGATCTGGGATAATGTGACGCGGTTGCTGGGAGATGAACCGGTAGCCAATCCAAGTCTGTGGGCCATCACCGCCGCGGCGGTGTCACTGCTGGCCAAGGAAGCTCTGTATCACTACGGGCGGCACTGGGCCAGGAAGCTTGATTCCTCTCTGCTGCACGCCAATGCCTGGCACAGCCGCACCGACGCGCTGTCCAGTCTGGTGGTGCTCGGCGGCGTTCTGGCCACCTGGTTCGGCTTTGGCTGGGTTGAAGCCTGGGCGGCATTGATAGTGGCTGCGCTGATCGGCCACATGGGTATATCACTGGCTTGGAACGCCCTGCAAGAACTGGCGGACCGGGGGGTGGCAGAAGACACTCAGCAGCGCATGAAAAAGGAAATACGCGCCGTGCCCGGCGTCGACAATGTGCATGAACTCAGATCACGCCATATGGGCAATTCGGTGCTGATTGACGTGCATATCCAGGTGGGCAACTTCATCTCGGTCTCCGAGGGCCATCAGATTGGTGACTGGGTCATGCGCCGCCTGCGCGAGAAATTTCCCGAAATCACCGATATTACCCTGCATGTGGACCCGGAAGACGATGCGACGATCGGCAAGCGCAAGATCGCACCATTGAGGCCCGCAATTCTGGACGCACTGGCGCCCTACCCCGCCTTGCTTGGCCACCAGCGCCTGCAGATTCACTATCGCCGCCAGCGGGTCTGCCTGGAGCTGTACTACCCGGAGGAACCCGAGCCCGACGTTCACCGACAAGCCGCTCAGGCCCTGAAAGAGCTGGACTGGCTGGAAAACATCGAGTGTTTCCGGATTCTGCCCGACTGAGCGGCCTGGTGGCCGATCAGAAGCGGCGGCAATAGTCGTCGAGTTGTTTCTGCTCGCGCACCCGAGGCTTGCCCTTCGCCGTGCCGACATACAGAAACGCCAGCAGATGGTCCTGATCTGTCAGGCCGAACTGCTCACGAACCAGCGGGTGATAGGCCATGGGTCCGGTGCGCCACATGCTCCCGTAACCCAAGCTGTCCAAAGCAGTCTGCATCAGAGACACACAGGCGGCAGTAGACGCGATCTGCTCAATAGCCGGCACCTTGTCGTGTTCCGACGGGTGGCAGCAGGCAACTATGATCATGGGCGCACGCAATGGCTTGCCTCGCGCTTTGTCCAGAGCCTTCTCGGTAGCGTCAGGGTCGCTATCCAGAAACGCCCGGGCAAAGAGGTCACCCAGTCGAACCAGCCCGTCTTCTGTTACTACATGCAGGCGAGTCGGCCGCAGGTACGCATGGTCCGGGGCCAGCAAACCTGCCCGCAGAACCTGATCCAATTGCATATCATCAGGTGCTGGGGCTGCCAGTCGCGGCATTGAAGAGCGCGCCAGCAGTTGCTCTAAAACAGCTGTAGCCATTTCTGATCTCTTGGGTAGTGTGCAATAATGACCTGCACAAAAATAACAGGGATTCCGACGGCAAGCCATCATGACGGCCACTCCGCTGAACAAGCCAACCACCGCCCGCCGGGCGCCCGCTGCCAAGCCCGCAAAGCTGGAGGCCGAGAGCAAAGCGCAGGCTTCGGCTGAGCCCTCTGCCGGTAAACCTGCAGGCAAACCGTCACCGGAAAAAAAGGATGATCGACACAGCCGCGCTCTGACTCAGGTATTTCTGCCTGCCGCGCAGGAATTCAACGTCCGGATGCTGGCCTATATCACCTTTGCCGCCACCTTTACGGCAGGCACCCTGACCGGATTCCACAGCCTCTACTGGACCGCCGCCACTGTCGGCCTGCTGGTCTGGCCGCTGCTGCTGCAATTGCTGACCCGCCCGGCAAGGGAACGGTTTCCGCTGCCAACACGGCAACTGATCACCTTTTTTGATGCTCTGATATTCGGTGCCTGTATTGTTGTTCTGGGGCTGGACCCGCTGCTGACGCTGCTATTGCTCATTCTGTCGTGTGCGTCTTTCATCATCGCGGGCAAACTGGCTGCCTTTTCCACTGCTATCCTCGCCCTGATAGCCGGCGGTGCGGCCACCTATCACTATGTACCCGAGTTTGTCGGGCAGACGCCGTCAGAGCCCATGCTGCTGGTCGGTGCCGGACTGACCGGGCTCTATGTGCTGGTCAGTTCACACTACATGATTCTGCTGGCCCGCAGCCTGCGCAAGACACAGACCGAGCTGCATGCCCAGTCGGAAGAGTACAAGGAAATCTCAAGACAACTGTCCAAATATATCGCGCCCCAGGTCTGGCAAATCATTTTTTCCGGCAAGAAGGATGTGCGGCTGGAGAGCACACGCAAGCGACTGGTGGTGTTCTTCTCCGATCTGGAAGGCTTTACCCGCCTCACCGACGAACTGGAACCGGAAACACTGACCATTATCGTCAATCAATATCTGGAAGAGATGGCGCGCATTGCGATGGACCACGGCGGCACCATCGACAAGTTCATCGGTGACAGTGTGATGGTATTTTTCGGTGATCCGGATACTCGCGGTACGCGCAAGGATGCTCTGGCCTGCGTCACCATGGCACTGGCCATGCGGCGGAAACTGTCCGAGCTGCGTCGCCGCTGGCGCAAGGACCTGGGCATTGAAACCGAACTGAGTATGCGCATGGGCATCAACACCGGTTTCTGTACGGTGGGCAATTTCGGCTCCGAGAGCCGGCTGGACTATACCATCATGGGCCGCGAAGTGAACCTCGCCAGCCGCCTTGAGTCCAGCGCCGGCCCCAATGAAATTCTGATCAGCAAAACCACCCACGAACTCGTGCGCCAGGTGGTATCCAGCCGGCACAAGGGTGAAGTCAGGGCGAAGGGGTTTGCCAGCCCGGTGCCGGTTTATGAGGTACAGGGTCTGCGCCGCGAACTGGGTGAACAGTCACTGTTCACCGATGTAGACCTGGCCGGCTTCTCCATGCAGTTCGATACCGACCGCCTGCGCAGCTATGACAAGGAACGCATCCTCACCGCACTGGCCAAGGCGCACAAACACATCAAGGACCGGATGCTCTGAGAGCCTGATTTACTGTCGCGTCCAGCGCCCCATATCCGGCAACTCAGGTGACAGCGAGCGGCAGGGATTGATGTCCAGCCCACCCCGCCGCGTATAGTGAGCCCGCACCAGCAGACGCCTGAACTCTCCCAGCGCCAGGATATCGGTAAATATCCGCTCGACACAGTGCTCGTGAAACTCGGTGTGGGTGCGAAAAGACACCAGATAGCGCAGCACGGCCTCATGATCCAGCGCCGGGCCCTCATAATCGATCACTAAAGAGCCCCAGTCCGGCTGACCGGTCACCGGGCAATTGGAGCGCAGGAGATGGCTGTAGAGGACCTCCCTCACCTGCAGTGAACTCTCTGTGCCGCTGTCGCGCAACTGCAACAGTTCGGGTGCCACGGCAAAGGTATCGATCTCTACGGGCAGACTGTCCAGACACAGGGCCCCGGCCAGAGTACCCGGTTGTTGACTCAGATCCGTGTCCACGGCCAGCAGTTCCACCTGGACAGGCGCCTGTGCCACAGCACTGAGGTCCTGTTGAAGGCGCGACTGCACCTCCTCTCGATCAGCGAAACGACTCATATTGAACGAATTGAGATACAGCTTCAGTGATTTGGATTCGATAATGCAGGGTGAGTCCGCCGGCAGCAGGAATCGTCCCAGGGCCACCTGCGGCAATCCCCTGGCATTGAGCCAGGACAGTTCATAGGCATACCAGAGATCAAACCCGGCCCAGTTCCAGCCGTTGATGTGCAGTTGGCTCCGGTTGATCTGTCGATCCACCGGAAACAGCAACGAGGGGTCATACTGCTGCGGATAGTCCACAGTGTAGCCCAATTTGCTGCCGGCTAAAGGGCTTTGCGGTTTATCTGTCATCAGCTGCGCAACCCCTTGCCCCGATCGAGCAACCAGAGCGCCCAGGCCACCAGAACAACCAGAAACACGCCGATCATGACAAAGGCGAACACCACATTGACATCGCTCACCCCCAACACACCAAAACGGAAGGCATTGACCATGTGCAGTATCGGGTTGAGCTGGCTGACACCCTGCCAGAAAGCCGGCAGCAGCTCGATCGAATAGAAGACGCCGCCCAGATAAGTCAGCGGCGTCAGCACAAAGGTGGGTACCAGAGCCACATCATCGAACTTGGTGGCATACATGGCATTGATGAAACCACCCACCGAAAACAATATGGCCGTGAGCAGAATAACCGCAACCACCACCGGCACGTGGCTGATGGTGAAACTGGTAAATGCCAGCGAGACCACCGTCACCAGCACCCCCACCATGATGCCTCTGACCACGCCGCCCGCCACGAAACCGGCCAGCATGACATAGTTGGGCACCGGAGCGACCAGTATCTCCTCGATGCTGCGCTGAAACTTGTTGCCGAAAAAGCTGGAACTCACATTGCCATAGGCACTGGTGATCACCGACATCATGATCAGCCCGGGCACGATGAAGGCCATGTAGTCGAAGCCACCCATCTCGCCGATACGGCGGCCAATCAGGTTCCCGAAGATAATGAAATAAAGCACCATGGTCATAACGGGCGGAATCAGGGTCTGCTGCCAGATGCGCAGAAAACGGCGGATTTCCTTGCCGGCTATGGCCATGAAGGCAATACGATACTGCAACATCAGGCGGCCCCCCCGGCAGCGGCCGATGCCACTGCAGCCGCCTTGTCAGCGTGCTTCTGCTGATCCTCCTGCACCAGATCGACAAACAGCTCCTCCAGTCGATTGGTGCGCGGCCGAATGCTGATCACCTCGACGCGGTGCCGATTGAACAACTCGAACACCTGGTTGAGACTGTCTCCGCGGCGCACCTGGAAGGCCAGCGAGCCATCGTCGCGCAGTTGCATGTCAAAGGCGGTTTCCGCCAGCAAAGGGGTCACATCACCCTGGATATCGGCAACAAAGGTGGAACGGTCCATCTGACGCAGCAGGTCCTTCACGGTCGTGTTGGTGATGATTTCACCATGATTGATAATGGCGATGTTGCGGCACAGACTCTCTGCCTCTTCGAGGTAGTGAGTGGTAAGAATAATGGTCACACCAGCCTTGTTGATGCGCTCCAGAAAGCGCCACATGGAGCGCCGGATCTCGATGTCCACGCCGGCCGTCGGCTCATCCAGGATCAGCAGCTCAGGCTCGTGGATCAGCCCGCGTACAATCATCAGGCGACGCTTCATGCCGCCCGACAGCATGCGTACCTGGTCAAACCGCTTGTCCCAGAGCTCGAGCTGGCGCAGGTACTTCTCGATGTTCTTCAGCGCCAGCGTCTTCTCCATACCGTAGTAACCCGCCTGTTGCACCAGAATGTCGTGCACGCGCTCGAAAGTATTGAAGTTGAACTCCTGGGGTACGACGCCCAGCATCCGCTTCACCGCTTCCGGCTCCTTGTTCTGGTCGATGCCACAGACCCTGACCGTGCCGGAACTCTTGCGTACCAGATCGGAAATGATGCCCAGGGTGGTGGACTTGCCCGCGCCATTTGGGCCAAGCAGAGCGAAAAAGTCACCGCGCTCCACGGTGAGGTCAATGCCCTTCAGGGCTTCGAAGCCCCCTTCGTAGGTCTTGCGCAGATCCTTGATTTCAAGTGCGTGGGTCATACGGCTGTCAGCGACTCTCCTGAAAAAAACGGGCTTCTTTCTGCAACCGTGACTCTCGCGGCTGCAGTACATCTTCGACGTAGGAATTCACGGCGGTCTGCAGGCCGATATCCTGTTGAGCCTTTTCCGACATGAACCAGCGATGCTCCAGCACCTCGTGGTAGAGCTCTGCCTCGTCCAGACCGACGCGCAGGTTCTCGGGAATGGATTCAATCGTCGGCTGAAAGACTTCAGTGACCCAGCGATAAGCAGCCACGGCCGAAGGCAGGTCGCGCCCATTCAGCCCGGCCCAGTAGGCCCGATAGCGGTTCAGATCGTTGAGCAGACGACGCGCCTGATTCTCTTCGACACGCAGCCCGGTCAGATCGTGGATGATCCGTTTGTGGTGCCAGGGTTCAACCACCTTGGCGCGCATCCGGATACGGCTGCCGCCTTCCACCGACTCCAGTTGAATCTCGTCAACATCGAAGCCCAGACTGTTCAGGCGCTGCAAACGCTGCTCCACCAGATATTGCTCATCGGCTGAAAACACCTGATCGGATTTGAGTTCATGCCACAGGCTGCGGTATCTGGCCACCAGATCTTCTGCCAGTTCAACCGGGTCAAGGTCGCCCGGGAGTCCTTCCAGCAAAGCCTCGAGATCCATCAGGTCGCCCGCCAGATTGGTGAAAGCGGTCTCCAGATCATAGTCACGCCGGCTGTCGGACAGCTCGGGCAGCAGTTCGCCGGTCTCGGCATCCACCAGATAGGCGGCCAATAGGCCGGCATCCCGACGAAACAGCGCATTGGACAGAGAGCAGTCGCCCCAGTAGAAACCGGACAGGTGCAGCCGCACCAGAAGCTCGGCCAGCGCATCCAGCATCTGCTGCAGCTGCAGCTTGCTGGTGCCGCGCTCAATAATCACGCGGTAGGGCAGCGCACCATCGAGATAGCGGGTGACCAGCAGCGCCCTGCCCTTCAGGTCGTGTTCACCCTTGTAATGCCGGCCACTCAGCGTTTGATCGCGCTCCGTCACAATGCCAATGGGCTCTACAACAGGCAGACCCAGTTCTTCGAGCTCACGCAGCAGTCGGTACTCTTTTTCGGCAATCGGCTGTGCCAGTTCCTTGAGGGCGTAGACCTTTTCGCCGCGGGAAATAAACCCGACCACATTGCGATGTATACCCTTCGCCACCGGGACGAAAAACTCTTCCGGCCACTCGGTAAGGTGCCGCTCCCATGGCATATCCAGATCTGTGAAGTAATGGCTGGGTGAGGCAATCTGAAATTTCATCGGGCGATCTGGGTCAACATCCGAAAGAATGAACCGTTACTATGGCGGCAATGTCGGGAAATGCAAGTGAATGGGCGTCACACTCTCAAACAAAAACACCCCGCCAGTAAACTGACGGGGTGTTGCAGGCATTCAGGACACACACCCGGTGTATCCTGATGTCTCAGTGGCCATTACATGCCGACGAAGCCCTGGCTGACAATGCTGCCGTTTTCAACGACCATTTCTTCAACCGCGCCCGGCACGTCACCAGCGTCATCAAACTCGTGGTCGCCCGAGGCACCCACATAGTTTATGGGCTCACCGGCAGCAATCAGTTCGCGGGCCTTTTCCCACTCACCTGGCAGGATGGTTTCACCCGGAGCTGTCGCCACAGCACGCAGTGCCTCATTCAGGCCTTCACGACCGTCATGGCCGTTGTACTCGATGGCCAGAGCCAGCAGGAATGCCGCGTCATAGGACTGGGACACGAAGGTGCCGTCCGCATTGACGTCAGTGCCTTCGGCCAGTTCTTCAAAGACCGCGGTGCCTGGCACATCCAGCGTACCCGGACGCGTGAAGATGGTACCTTCCATCGCATCTGCACCCACCGCAGTGATCAGGCCGGAGCCGACCATGCCGTCACCACCCACGAACTGGGTGAAGAAGCCGCCTTCCCAGGCCTGACGCAGCATGGTCTGACCGGAGCCGTCGGCATAGGCCATGACGACCAGGGTTTCAGAACCACCGGCAGACAGGTTGGCCAGGTCAGCACGGTAGTCGGCACGGTTGTCTTCATGACCTGCGCGTGCGGTGACCATGCCACCCTGAGCTTCGAAGGTCGCTTCAAAGGCATCGGCCAGACCACGACCATAGTCGTTGTTGACGTAGGCCAGAGCCACTTCCTGGATACCCTTTGAAATCAGCAGGTTACCCATGGCTTCGCCCTGGAAGGCGTCAGACGGAACGGTCCGGAACACCAGATCGTTGTCATCCAGGTCGGTAAGCGCCGGAGACGTGGAGGCCGGAGACACCATGACCACGCCTGCAGGCACAGCCACGTTGTTGGCCGCAGCAATCGTTGCACCGGAGCACAGGGCACCGACAATCGCTGTCACGTTTTCGGAATTGATCAGACGGTCTGCCGAACTCTGGGTAATGGCCGCGTCACCGCAGGCAGTATCACCAGAAGGCATTACCAGCGTGCGTCCGCCCAGGATTCCGCCCTGGTCATTCACATGCTGTACTGCCAGTTGAGCCCCGTCATAAATCGGCGGGACAAGGCTTTCAATGGCGCCCGTAAAGCCGCCCAGAAACCCGACTTTGACGTCATCTGCCTGGGCAGTCCCCAGCACAGAGGCCGCAGCAATAGTTACACCAATCAGCGCTTTCTTCATCATAGTTCTTCTCGCTTTTATTGTTTGTCCTTGGACGCGATTATGTTGGGGTGTTTTGTCGCGAATGACAAGGCCAATAACACCGTTTATACCGAAGGTTTTTTCGATTGTGTAATTATTGGGCAACACCGTGCATCGACAGACGGATTGCGTGCCATAGTCTGGTGCAGCATCAAGCCCCGCCGAGACATTCCGGTGCACTCTATACGACAGCGGGCTCAGTCGATAAACTCGGTAACCTGCGCAGTTGATACTGCAACCCGGATAAAACAGAGCAGTGCGAACCGCGCGCTGCCGCACACTGCAAGAGGCTCGTTAATGACACAGGATTCCCGCCGCAAATATTCTTCCCCCGTGGTTGATGGCGCCGGCAAGGCACCAGGCCGTGCCATGCTGCGCGCCGTCGGTTTCACCGATGCTGATTTCAAGAAGCCGCAGATCGGTATTGCCTCCACCTGGAGCAACCTGACGCCCTGCAACATGCATATCAATGGTCTGGCAGAAGAAGCCAGCCGTGGCGCTGACGCTGCCGGCGGCAAAGGAGTCATCTTCAACACCATTACCGTGTCCGATGGCATTTCCATGGGCACCGTGGGTATGCGTTATTCTCTGGTATCGCGCGAGGTGATTGCCGACTCCATCGAAACCGTCGCTGGAGCGGAAGGGTTTGACGGCATCGTGGCTATTGGTGGCTGTGACAAGAACATGCCCGGCTGTCTGATGGGTCTGGCAAGGCTCGATCGACCCTCCGTGTTTGTCTATGGCGGCACCATCAAGCCGGGCAAGGACCATACGGATATCGTGTCCGTATTCGAAGCCGTGGGTCAGCATGCCAAGGGTGATATCGATCTCATTCAACTGAAAGAAGTGGAAGAGAAAGCCATTCCCGGCCCCGGTTCCTGTGGTGGCATGTACACCGCCAATACCATGGCGTCAGCCATCGAAGCCCTGGGCATGAGCCTGCCCGGCAGTTCAGCCCAGAATGCGGTCGACAACAGCAAGATCGAAGACTGCCAGGCTGCCGGCCAGGCGGTGATGAACCTGCTGGAGCGTGACATCAAGCCCAGCGACATCATGACGCGCAAGGCGTTCGAAAATGCCATCACGGTGGTCATCGCATTGGGCGGGTCCACCAATGCCGTGCTGCACCTGCTGGGCATGGCGCACACTGCCGGGGTTGAGCTGGAGCTGGAAGACTTTGCCAGAATCGGTCAGCGCGTACCGGTGCTGGCCGACCTGCGCCCCAGCGGCCACTACATGATGTCGGAGCTGGTCGCGATCGGTGGTATCCAGCCCCTGATGCAGATGCTGCTCGTGGCTGGTCAACTGCACGGCGACTGCCTGACAGTCGCCGGCA
>NZ_JAIUMC010000104.1 GCF_022565775.1 Natronospirillum sp.
GTCTTTTTGCAGATGGTGGCTCCATCGACCTGACCTCGATCGAGGGCACGCCGGTCCGCGTAATCGGTAATGACAATACGGGACTTGAGTTCAACAATCTGATCATCGGGTCACCGACGAGACTGACCGGGTCACTGAACCTGACCAGCCCGGTGGGCGATGGGACCGGAGAATTGCGGATGACCCTGCAAACGGGTAACACCGTGGGCAATGTCACCGTCAATGTACCTCCTGGCGGATTTACCAACCCGTCAGATCTGGCCTCTGCCATCAATGCCCAGATCAACGCCTCGGCCACGCTCAATGGTCGAATCACCGCAGATCTGGACTCGTCCAATCGCCTGCGCTTCACCAACACAAGCAACAGTTCCAACCCCATTGTGGTGAACGATAATGGCAGTACCGATGCGATCACAGCCAACAATCTGGGGCTGACGTCCAGCAGCAATCCGCAGCCTACCCAGGTACTGGGATCCTCCGATCAGCCGGCCAACAACGAGATAGAGATTTCGGTGGGTGGCGAAAATCCGGGTTCTGGCACCATCCTGATCCCCGCCGATGAGTACGATAATACCGAAGCAGTCATCGCGGCCATCAACCAGCAGATCAATTCCAGTGCCGCACTGTTCGGCAAGGTGGAAGCCTATCAGATCAACGACCGTATCGGCTTCCGGCTCACCGAAGTGGGTGGCTTCCCCAATGAACTTGAAGTCACCGGCAATTCAGCCGCCTTGGAGGCCATCGGGCACACCTCGCAAAACGAGCCGGAGCCGATTGATCCGGTGGACCGGAGAACGTCTTTCCGGGTCAACCTGGTGGTCCCCGAACCTGATGACGAGAATCGCTCCGGATCTGTGGTGATCGAACTCGATGAGAATATCCGCAGTATCGAGCAACTGGCACAGGCCATCAATCGTGAACTGGCGGATGTGCCGGAAGAGGACTTCATCGGAGTTCGGGCGCAGGTGGTCACCAATGACGATGGCACCAAGCAACTCGAGTTTGTGGCCACTCAGGATGGCGAGCCCTCACAGATCAGCATCTCGGATGTACGTGCACCGGGCGAAGACATCACTCTGGCGGAGATCAATGCCCTGCTGCAGGTAGACCGGTTCAACAATGAACTGCTCGAGCTGGGTGAGCCCCAGGTGTCCAATGGTTATCCGGAGCAGACATTCCTGCTGGAAGATGCAGACGGCGAGACCCGCACCGTGACGCTGGAAGCCAACCTGTCGGCAGCCCAGATCGCCAGCCGTCTGACTGATCAGCCGGGTGTTCAGGCCTCTGCAACGACAGATCTGACATTCCGTGCGGAAGACTACCGAAACGCCGGTGACATGAACATTCTGATCAATGGTCAGATCATCGAAGCCAACTCCTTCCAGGGCATGGTGGAAGAGATTAACGGCTATCAGCAGACCACGCTGCGCGGCATCACCGCGTCACTGGATGACGATGGCAACCTGAATCTGCGCTCGGCAGCCGGGGCGGATATCCAGGTGGAGATTGATACGCCGCGCACCGCAGACCGTCTGACTCTGATCGGCCAGCCCAATACAGCACCGATTACCCTGGGGGGCAGCGACGATGCCGAGATGGCGGCACGCGTTGGGGGTGTGGTCGAGATCATCCTCAATGAAGGCGTCAGCATGCGTCAGCCCGATCCCAGGGTGACCGGCCTCTTCAATGGCTTGACCAGCGATGACTTCGAAGACTTCGTGATCAATGAGTTTGATCCCCAGGATTCGGACACCTACAACGAACGGGCGTCCATCACGGTCTATGACTCTCTGGGCACACCGCATCAGTTGGAACTCTACTTCGTGAAAGACCCTGATGACCCGGATCGGCCGCAGGACCTCAACTCGTGGACCGTCTTTGCCCAGATCGACGGTCAGGACATCGGCGACCCGGATCCGGATCTGCCGTTCCCGGAAAACCAGGAGCCGACCCGGTCCAGTTTCAGCATGTTCTTCCGCCCTGATGGTACGCTTGATCGCGAGGCGTCAGGAGACTGGCTGGTGTCGAACTGGATACCACGCAACGATGAAGGTCAGCCTACCGGTGCCTATGCGCCGCAAAACACGGCGGAAGGGGGTCGACTGCCGCTGCAGCAGCCCAATACCACGTCCAACTTCGAGATCAGTTTCCGCAATACGACCCAGTATGGCGGTTCCTTTGCCCGCAACGACTTCCAGCAGGATGGTTATGCCTCGGGTCGTCTGCGTGATCTGGAAGTGGATGACGAAGGCAATATCTTCGCCCGCTACACCAATGGTGAAAACCAGTTGCTGGGGCAGGTGGCCATAGCCAACTTCCGCAACCCGGAAGGCCTGGAACCTTCAGGCTTCACCGAGTGGCTGGAGACCTCCGCTTCGGGCAGTGTCACCGTGAGTACAGCGGGTACCGGGGTATTGGGGAACATCCGTTCAGCCTCACTGGAAGACTCCAATGTGGACCTGTCGGAACAACTGGTGAACCTGATCATTGCGCAGCGCAATTATCAGGCCAGTGCCAAGACCATTGAAACCACGAACGCCGTGACGCAGACGATCATCAATCTGCGTTAAGGGCTCCGCTGAGGCTGGCATCGGACGTCGACACGCCGCGTTGACCCCGAAGCCAGCCTCCAGCGGCAGGGCACTTGCCGCTATCGGCAAATGCCTTGCCGCTCTTGCCGCTCCGCTAAGTGGCAACACCCTCAAACCGCCCGTCCCGGGCGGTTTTTCTTTGTGCTGATATTGGCACGATCCTCGCAATACCTTGTTCAGACATCCACGGCAGCAGGCGCCAGACCCGGCGCCCTGCAGCTCACGACTGATACGAGGACGACCATGGATCGAGCACTCTACATCGCCATGACCGGAGCCAAGCACAATACGCTGGCTCAGGCGTCACACTCCAACAACCTGGCCAACGTGGATACCACCGGCTTCAGGGCCGACTGGCAGCAGGCACGGGCGATGCCGGTCTTTGGCGAATTTTATCCGTCCCGGGCCTATAGCATGACCGAGCGGCCGGCGACCGATTTCAATGACGGCCCGATGATTTCAACCGGCCGTGACCTGGATGTGGCCATTGCCGGTAATGGCTTCTTTGCCGTCGTTGATCAGAACGGCGAAGAAGCCTACACCCGACGCGGTGACCTGTCAGTGACACCGGCCGGAGAAGTGATCAACGGTGACGGCCTGCAGGTGATGGGCGAGGGTGGCCCATTGGTGCTGCCGGAGTTCGAACGCATCAATATCGGTGAAGACGGCGTCATCGGCATCCGGCCACTGGGTGCCGGAGCTGAAGAGTTTCTGGAAATCGACGCGCTCAAACTGGTGAACCCGGATCTGCAGAACATGCAGAAGGGCACAGATGGCCTGTTTCGCCCCGAAGAGGGCGAACCGGTGCTACCCAATGACCCCATTGTCCAGGTGCTGTCGGGTTACCGCGAAGGTTCCAATGTCAGCGCGGTACAGGAATTGATGGGCATTCTATCGCTGAGTCGCCAGTTCGAAATGCAGATCAAGATGATGAAATCATCGGAACGAATGACGGAATCCTCCACCAGCCTGTTGCGGCTGAGTTGATGGGACTGAACAGATAACGTCGCCCCACTCGGGCACGGGAGAGCACTGCCATGATGAAAGCACTTTGGGTCAGCAAAACCGGGTTGGAGGCTCAGGACAAGAACCTGTCGACCATCTCGAACAACCTGGCCAACGTCAGTACCACCGGGTTCAAGAAAGACCGCGCGGTGTTTCAGGACCTGATCTATCAGATACAACGCCAGCCCGGCGCACAGAATGCGGAAAATGCGCAACTGCCCTCCGGTCTGCAACTGGGTACCGGGGTGCGTATTGTCGGCACCCAGAAGGAATTCACCCAGGGTGACCTTGAGGTCACGGAGAATCCGCTGGATCTGGCCATCAACGGGCGGGGTTTCTTCCCCATTCTCACGCCGGATGGCGACTTCGCCTATACCCGGGACGGCACCTTCCACATCAATGCGGACGGTGAAATCGTAACCGCCAACGGCCATCTTCTGGACCCGGGTATCATCGTCCCCGAACAGGCCAATAGCGTAACCATTGGCGAAGACGGCATTGTGACTGCGACCTTTGCCGGCGACCGTGATCCGGTGGAAATCGGTCAGATCGAAGTGATCGACTTCATCAATCCGGCCGGCCTGGAAGCTGTGGGCAACAACCTGTTCCGGGAAACCGCGGCTTCAGGGCCACCGGAGGCGGGGATTCCAGCCATTGACGGCTTCGGGGCCATTATTCAGGGCGCCCTCGAAACCTCCAATGTGGCGATCGTGGAAGAAATGGTCGACATGATTTCGACACAGCGTGCCTATGAGATGAATTCGAAGGTGGTCAGCACCTCGGATCAGATGCTGGGTGCGATAACGCAGAATATGTAATTGGCAGATAGTAGACGGTAGACAGATGACAGTAGACAGTGAATGCACAGCCTGTTCAGCGCTGCAGATCCGCTCCTTCTGTCGACTGTCGACCATGTACTGTCAACTACCAAGCAGAGGACAACCTCATGAACACTCACAAATCAGCACTGTTGTTATCCGCTCTGGTGGTGCTGGCGGGCTGCACCAGCACTGGTGAGTTCCGGCTCGACGAGCGCCCGGACGAGCCCGACTTTGCGCCGGTGCCCAGCGAGTCCATCGCACCGCCGCCGCCGACCAATGGCTCCATCTATGCTCAGGGCTATGGTATTGCCCTGTTTGGCGACAAGAATGCCCACCGGGTGGGCGATGTGATCACGGTCATGCTCGACGAACGCACCGTGTCGCAGAAGTCGACCCAGACCAACTCCAGCCGCCAGTCCAATGTCGACTTGCAGACACCGCAGATCGGCGGCAATGATCTGGCCATACTGAACAACCCGCTGTCCGCCCAGATCAATGGCGATCGCAGCTTCAATGGCAGCGGCACGGCCAACCAGAGCAATCGCCTTGAAGGTGCGGTGAGTGTGACCGTCTCCGAGGTACTGCCCAATGGCGTGCTGCGGGTGCGGGGTGAAAAGTGGATCACGCTGACACGCGGAGAAGAATACTTGCGGGTGACCGGGTTGATCCGACCCGAAGACATCAACCTCGACAATACCATAGATTCGAGCAAGCTGGCCGATGCCCGCATTGCTTACAGTGGCACCGGCGAACTGGCCGATTCCACGCGACAAGGCTGGTTGACCCGTGTGTTCAACAGCCCCTTGTTCCCATTCTGAGCCTGCGGTGCGGAGGACTCGACATGAAACGTTCGATACCGATTATCGTGATAAGCCTTGCCTTGGCGTTGATGCTGTCGACCCAGGCAATGGCGCAACAGACACAGCGCATCAAGGATCTGGCCTCCGTGGCCGGGGTGCGTGAGAACCAGTTGGTAGGCTATGGTCTGGTGGTCGGTCTGGACGGTTCCGGTGACCGGGCCCCCTTCACCAACCAGACCTTCCGCAACATGATGGGCCAGTTCGGGATCACCATCCCCGAAGGCACAGACCCCCGGCTGCGCAATGTGGCGGCGGTCTCGGTGCACGCCTCACTGCCCGCATTTTCCCGTCCCGGCCAGTCCATTGACGTGACTGTGTCCTCACTGGGCAATGCCGACAGCCTGCGTGGTGGCAGTCTGCTGATGACGCCTCTCAACGGGCCTGATGGCAACACCTATGCGGTGGCGCAGGGCAATCTGCTGGTGGGCGGGTTTGGTGTTGAAGGTGCTGATGGCTCCAGCGTTACTGTCAATGTGCCCAGTGCCGGTCGTATTCCAAACGGGGCCATTGTAGAGCGTGAAGTGGAAACCGGCTTCAATAACAGTGACTATCTGACCTTTCATCTGAACCGGGCTGACTTTACCACCGCCACCCGCATGGCCGAGGCAATCAATGACCTGCTGGGGCCGGACAGTGCCTACGCACTGGATGGCGGCAGTGTGCGCGTAACAGCGCCGCGCGATGCCAATCAGCGGGTGTCCTATCTGTCGGTGCTGGAAAACATTCAGGTGGCCGCTGGTGATGCTCGTGCTCAGGTGATCGTCAATGCGCGCACCGGCACCATAGTGGTGGGCAAGCATGTGACCATCTCCGAGGTCGCCGTTACCCACGGCAACCTGACCGTCACCATCGACAACACCTTGCAGGTTTCACAGCCGGAACCCTTTACCGATGGCGAGACGGTGGTAGTGCCGGATGCCGACATTGATGTGGAAGAAGACGACAACCGCATGTTCCTCGTCGGTGACACAGTAACTCTGGAAGACCTGGTCAATGCGGTCAACGGGATTGGCGCAGCGCCTGGCGATCTGATGGCCATTCTTGAAGCCATGCAGCAGGCCGGTGCCCTGAATGCCGAGCTGATCGTGATCTGATGAAAAGGGGCCGCCGGGCCCCTTCAGTATCGGAACAGGTTGGCACGATGCCTGCAATATCATACCAGAGACTATCGGAATCAGTTTACTGTAGAGGCCACCATGTCACTGCCAACATCCGCTTTCAGCACGCCTGATCTGAGCACCCAGAGGTCGTTTGTCTACAACGACGTGCAGGGTCTGCAGAACATCAAGCGTCTGGCCGAGCAGGACGAAGATGCGGCCTTGAAACAGGTGGCGCTGCAGTTCGAGTCCATGTTCATGCAGCTGATCATGAAGAGCATGCGCGATGCCACGCGCTCGCTGAATGAAGACTCCTTCCTCAATACGCAGTACACCGAGTTCTATCAGGAAATGCATGACGAGCAGCTGATTCAGGAAATGAGCCGGCAGGGTGGATTGGGTCTGGGCGAGATGCTGTACCAGCAGTTGTCCAAGAATCCCGACCGACCCAACGGCAATTCCGTGCCGGATCTGTTGCCGCTTGATAACACCGGGCGGCCGATTCTGCCCTCTCATATCGGCCGGCCCCGGCCTGAGCGGGAGGACGACCTGTCCGGCCGGAGCAGCACCGATGACTTGAGTGTGACCGGTGCCGTCGGCAGCGGGCAGGTTGATACGGCGGACAAACGCCCTGAATTCACCACTCCGGATCAGTTCGTCAACACCCTGTGGCCGCTGGCGGAAGAAGCCGCGGAGGCGCTTGATGCCGACCCGCGCTACATACTGGCTCAGGCGGCTCTGGAAACCGGCTGGGGTCAGCATGTGATCGGTCAGCGCTCTGGTGACAGCTCCTACAATCTGTTCAATATCAAGGCGGATCAGCGCTGGTCAGGAGACAGTGCCCGGGTCACCACTCGGGAGTATCTGCAGGGCCGGCCGGTCAACGTGGAAGCAGACTTCCGGGCTTATGAGAGCTTCAGTGAAAGCTTCTCCGACTATGTCGCCTTTCTGCAGAACAGTCCGCGTTATGCCGATGCTCTGGCTGTCGCGCAGGATGGAGAATCCTGGGTCACGGCGCTGCAGGACGCCGGCTATGCCACCGACCCGGCCTACGCCGACAAGATCAATCGTATTGCCAACAGTCCCTGGATGCAGGGACAGATGGCCAGCAGCCGGCCGGTGGCCGAGGCTGGCCAATAATGGGGATCAGGGGGCCTGACGTGCCATGAGTCTGCTCAATACCGCCATCACCGGGATCAATGCCTATCAACGGCATCTCAATGTCATTGGTAACAATATCTCCAATGCCAACACCCCCGGCTATTCCCGTCAGGAAGTGGTGCTCAGCTCGGCCCTCTCCATCGACAAGGGCTATGGTTATCAGGGCACCGGCGTCAATGTGGACACCATCCGCCGGCTGGTCGACCAGTTTTCCATCGAGCAGTTGCGTACCGATACCCAGGTGTTCAAGGGCTATGAGTCGTTCCGCGACAATATCGAACAGGTCAACAAGCTGGTCGGAGATGAGCGCACCGGCATCAATGGCGCTCTGAACGAGTTTTTCTCGGCCCTGCAGACAGCTGCAGAGGACCCCGGATTCATACCGGGACGGGAAGCGTTTCTCGGCACGGCCAAGTCACTGCAGGATCGTTTCAATGTGGTTCAGGACCGTCTGAACGACCAGAATGAGGCGATCAACAAGGCAGTGTCTGCCAATGTCTCCGATATCAACAGCCTGGCCGCCAGCATTGCCGACCTCAATGAGGAAATCAATGCGCGCAGCCGCAAGGACGGCCTGCGCCCGCCCAATGACCTGCTCGACAAGCGGGATGAGCTGGTGCGGGAACTGTCCGAGATCATCGATCTGGATGTCGTGGATACCGGCCGGGGGCTGGATATCTTCATCGGCAATGGTCAGGCTCTGGTGTCTGCCTTCGAATCACGGCGCTTGCAGGCCGCAACCAGTGAAACGGATGCGCGGCGTACGGATGTCTATTTCATGGGCGCCAACCAGCGCGCCAACATCACTGATCGGATCAGTGGCGGCACGCTGGGGGGCATGCTGGAGTTTCGTGACACCAGCCTGAACAGCACCATGAACAGCCTGGGCCGACTCGCCATAGGTATCAGCGAATCATTCAACGCACAGCAGGCACGGGGCATCGACCTCGAAGGCCGGTTTGGCGACAACCTGTTCAACGATTTCAATGCTGAACGGGTGGCGCAGAGCCGGGTGCAGGCGAACAGCAACAACAGTCGGCCGCAGTCGGCCAGTGCCGAGCTGTATATCAGGGATATCGGGGCCCTGAGCACCAGTGATTATGAGCTGCGCATGACCGGCCCGCTCGACTTCGGCTATGAGATTGTGCGCCTGGACGACGATACCGTAGTCAAATCGGGCGCCCTGACCGGTGATCGCCCCGAGTCGGTGGAGTTCGACGGTCTTGAGCTGCGCCTGACGGCCGGCGAATTCCGTGACCGAGACCGCTTCCTGCTGCAGCCTACCCGACAGGCTTCCGCCGACTTCAATCAGGTACTGACCCGACCGGCGGAGCTGGCCTTTGCCGCACCGATTACCGGTGATGGCAGCTTGGCCAATCAGGGCTCGGGTCGGATCAATCAGGGTGAAATACTGGACGTCAATCAGCCGGCTTTTGAAGTGCCCGGCGAACTGTCGCCGCCCCTGCTGGTAGTGTTCGAATCGGAGACGACCTATTCGTTGCTCGACAACTCGGATCCGTTGCGACCGCGCAACCTGGAACCACCACAGCGCTATCTGCCCTTTACCCCGGGTGTGGGCAATGACCTGCTGTCTGATCGCCCCGGCGAAACCCAGGTCACCAGCTACAGTGGCTGGTTGCCCACCGTGCCCTACCTGCAATCGGCAGATCAGCCGGATTTCTGGCCGGACAACGACTTCAACCCGGAACGCATTACCTTTGAAACCTTCGACGACGAGGGTCGGCCCAGGCTGTTGGAGCGGGTTTCTACCGACAAGGGCGCCAGTGCCCGGGAAGTCGCCTCACAATTGAGCGGTGTGCCGGGCGTCAACGCACGAGCCTTTACAGAAGTGGAACTGACCAATTTCCGCAGCGCGCGGCCAAGCGATACAGCCCCAGATCCGGTGGAAGTCTTTATCAACGGTTTTGATCTGACTATCCCCGGTGATGAGCTGGGGGAAAACCAGCAGGTTTTTCAGGAAGGCTATATCCGGGACGTGCCGGATGTCATCACCCCGGACTTCCTGGCCAACCGAATCAACAACAGTTGGGAGCTGCAGGAGGCCGGCATCACGGCACGCAGCGACGGCGATTCGCTGCGCATCCTGGCTGAAAACGGCGATGACATCCAGATCGAATTGCGCGGCAACGGCATCACCGGAGACGCCGGTTCCAGGCCGGACTCGTTCGAGGTCAGCAATGGTCAGCAGGTGCGCCTGAGTAGCACCGGGTCGGATACCCGCGGGCTACTGACTGAAAGTAGAGGGTTTGATTTCTCGGAACGCGGGCCCTACACCTATGAGTTCACCACACCTTATGGAGAACAGGCCTCCATAGAGCTGACCGAAAACTATGAAGATGCCGACAGCATGCGTGATGCCATTGCGCAGAAGATCGAGCAGGAACTGATCAGTCAAGAGCGCATCAAGCGTGATGACCCTTGGCTGAACGGCCGCGATGCGCCGGGCCGGGTGCAGGTCAACATTGATGAGCGTGGCGAGATCAGCTTCAAGGTGCTGATGAAGATGGAAGGCCAGCCCGATGCGGACAGTGAAAAACTGACCATGGGCGGTACCGTGGATGTGGTGATGGACGATGGTATTCGCATGCGCACCGAGCCGGACCGCGGAAACCTCTTTCCCGGCCAGCCGGAAGCCCTGTCGACGTTCCTGGGTTATCAGTTTCAGATAGATGGCCGGCCGGAAGCCGGTGACCGGTTCGAGATCGACTTCAACCGGGATCCCAGTGGGGACAACCGCAATGCGGATCAAATGCTGGATTTCCAAGGCGACAAGCTGCTCAACCAGCAGGACGGCGGCATGAACTTTACCGAAGCCTACGCGCAACTGGCCGAGCAGATCGGGGTGCGTACTCGACAGGCGCAGATCAATACGGACGCTGCCAAGGTGTCCAAAGAGCAAACTGAAGACCGCATTCAACAGGTGTCGGGTGTCAATCTGGATGAAGAAGCAGCCCGCATGCTGCGTTTCGAGCAGGGCTACAATGCCAGTGCCCAGATGATCAAGGTGGCACAGGATATCTTTACTTCACTGCTGGGGGCATTCCGCTGATGAGTGATCGTATTTCTTCCTATCAGATGAACCTGGGTTCTCTGAACAATATACTGCGCAACCAGGCGCAGGTGGCGCGCTCGGAAGAGCG
>NZ_JAIUMC010000105.1 GCF_022565775.1 Natronospirillum sp.
GGGACATGCCCTACCAGTCCCTGATCAAGGTCTGGCTGGCCGAGGACGTGAACGAAAACCGTCGCTGAGCTGTCGTAACGGCACCTTCTCCTGCTTATCGAGGCCCCTCATGGTGCTGCAAAGGCCGCACACCGTCAGCCCGACAGAGTTTTGTCGCGCGCAGGCTTGGGCCTGTGGCGCTGCCGTGCGAAAATTCGGGATGAACCAGAACCGAGCAGCCCGAACAGATGAACACAGCGCCCACAGTGCAAGGCTGGTGCCCCGGCGCCCTGCGTCCCATGACCTCGGGCGACGGGCTGGTGGTGCGTGTGCGCCCGAGATCAGCCCGGCTGACGCGCAAGCAGGCGCTGGGCCTGTGCATACTGGCCAAGCACCACGGGATCGGGCTGCTGGATCTGACCAACCGGGCCAACCTGCAAATCAGAGGCGTCAGCGAACAGGCGCTTGAGCCCCTGCAGCAGGGCCTGGCCGAGGTTGGGCTGCTGGATGAAACACCCGAGCAGGAACAGCGGCGAAATTTTCTGGTAGCCCCCGACTGGACGCCTGGCGGCGACACGGACCAAATCGCCCGGGGGCTGCTGGAGCGCCTGCACGACCTGCCCGAGTTGCCCGCCAAGGTCGGCTTTGCCATTGATGCCGGCGTGGCCCCGATTCTGAGCGATGATTCCGCCGATTTTCGTATCGAGCGCGGCACCTCAGGGCGCCTGCTGCTGCGCGCTGACGGGCGGCCCTATGGCATGCCGCTGGAGTCTGTCGATGCGGCGGTATCGGCGCTGGTCCGGCTGGCCCACTGGTTTGCGGACAGTGGCGGTAACGAGTCCCGCCGCATGCGTCATCATCAGATGCCGCTACCGGGCTGGTTCACTGCCTCGGAAACGGCTGCACCGGCGCGCGCTCCCCTGAAACCCGGTTCCCACATGCTCGGGCTGATCGCCGGCCTGCCCTTCGGGCAGATCGAGGCCGAGGCCCTGCTGCAGGTGCTTAAAGCCAGCCCGGCCAAAGGCCTGCGGCTGACGCCCTGGCGCTGCCTGCTGCTGGAAGGCGTGAACAGCCTGCCTGCCCTGCCCGGGCGCGAATTCCCGGCGTTTCTGACCGAGCCGGACGACCCACTGCTGCGCGTGCAGGCCTGTGCCGGTGCGCCACGCTGCAGCCAAGCCACGGTGGCCACCCGCTCGCTGGCCGCGCGTCTTGCACCCAGGGTGAAGGGCACTTTGCATGTCTCCGGCTGTGCCAAGGGTTGTGCCTGTCCCAGCGCGACAGAGACATGCCTCACCGGCCGCGATGGGCAATATGATCTTGCCTTTCAGGCGCAGGCAGGCGATCCTCCGCAGCGCTCAGCTCTTACTGAAGCCGAAGTATTGAAGTTTTTCGGAGACGCCTGATGCCCTATTCGTACGAGACCGACGGCGCGTCGATCTACCGTGAGTCTTTCGCCATTATCCGCCGTGAAGCCGATCTGGCGCGGTTTTCTGCGGAAGAAGAGCCCGTGGCCGTGCGCATGATCCACTCGGCGGGCATGGTCGAGCTGGCCCCCCATATCCTGTTCAGCCCGGATTTCGCGACCAGCGCCCGGGCCGCTCTGGCCGACGGTGCGCCTATTCTGTGCGATGCGCGCATGGTGGCGCAGGGCATCACGCCTGCCCGTCTGCCGGCAGAGAACCCGATTATCTGCACCCTGCACGACGCCCCGGTGCGCGACATGGCCCGCGAGATGGGCACCACCCGCTCTGCCGCCGCGCTGGAACTCTGGCGCCCGCATCTGGCCGGCGCTGTCGTCGCCATCGGCAATGCGCCGACGGCGCTGTTTCATCTGCTCACCATGCTGGAAGACCCGACCTGCCCGCGCCCGGCCGCGATTCTGGGTTGCCCGGTGGGGTTTGTCGGCGCCGCCGAATCGAAAGAAGCCTTGTGGGAAGCCGCCCCGGTGCCCTGCGCCATAGTGCGCGGCCGGCTGGGTGGCAGCGCCATCACGGTGGGCGCGCTGAATGCGCTGGCCAGCAGGAGTGAGACATGACAAAGCCGGGGCGCATTTATGGCGTCGGCCTGGGGCCGGGCGCACAGGATCTGATGAGCGTGCGCGCCCATCGGCTGCTGACCGATGCGCGCCATGTCGCCTTTTTCCGCAAGGCCGGGCGCCAAGGTCAGGCCCGCCGCATCGCCGGTGACCTGCTGCCCGAGACGGCGCAGGAACTGCCGATGGAATACCCGGTCACCACCGAGATCCCGTTTACCGACCCGCGTTACAACGACTGCCTGGCTGAATTCTACAACGAGTGCATCGAGCGGTTGCTGGCCATTGCCGAATCCGGCGAAGACGTGGTGGTGCTGTGCGAAGGCGATCCCTTCTTCTACGGCTCCTTCATGCATCTCTATACCCGCCTGCAGGATCGCGTGCCGGTCGAGGTGGTGCCCGGCATCACCGGCATGTCTGGCGCCTGGACGGCCACCGGGCAACCGGTGACCTGGGGCGATGACATCCTGACCGTCCTGATGGCCACTTTGCCTGAAGCCGAACTGACCCGCCGCATCCGCGAAACCGATGCTGTGGTGGTGATGAAGATCGGCCGCAACCTGAGCCGCCTGCGCCGCGCGGTGAGCGAAGCCGGACGCCTGACGGATGCCTGGCTGGTGGAATACGCCGCCATGCCGGAACAGCGCGTGCGGCCACTGGCCGAAGTGGGCGATACCGTGCCCTACTTCTCGACCCTGGTCATCCACGGCCACGGGAGACGGCCATGAGCGGCTGGATCGCGGTCGCCGGTTTGGGCCCGGGCGCGCCCGAACTGGTCACCCCTGAAGTGGCGGCTGCGCTGTCTGTGGCGACCGATATTGTCGGCTATGCCAACTACGTCGAGCGGGTGCCGCCCCGGCCCGGGCTGACCCTGCACGCGTCGGACAACCGGGTGGAATACGAACGCGCCTGCCAGGCGTTGGAACTGGCCGCAGCAGGCAAGCAGGTGGTGGTGGTGTCTTCGGGTGATCCCGGGGTGTTTGCCATGGCGGCGGCGGTGTTCGAAGCGCTGGAGGAAGGCCCGGCAGAATGGCGTGAACTGGATGTGCGCATCCTGCCCGGCATTACCGCCATGCTGGCGGCCAGTGCCGAAGCCGGCGCGCCGCTGGGTCATGATTTCTGCTGCATCAACCTGTCCGACAACCTCAAGCCCTGGTCGCTGATCGAGCACCGGCTGCGTCATGCAGCGGCGGGTGATTTTGCCATGGCTTTCTACAATCCGCGCTCCAAGTCACGCCCGGAAGGCTTTGCCCGGGCACTGGAATGCCTGCGCGAGACCTGCGGTAACGACCGGCTGATACTGTTTGCCCGCGCTGTATCAACGGATGAGCAACACATACAGGTTTCCACTCTGGGCGAGGCTCGCCAGGAGATGGCCGACATGCGTACCCTGGTGATTGTCGGTTCCAGCGAGACCCGGCTGATAGAGCGCCCGCAAGGCCGCCAGCCCTGGGTCTATACGCCCCGCTCTGCCTCGGGAGAGCGCTCAGCGTCATGAGCCAGCCAGTCCAGCGCGGCCTCCACACTGTGCACTTCGGGTCGCGGCGGCACCTGCGGCCGGTCGATCATCAGCACCGGCAGGCCCAGTTGCCGCGCTGCCGTCAGCTTGGCGCGCGCGCCTTCACCGCCGGCGTTCTTGCACACCACCCGGTCGATGCGGTATTGCTCAAGCAGGGCCCGGTCCGACTCGACATCAAAGGGCCCACGCGCGATGATCAGACTGTAGTCGGGCACCGGCAGGGGCTCGGTCGGTTCTTCGACCAGACGCAGCAGATAGTGGTGCTGGGGCTGCGCCGCAAAGAGCGGCAACTGAAGCCGGCCCAGCGCCAGCATGATGCGCTCGGGCGGGCCACTCAGTGCGGCCACGGCATCATCCATATCGGGCACCGTCTGCCAGTGGTCGCCGGGCTCCGGCGTCCAGGGCGGGCGGGAGAAGGCCAGCAGCGGCACTCCGGCCTGTTCGGCCGCGGCGACCGCATTGGCGCTCATTTGCTGTGCGAACGGATGAGTGGCATCAATCAAATGGGTGATCTGGTGGTCGCGCAGGTAGCGCACCAGACCGTCGACACCACCAAAACCGCCGACCCGTATCGGCAGCGGCTGTGGCGCCAGAGCCTTCACCCGGCCGGCATAACTGAAGGTGGCGGGCAGACCGCGGTCGGCCAGCGCCCGTGCCAGGGCCGTAGCTTCGCTGCTGCCACCGAGAAGCAACACATTGATCATGGGTTTTGTCATGGATAAGGAGACGCTCTCGCCCTGGCTCACTATCGTTGGATGGGGCGAGAATGGCACAGCCGGGCTGACACCGGCAAGCCGAACCGCACTGGAACAGGCCGAGTTCATCTTTGGCGCCGAGCGGCATCTGGCGGTATTGCCCGAGGGCCTGAGCGCCACCGTGAAAACCTGGCCAGTGCCCTTTGCCGACGGCCTACCTGAGCTGCTGGCCCGACGCGGGCGCAAGGTGGTCATGCTGGCCTCGCAGGACCCCTTCTGGTTCGGGGCCGGCACGGTACTGACCGAACACCTGGATTTTTCCGAGTGGACCGCCCTGCCCGCGCCCTCCACCTTCAGCCTGGCCGCGGCGCGGCTGGGCTGGGCACTAGAACAGACCGTCTGCCTCGGCCTGCATGCTGCACCCCTGACCCGATTAAGGCCGCATCTGGCGCCGGGCCAGCGCCTGCTGGTGCTGTTGCGCAACGGCGATGCCGTGGCCGACCTGGCAACCTGGCTGGACAAGACTGGCTTTGGCCACAGCCGCATGACCGTGCTGGAGGCACTCGGCGGCGAGCGCGAACAGGTGCGCTCGTGCCGTGCAGGAGACTACGCGCTGCAGGATGTTCACCACCCGGTGGCCGTGGGCCTGGAAGTCAGCGGCGACGGGCCGGTACTGAGTTGTGGTAGTGGACTCGACGATGATCTGTTCGAGCATGACGGCCAGTTCACCAAACGCCCGATCCGTGCATTGACACTGTCGGCGCTAGCGCCAAGACCGGGCGAACTGCTGTGGGACATCGGCGCCGGGTCTGGGGCCATTGCCATCGAATGGCTGCTGGCGCATCCGGCCAATCGGGCGATTGCCTTTGAAGAGAATGCCGAGCGCGCGGTTCGTGCGCGCAGCAATGCGGACAACCTGGGCGCCGACCGCCTGACGCTGGTGGAAGGCCCGGCCCCGGACATTCTGGAGGGCCAGCCCCATCCGGATGCGGTGTTTATCGGCGGCGGCCTGTCAGAGGAACTGCTGAGCGCCCTGACCCGGCTGCTGCCTGCCGGCACCCGCCTGGTGGCCAATGCCGTGACACTGGAATCCGAAGCCCTGCTCACCCGCTGGCAGTCGGTCTGCGGCGGCGAGCTGCTGCGTGTCGAGATGGCCACCGCCAGCCCGCTGGGGAAACGCCGGGGCTGGCGCGCCCGTTATCCCATCGTACAATGGCAGACCGTTTTATGAGTGCGCGCGCAGGAGTCAGAACATGACGGTTCATTTCATCGGCGCCGGCCCGGGCGCGCCGGACCTGCTGACCCTGCGCGGGCGCGACCGCATCGCTGCCTGCCCGGTCTGCCTCTATGCCGGCTCGTTGGTGCCGGAGGCGATTCTGGAGCACTGCCCGCCCGGGGCCCGCATCGTCAACACGGCGCCTTTGTCGCTGGACGATATCATGGCGGAGATCAGTCAGGCTCATGCCGAAGGCAAGGACATCTCGCGTCTGCATTCCGGCGACCTCTCAGTCTGGTCGGCGCTGGGTGAGCAACTGCGCCGCCTGCGCCAACTGGACATCCCCTACACCATCACACCCGGCGTACCGGCCTTCGCTGCCGCTGCGGCAACGCTTGGCACCGAGCTGACGCTGCCCGGCGTGGCCCAGTCGGTAGTGCTGACCCGCACCCCGGGGCGCGCCAGTGCCATGCCGCCCGGTGAGACCCTGAGCAACTTTGCCGCCACCGGCGCAACGCTGGCGATTCATCTGTCCATCCACAACCTGAAGCAGGTGGTGGCCGACCTGGTGCCGCATTACGGCCCGGACTGCCCGACGGCGGTGGTCTGGCGCGCCAGTTGGCCGGACGAACGCGTGGTGCAGGCCAGCCTGAGCAAGATCGAACAGGCCGTGGGCGAGAGCATGACGCGCACCGCGCTGATTCTGGTCGGCCCGGCGCTGGCCGCCGAAGACTTCGACGAAAGCAGCCTCTATGCGCTGGGCTACGACCGGCGTTTCCGGCCCCAGTCAGCCGACTCCCCGTTTGCCAGCACTGCGCCAGACAACAACAGTGACGAACAGGCCGCGGAGCGTGATGCATGATCCAGTTGTGTCTGATCGGTATTGGCACCGGCAACCCGGACCATGTGACCCGGGAAGGCGAACGGCGGCTGAACGAAGCCGACCTGATTCTGCTGCCGCGCAAGGGCGACGCCAAGAGCGACCTGGTGGACCTGCGCCGCACCCTGAGTGACCAATTGCTGACCGATGACGGCCCGGCCAGAGTAATCGAGTTCGATCTGCCGCAGCGGTCTGATTCGAAAGACTACCTGGGCGCCGTCGAAGACTGGCACGACGCCATCGCCGCCCGCTGGGGAACCCTGATTGACCGGCACCTGCCACAGGGCGGCCGCGTGGCCCTGATGATCTGGGGGGATCCGTCACTCTATGACAGCAGCCTGCGCATCGCCGACCGGCTCGAACGCGCCGGCCGCAGGATGGAACTCGAGGTGGTGCCCGGCATCACCAGTTTGCAGGCACTCACTGCGGCGCACCGCATACCCCTCAACCGCCTCGCCGAACCCGTCGTCATCACCACCGGCCGCCGCCTGCGCGACCACGGCTGGCCAGAAGGTGCCGACACTATCGTCGTCATGCTCGATAGCGGCGGCGCCTTCGAAGTACTCAACGCAGAGCACTATGATATCTGGTGGGGCGCCTACCTCGGCATGCCCCACCAGCACCTGATTTCCGGGCCGCTCAATGACGTCAGCAGCGACATCCTGCGCGAACGCGCCCGACTGCGCGAGCAGCATGGGTGGATTATGGATACCTATTTGTTGCGGTGGCAGGAATCAGACTAAAGCAGCCTCTTGCTTGGGCTGTGCTCCTATGAGCTTCTATTTTCGGTATTTTAACGCGGAATACACCTTGCCTTTGTCTCGTTTGCCAACCGCCAGGACTATGACAACCAGCTCATCGTCGACCACTTCGTACGCCAGCCGATAACCTGCGGACCTCAGTTTGATCTTGTAAACGGATTCATAGCCACTCAACTTGTCAGCAGGCACTCTGGGGTTTTCGAGTCTTGCTGCCAGCTTTTTCTTGAACTGGCTTTTTACCGGCCCGCCCAGCTTTTGCCATTCCTTCAGGGCGACTGGCAGGAACTTGAGCTTATAGGTCATCCAGAGACACCGACACGGCCTGCTCCTTGTCCGCCAAGCGCTCTTCAACGAGCCTGGAAAGCTCGTAATCCTCGATCATGTCCATCAGGGCCTCATAGGTCTCCGCCGGAATCAGGTAGGCTGCGGGCTTGTTATGATTCAAGACTGCAATGGGTGACCCACTGGCCTGTGCCAGCAGGGCGGAGGGGTTTTTCTTCAATTCCGAGATGCTGACGGAAAAATCGGCATGGACTTGACGCATGGAGCCCCCCTAAAAAGGACCAATATTTGGCACTTATTATAGGTCTTTCTTGACTGCTATGCCACCCACCGAAATATGCCTTGCAAGCCAGGAAGCCCGCTGCATCAAGCAGTCGACCTCGGCCCACTCAACACCGGCCTGGGCACAGGCCGCAGGTGCGCCAACGAAGAACAAGCAAACTCATTCAGGACTATTCTCCGCCTTGATCGTCTATCGATTTCTTGATGTAGTTGTCAAACAAATAGGTGCACAAAGGCGCGACAAACACGTAGGCCCAAGCAATCAAGGCAGTATAAACCCACTGTCTATAAAATATGGACGCCAGAAAAGCCACAGTAACGATCATATATGCAGCCAAAGGCTTGCCCTTCCTGAAATACTTCAAGTACATCCGCATTTAATCCCCGATCAACTTGAATATGTTGTCTCCTGGGCACACAGCCCAGGAGACAATTTTGCGGTTAATTCCGGATACGATTCCACACAGATGTTGCTACAGCAGTATCAGCTGCAGCACCTGCTGTACCACCCATCTTCATGCCGGTTTTACCGTATGAGGACGCAGCTGCGGCTTTGGCTGCTTTACTTGCGCCATGTCGAGCCGCAATGCCAGCACCCAGCTTCGCAGCACCTTTAGCGCCTGCTACGGCAAGAGGTACAGCAAACACTACTCCACCATTCACATTTTGAACTTGCTTCATATCCATCGCTTTCATTTGAAATCTCCTGTTTCTCATTTCAAAAGCCTCAGCCTAGACCACCTGTTAGGTCTGTGTTTGGCCGAGTATGTTGGAGCAGATGTATGATTTATTCATACATCTGATTTGCTCGACTGAGCAAATTCCAGTAGTGCACCCTGTTCAGCAACTGATGACTGTAAAGTGCAATGCCGACACTGTGTTTTCCGATTCAAGCGGTACTTCAATTGCCTGCAACAATCTTCGTCTCTGGTGGAAATCGACAACACTGTGGTGAAGATACAGACGGGCTCCATTCGTGCCCACTCACCCCAGGTTTAGTCCGGACCATTCTGTGACAGGTTTCACTTTTGTTTCCCTCTTCCCCGCTTCAGGCTCTCGGCCCACTCAACACCGGCCTCGGTAATGGCCCGCGCAATGCCGGCCAGAGCGCTGCCATTTAGAGCATCCAGTCGGCGCTCCAGAACGTTGCGGCCAGCAAAAGGCTGCCGCTCCGGCCAGCAGGAAGAAGGGTCGATAGGGAGCCTGTTGCAGATCATGATGCATCGTGCGTGTATTGTCCTACTGTGACAAGCAGCGAGGCGAAGTTGACACTCAAGCCACATTTGGACAAACTAAAACCAAATGGATTGGGCAGTCCCGGTCGGCGTCTATACCTCGGTGGTTTCATCGGGGTTTTTCGCTTTTTGGGGAAGGGTAAATTTTCATACCCATTCCCTCATAGCCAATTCCAACGCCTTCTCGGCCACCTTCGCAGTAGAACTTTTCCCTAAGAACATCAAAGGCCCTGTTGGGCTGATCTGGTCTCAATGTTTTCAGCCCGATCGGTCTCGCTACCAGATCAGCGAGCTGAAGTCCTGATGACATCACTTTCTTGTCCGCCGCCAGAATCTCGAACGGCAATGGTATTCCCAATCGATTGTTGCCATCACATATCCGACGAAATTCAAGTTCCAACTCCTTGTCTTCCCTCTCGCCCCTTCGCTCTACCACAATATGTGTTTTCTTCTCGGACTCCTGCTTTTCTGCGAGAAACTCGTGCAGGGTCTCCATGCAGAAGCCAAGTGCAATATGATAGGCATTGTCGTCTGTGTCTTGTCGCTTCAGAGCACGCTTATCAATTGTGGTACTGATCAATATAAAATTGCTGAACTCGATAATTTGAGTCAACTCTTTCATAAACTGTCGCTGATGTTCCCTTGACTTGAAGATGTTAAACAGTCCAGTGCGCCGCCCTATCTCATTCTCGTGCAGAACCACCTGATCATGTCCGAAATGGTTGAACTTGAACTTCTCCAGCGCCGGAACTATCACTTCACTTTAGTGCCGCTTATGAAACACACAGAAGGCCAGAACAAATACCGGATAGCTCTCATCCAGGCTTTGCAGATTATGGTCACCACTTTCGTCGACATAGACTATATATTTTGAAAAATCCGATTCTGGAGTCTTGCGGCCGGGTTTATGGCTACTGACCTTCTTCAGGTTTTCCTTGTCGAACTCGAATAATGAAAGCTGCCCCGATTCCCTTTTTCCTTCCGATTCTTTCGCCATAACCAGACTGTCCATCCGTTCATGATTGGTGCTGCGCAAGCTCTGCTCGAGCCAGATACTTTTACCATGATCTGGCTGCTTGAAAAACGAACTTAGCGTTCAGCATGTCGCATTCAGACCCGTCAAAATGCACAGAGGTTCTTTGACTGAACCCCCGCATGAGTTACGATGACAGATCATCGAACAGGTGCTCCGAAGCCGTCTCGGCAATGGAGATAATCGGGAAGTATGGTGAGGCTGCAAGGCCGATTCCATCGCTGCCCCCGCATCGGTAATGGACAGTTGCTGTTCCTCTGCACTTGCCACTGGCCCCCTGGGCTGGGAAGGCGCAGAAGATCAAGTCCGAGCCCGAAGACCGGCCTGCTCGAACACCCACATTCTCACAGGGTACGGCGGGTACCCGAGGGTTTCAGTATGACGTGCTTCAAACCCGTTGCCGGGGTGCCTCGATCATGAGCACCGCACAGCAACCTGACTATCCGTTTTCCGCAGTTGTCGGGCAGGACAGCCTGAAAACCGCGCTGATTCTCAATGCCATCAATCCGCGTATCGGCGGGCTGCTGATCAGTGGTCCGCGGGGCAGTGCCAAGTCTACACTGGCGCGGGGCCTGGCCGATATTCTGCCGGCGGCCGAAGATGGCGCGACACCTCCTTTTGTCAATCTGCCTCTGGGTACTACCGAAGATCGCCTCACCGGCACGCTGGATCTGCAGCAGGC
>NZ_JAIUMC010000106.1 GCF_022565775.1 Natronospirillum sp.
GCCCACGGCCTACAATTGAGCCACCCTGTAGGCGCCGGCCTTGGCCGCGCTCGGGCGAAGAGGCGCGCAAGCGTCTTCCTACTGCGTACACATCTCGCCAAGCTGTACGTCCACAAAATGATCCTGGTGGTCGTTGACCAGCGGAATGCGCTGATCCAGGCACTCGTTGTTGTCTACCTGCACACGGGTGACGGGCTGGATTGTGCCATCGTGACTCTCTGCAACGTCTTTTACCGATTGGGTGACTGTTATGTGATATACGGTATCGCGATAGCGGTAGTGTATCTTGTAGATTCCCCAGTCGGCGGGAATGCAGGGTACAAGGCGCAGGAAGTCACCTTCCCGCTGCAGTCCTAGCAGGGTCTCCACTGTGAGTTGATACATCCATCCGGCCGCACCGGTATACCAGGTCCAGCCGCCACGTCCGGCGTGTGGCGCAACACCGTAGATGTCGGCACACATGACGTAGGGTTCTACCTTGTACCGCGCGATGGCCTTTGGGGTGTCGCCATGGGCAATCGGGTGCAGCATGTCGAACAGCTCCCAGGCTCGCTCAGTATCGCCAATCCGGGCAAAAGCCATAGTGGCCCAAACGGCGGCATGGGTATATTGACCGCCGTTTTCCCTGACACCAGGTATGTACCCCTTGATGTAGCCGGGCTCCAGACTTGAGGTATCAAAGGGCGGGTCCAGCAGTTGTATGATCTTATGGTCGCGGCGCACCAGGCGTTGGTTTACGGACTGCATGGCCTGGCGTGCGCGGCCGGGTTCGCCGCCGCCAGAAAGGATTGACCAGCTTTGGCTGATGGAGTCAATCTGGCATTCGTCGTTGCTGGCGGATCCCAGTGGAGTCCCGTCGTCGAACCAGGCGCGCTTGTACCAGGCGCCATCCCAGGACTGATCCTCTATGTGCGTGATCAAGCCTGCAGCCTGGCTACGGCAGGTCGCTGCAAAGTCCCCGTCTCCTCGTTGCTGTGCCAGTTCGGCAAAGGAGGTCAGGTTGTCATACAGGAACCAGGCCAGCCAGACACTCTCGCCCTTGCCGTCTTTACCGACCAGGTTCATGCCGTCGTTCCAGTCGCCACAGCCCATCAGGGGCAAATGATGGGCGCCAAAGCGCAGTCCATAACGGATGGCCCGCACACAGTGCTCATAAATACTCGCCGTTTCCGCTGATTGACTTGGCTGGTCATAGTTGGCTTCTTCTCCTGCATACAATGCCCGACCCTCCAGGAAGTGGACTTGCTCATCAAGAACCCCGAGATCTCCGGTGGTCAATACATAGCGGCAGGCTGCATAAGGTAGCCACAGGTAGTCGTCGGAGAAGCGGGTGCGCACGCCCTGTCCATTGGGCGGATGCCACCAGTGTTGCACATCGCCTTCGCTGAACTGTCGCCCTGCGCAGCGCAGCAGCTGTTCTCTGGCGAGCCAGGGTGTGGCATGAATGAGAGCGAGGGTATCCTGTAACTGGTCACGAAAGCCGAAGGCGCCGCCAGACTGGTAATTGCCGCTGCGTGCCCATAGCCGGCAGGAGATGGTCTGGTAAACCAGCCAGCCATTCGCCAGTATATTGAGTGCGGTGTTGGGTGTTTCGACGTTTACCGCACCAAGAGTATGCTTCCAGTATTCCCAGACTGCTTCCAGTGCCTGGTGTGCACTCGCCGTGCCGCTGTATTGCTGGATCAAATGTCGAGCTTCGTCGGCATTGGCGGCAGCACCGAAAGTAAATACGATCTCGCGCGTCTCTCCGGGAGGAAGCTCAACCATGGTCTGCAGCGCTGCGCATGGGTCGAGGCCGGCGCCGGTGATGCCCGACAGACACGTGCGGCGCATTGCGGCGGGTTTGGCCAAGGCGCCATTGCGGCCGATAAATTCGGCACGGCTGCCACTGACGGTGCGGTCCCGGTCGTTGACATGGGCAAACACGATCCGATCTGCGCATTCCCGACCGTAAGGATTTCGGGCAAACAGCGCACCGGTATGAGCGTCCGCTTCAGTGACAATATGCATGGCGGTGCTGTGACGCCACTCGCCCATGACAAGCTCCCAAAAGCCGGTCGCTGAAAGCTGGCGGGTAGTTGCGGAAGGGTTGTGCAGTTTTAGCACCACGAATTTCACTGGTGCATCCATAGCGACATAAGTACTCAGTTCCGACCGGATGCCCGCTTCTTGATGCTCGAACACGCTGTAACCAAAGCCATGCCGACAGACATAGCCTGTGCGCCCTCGGGTCGGCAGGGGTGTGGGTGACCAGTAAGCGCCGGTTTCCTCGTCGCGCAGGTAGATGGCTTCGCCACTCTGGTCCGAGAGTGGATCGTTGTGCCAGGAAGTCAGTCGGAATTCATGGGCGTTCTCCGCCCAGGTGTAGGCGCTGCCACTCTCACTGACCACGGTGCCGATCTGAGGGCTGGCTATAACGTTGACCCAGGGCGCAGGTGTGGTCTGGCCGGGCTCCAGCAGGACGACGTATTCCCGCCCATCAGGTGTGAATCCGCCACGGCCGTTGTTGAAAACAAGATTTCTGGAGGGCAGTGACTCAGCAGGCTCATCCAGCCTTGGGAATTCGGGTTCCAGCCAATCCGGGTAGCGCTCTGGCGTGACGCGTCGTTCCACTTGCTCCGCCAGCGACTTCCCTGAGTCACTGAGAACTATGCGGGCAACGGCTTGCAGCAGAACCCATTCCTCCTTGGTCAGTTCCTCGGCGCGACGCAGGAAAACGCCCCCCGGCTTGTCGATCAGTTGTGCGCCCGGTCCGGCGCTGATCAGGCCCATGATTTGCTGATGCAGGTCAGCCCGATAGCCGGAGAAGTCTTCGTTTACTATCACGAGGTCAGCATTAAGCCCCTTCATGCGCCAATAGGTATGAGCCTTCAGTATCTGGCTGACCAGGGCTATACGACTGACATCACCGATATGCAGCAAGATGATGGCCAGATCACCCGAGATGCCGAATCGCCATAGACTGGACTGGCCCAGTGAATTGCGTGCAATACGCTCGGGTGAAGCACGGCGCTGGGCGTGGCTATAGATCAGGGCACTGGCGAGGCGCCCGTATAGCTGGGCCTCCGCTTCGCTGGCATTCAGGTGGCGCAGTACATCCTGGCTCTTGAGGCCAGCCATTTCGAAGGCACGTTCCACGAAGTGACGATCGCAGTATTTTTCGATGAGACTCAGTGCAGCATCGCGAGTGTCGGCGATACCGGTGATAATTTGCACCCCGGAAGTTTCGTCCGGGTCGAGAGTCAGCGTGCGGCGGATGGCAACAATCGGGTCAAGCACCGAACCCTGAGTATTCGACAGAGCGTTGTTGGCGTAGGAGGGCTCAACGGCAGACCGGTCGCGGGTACGCGCCAGTGCGATTGGATTGGCTGCGGTGCGGCCGCGACCGACAAACGCGGAACGATCTGTTTCATAGGTGGTTGCACCCGCCTCGGCTTCCGGTGCAGCAAGCAGGTGAAACATCCACGGCACCTGTTCGCCCGGCGTGCGCGCACGCCGGGTGCAGAGGATGGCGCCACGGTCTGGTAGAATTTCGGTCTGCACAAACAGGTTGCTGAAAGCCCGATGTGCCAGGTCGGCATTGAGGTTGGCCAGTACCACCTCCGCGTAGCTGGTCACTTCGATGCGACGGCGTCGCGAAGACTGGTTGGTCAGCGTAATGCGACGGATCTCGACATCGTCTTCCGGAGAAACACTCAACTCGGTATGAGTTTCGATGGCCTTGTCACGTCTCCGGTACTCAGCGCGCGCCTGTACGAAAATGGCTTCGTAGTGATCGGCCTGACGCAGGGTAGGCTGATACGTGGCAGACCAGTATTTTCCGCTGTCGCTATCGCGCAGGTAGACAAAAGTACCCCAATTGTCGGCAGTTGTATCTTCACGCCATCGCGTCAGCGTCAGGTCGCGCCAACGACTCGTGCTGCCACCCGTGTGCGTGGCCATCACGTGGTAGCGACCGTTTGACAACAAATGTACTTCAGGCGCTGGGGTATTTGGATTGGCCAGCACGCGCATGATGTCCGCATCATCGGCATTGGGCGGGCGGGCCGTTGCACTGACTTCCGCCGCATGGGGATGCAGTGTTGCGCCGCGCTTCGGCACCCGTTCCTGCAGCAGCAGTTCCGTTGCCCTCGCCTGTGGGTCAGACATGAAGCGGCGTTGCATGGGCTGATCAAGCAGTACCTGTGCAAAGGCCAAAAAGCTCATGCCCTGATGGTGAACCATGAAGCTCTTCACTATCGCCCGAGCTTCATTACGCACGACCCGAGACGGCGTGTAATCAATGGCTTCATAAAAACCATATGCTCCGAGAAAGCCCTGCTCGGCCATGGACTGCAGATTTCGGCAGGCCTCCCCTGGTTTCACCATCAACGCCAGCGCACTGGCATAGGGGGCAATGACCAGGTCATCGCCGAGTCCGCGCTTGAACCCGAGGCCAGGTACACCAAAGGCCCGGTATTGATAGACCTGGTGCAGGTCGGTGGCGTTGTAGCAGGACTCGGAGATGCCCCAGGGGACCTGACGCTGACGACCATATTCAATCTGACGTTCAACCGCTGCCTTGCAGCTTTGCTGCAAAAGGGTGTCTGCAAAGCTTGGCATGATCAATTGCGGCATCAGATATTCGAACATGGAGCCGCTCCATGAAATCAGACTCACATTGCCACCGCGGCTGGTCAGCAGGCGACCGAGTGAAAACCAGTGTTTCTGTGGAACCTGCCCCTGGGCAATCAGCAGAAAACTGGCCAGACGTGCTTCCGACGCAAGAAGGTCATAGTGCGCCGGGTCGCGCCGCCGTTCACCCACATCGTAGCCAATGGCAAGCAGACTGCGTGCAGAGTCATAGAGAAAGTCGAAATTCATTGTTGCCAGGTCGCGGCACTTGAGTACCAGTTGATCGATCAGATTGCATTGCCTCAGTCCTTCCGAGCATTTCAGTTCCATCCGAAGGGGCAGTGCCTGGCGGGCTCTCATTTCAGGCAGGCACGTGGCTGGCTCTTCATGCAGTGTCTTGAGCTCTTCGTGCAGAGTCCTCAATTGATGATCGAATGCCTGCGCCCAGTATTGTCGCTCATCGGTTTGCTGGTCCGCGCGGCTGCCAAATGAGGCCAGGGCGTCAAAAAGCCCGCGGCGAAGGTGATAGATGTGATCGATTGCCGCCAGCGCGGACTCCAGAGTCCAGGGGACATCGCAATGGGCCTGGTATCGGATATTGTCCTGAAGAGTGCGAATGTTATCGGCTAGGGCAGCATTCAATCCGGAAGGCAGCAGTTTGACGAACACCTGAAGTGTGTCTTGCAGCCCCTCGAAGGCCGTCGGAGAAAATACCGGCTGTGCTTTCATTTCGAGCAGTCCTGCCTGCAGTGTCAGGAGGCTGCCAGCGAGATTGCCACTGTCTACTGACGAGATATAGTGCGGAGGCAGTATCTGCAGGGTACGAGTGTCATACCAGTTGTAGAAATGGCCGCGATACCGTTCCAGCTTGTCCATCGAAGCCAGAGTCTTGTCGAGGCGCTCAAGGCACTCCGCGACAGTAATATAACCGAAATCGCAGGCCGCCAGATCGGCCAGCAGAGACAGGCCCATGTTGGTGGGTGATGTTCTGGAGGCGATAGTCCTGAAAGGGTGCTCCTGAATATTGTCAGGTGGAAGCCAGTTGTCTTCAGGGCCGACAAAGTCAGCGAAGTAGCGCCAGGTACGCCGGGCGGAAAGGCGCAAAAACGCCTGTTGGTCCTTGCCCAGTCCTGCAGTGGGGGCCAGCAGCGGCTGACTGATCCACCAGGCGATGAGAGGCGAGATCAACCAGAGCAGCAGCAGAGGGGCCACAGGATACCAGGTTGTCGCAGGGGACATGACTGCAAGTGAGGCACTCAACCCGAGAGCAAGCGCCGGCGCAAACCACATTTCCTGATAGAAGCCGAAGATGGTGTGCTGCGCATTGCGGCGCTTGTAATCTGGCAGTTGCCACAACAGGAGTCCCCGTCGCGTAAACAATCGGCGTCCGCTGGAACGCAGTATGGCACTCAGATTTATCACCGCATCATAGGGCAAAAAGGCCAGTTCTAGCAGCGCCATGATCAGGGGAGTGTCGCTTGAACCGACAACCGACCTGATATGCGTCAACCATTCACGCTCGGGCGACTTTCGCAGCAGCTCTATCAGCCGGCCCATGATCGGAGGCAGTATCAGTGCGGTTACCGCAATCAGTGTCCAGAACCAGGTTTCGCCGAGGCCGGAAAGCCAGCCGCCGACCAGAAGTGCGAGCAAGGATGGCGCTATCAGGCTGCGTCTCAGATTGTCCAGCAGCTTCCAGCGCGACAGCGCCGAAAGCGGATTTTTGACGCGCTCCTTTTTGTCTGCCCCCTGCACCCGGGGCAGCAGCCAGCCGAGTAATTGCCAATCACCCCGGATCCAGCGATGGCGCCGGCTGGTGTCGATGGGCATGGTGGACGGATGATCTTCGACCAGCAATACGTCGGTTACCAGGGCGGATCTGGCGTAGCCGCCCTCGAGCAGATCGTGGCTCAGTATCAGATTTTCAGGGAACCGCTCGTCGATCGCCTGACGAAAAGCATTGACGTCGTAGATTCCTTTGCCGACGAAGGAGCCTTCGCCGAAAACATCCTGATAAACGTCGGACACTTCCCGAGTATAGGGGTCGATTCCGGAGTCACCGGTGTGCAACTTGCTGAAACGGCTTCGCCCGGCACTGAGCAGACTGATCGCGACCCCGGGTTGAAGGACGGCATGTCCCTCCACGATACGGCCCCGATGCGGGTCGTACACGGGTCGGTTGAGCGGGTGGGCCAGATTGCCAATCAGCGCACAGGCGGTGTCGCGGGGTAACTGAGTATCGGTATCCAGGGTGATCACGTACTGAATGGTGCGCAGCAGACGCTGATCGCCTGCGGTCTCTGAAAAGGCAGTGTCATCATCTTTTCTGAGTCGGGCATTGAACTGGGCCAGTTTGCCGCGCTTGCGTTCGTAGCCCATCCAGATCCTTTCTATGGGGTTCCAGAGACGTGGACGATGCAGCCAGAAGAATATGCAGGGCCGGTCTGCGTGGTAGGTCCTGTTGAGCGCAGCCAGGCCGGCATGCATTGCGGCGAGAATAGCCTCATCTTCCGCCAGTGCCTGTTCATCGGCGTCGGGAAAGTCGGTGAGCAGTGCAAAAAACAGGTTGCTGTCACGATTGCCCAGATAGCGGATCTCCATGGCCTCCAGCAGATCATCAACATCCTCTGGTTTACCCAGCAGGGAGGGGACCACCACCATGGTGCGATGTTGCTCTGGAATACCGGTAGACTGGAAATCGAGTCGCGGCAATGCGCGCGGTGGCAAGGTAAGCGTAACAACGCGGTTGGTAAGCGAGATGGCCAGCTTTGAAACCACAACCAGAAGTGGAATGATCAGCAGCCAGAGCCGCCAGTCACCGTTCATGAGTCCGCTCTGGTTGAAGCCTGTCGGGTCGACCTCCCACAGGGCCCAAACGACCAGCATGGCGAACAGGGCAGTGAACAGGCCGATGGGTGCAAGATAAAGCGGCAGACTCAATTGTTGGCCCAGACGAGACAATCGAGACGTCAGGGATGGCCGAAAGCCGACATCCTGCTCCAGCATCGGACGGCCGTGATCCATCAAATAGTATCCGACGTGGGCGCGGCGATCATGGTTGCCCATTTGCGTGGCTCCGAGTTTTGCCAGCGCAATGGCCTTCAGCGCCACCGTCCACTCGCTGCAATCCGAGCGTCGGGAGATGTCTTCCACGATGTGGCGGTAACGGTCCCGGGTGGCAAAGTCCTGCTGTCCATACCCTTCCGGTTGGCGCTGGTCTCCCAATGATGCCGGGTCTTCATGGGGCGGCAACTGATCATCAGGCTCGGCTGGTTTGCGTTGGTCTGGCCTGGCGCCGATAACGGCTTCGCAGTAGGGGTCGTTACGCAAAACCTTTTCGACGAGACTGAGTGACTCGACGCAAAGTGCCCAGTCCATGCCGTCGATAAAGCGCAGGCTGCCGATACTGTTGGCGATTGAAAGCTGATTTTCGGCCGCTAGTCGACTGTCCGCTTCTGATAGCCGAGCCGCGGTCACGCCCTGGTCTGCCAATTGCTGTTCTACCCAGGTCTGCACAAAAGCCATGGCAGGACCCTGTGCCTTCAGCCGGTCAAAGAACTCTTCGATGAAAGGGGCAGTCAGGGGTACATCGGCATGGGCGAACTCTGCCAGCAATTGGATCACCTGCCTGGGATCGCTCTCCGCCATGGCGATCATCCGGTCCGCCCAGTGAATGGCAGAGTCTTTCTCTTGGCGGCGCTGCGCTATATGCAGCCCGACGCGGCGCAGATTTTCCAGCAGGGCCAACTGCAGCATGTTTGGAAATGCCCACAATTCTCCCAGTTTAAGAGGCTCGACGGTTTGATAGGAGGCAATAAATCGGGTGGTGTTGTCCTTGTCAACGCGACCATCCATGTGCGAAATCAACTGCAGCGCCAGGTCATAGATGCGCGGCAGACCGGTGGACAGACCATTACTCAAACGGGGTAGCTGGCGGCTGAAGCCACGCGGCAGATGTCGTCGAACCAGAGTGATCTGCTGCTCGATCATGTAATAGTTGTCGAGCAACCAGGATTCAGCGGCGATGATTTGCTGGCCTGAGGCGGCCGTGCTGGTGACGACATCGTAGGCCGCCTGCAGAACACGTGCGTTGTCGTCCAGTCTGGGTAACAGTTGGTCTGGTCCCGGAGCGGTACCGATTTGATGCTGCTGTGCCAGTGTCACGGCATGGCGGGTCATTTGTTCGGTACTGAACAGTGCCGAACGAAGTAACTCGGTATCCCGGTCGTAACGCAGCGCATGGTGAGAGCGTGAAGACAGTTCGAACGCTTTGATTCTAATGGATTGTTTCCTGTTCGGTACCATGAGCTGAACACTGCTGAGACCAGCGTTCAAGATGTACCTATAGGCAGCAGGCGTCTGTGTGCTGGCGAACATAGTGATGCTTTGAGCACTACAGACAGGCACCTGGACCTGCTGTCGTTGCAGCCGGATTTCCGTTACTGTATGCGATCAGCCTCAAGCTCGAGCAATACCATGACCGAGAGTGCCCGCTCTGAATCGAATGACTACGATGTGATCGTTGTGGGTAGTGGGTTTGGTGGCAGCGTGGCTGCTCTGCGCCTCACGGAAAAAGGCTATCGGGTGCTGGTTCTCGAAGCGGGCAAACGCTACGACGAGTCGACGTTGCCAAAGACGTCCTGGCAACTGAAGTCATTTCTCTGGCTGCCCTGGTTGGGGTGTTTCGGCATTCAGCGCATCACTTTGCTGCGCAATGCCCTTGTGCTCTCTGGAGCGGGTGTTGGTGGTGGGTCACTGGTCTACGGGAACACCCTCTATGAGCCGCCACAGGCTTTTTATGATGACCAGCAATGGCAGCACATTACCGATTGGCAAGAGGAGCTTGCGCCGCATTACGATCAGGCAAAGCGGATGCTCGGGGTGGTCGACAATCCTACTCTGACACCGGCCGATGACGTCCTGCGCTCGGTGGCCAGAGAGATGGGTGTGGAACATACTTTTCGTACCACTCCGGTTGGAGTCTGGTTCGGGCAGCCCGGCAAGTCGAGTCCCGATCCCTACTTCGGCGGCAAAGGGCCGGCCCGAACCGGTTGTATCGAATGCGGAGAGTGCATGACGGGCTGTCGTCATGGGGCCAAGAATACCTTGCTGAAGAACTATCTGTGGCTGGCTGAGCAGGCTGGAGCGAAGATCAGGGATCGCGCCAGTGTAGATCGCATTCGCTTGCTGCCCGATGGAGGGTTGGCGGTGGATGTACGCCGTACCGGCAACCTCGGTGCACTGGGGGTCGGTAAAACGACCTATCGTGCTGCCGATGTGATATTGGCCGCCGGTACGCTGGGTACCCAGAAACTGCTGCATACCATGAAGGCCGATGGTGAATTGCCCGCTTTATCCGATCGGTTGGGGGAACTGACGCGCACCAACTCGGAAGCCATCATAGGCGCGCGGACCTTTCGCAACACCGCTGCAGGAGAGAGGCCTGACTTTACCCGGGGAGTGGCCATCACCTCTTCGTTCTATCCCGCCCCTGATACCCATATCGAGCCGGTACGCTATGGTCGAG
>NZ_JAIUMC010000107.1 GCF_022565775.1 Natronospirillum sp.
TGTGCCTGTATGTCCAGCATTTTCCAATGATGGGCTGACCGTCCGGCGGTCAGCCCCCAACCCGATCCGACATCAGGCTCAGGTGTCGTGTTTCACTTTTTCCGGCATCAGCCCATTGGGTGCAAAGCGCAGAATCAGCGTGATCATCAGGCCGATTATGAAAACCCGGGCCTGCAGGGCCCGGCTGCCGATGTTGCCTGGTGGCTCCCAGCTGAACCAGAGGTCGCCAATATAGATGACGGCCTGCATGACGTAGAGCGCCATGGGTTCAGACATTACCCATATCACATAAACCAGGAAAGCACCCAGAATCGTGCCCAGGTTGTTCCCCGGCCCGCCGAGTATCGCCATGACCAGAATCAAAAAGGTATGGTTCAACGGCAGATAACCCTGTGCGTTGAATATACTGGTGAAATTGGTCAGTGCCGCGCCGCCGATACCCATCAGGATACAGCCGAACACGAAGATCTCGAGACGGCGTCGGTTGATGTCCTTGCCCATTGCCGCCGCAGAGATTTCATTGTCTCTGATCGAGCGGATCATGCGCCCCCAGGGTGAGTTGAAGGCCCGTTGCAGCAGCAGGAAGATGGCCAGCACAAGCAGTGCCGTCAGTGTCAGATACAGGGATCGAGAGACCAGAAAACCGACATCTCCCGGCCCCGGAACCGGCCAGGGAATCGGCGACACGGTCAGGGTGCCGCGCGTCAGCCAGTCTTCGTTCACCATCACCGCCTTGATGATTTCGGCAATGCCCAGCGTGGCGATAACCAGATAGTCACTGCGCAATCCCAGACAGATCTTGCCGATGAAATAACCTGCAATGCCGGCGAGCAGACCACCGACCAGCCAGCCGACCAGCGGATGCATGCCCAGCCCGCCAATGAACTGAGCCTCACGCTCGATGGCACTGGCGATCGGCACGAAATGGCTCTTCATGGCCATGTAGAGAACAAAGGCGACAATGATGGTTGCCCAGGTGCGTATCTTCTTCGGCACGCCCAGTCGGTGAATCTGGGACATGCCGATAACGATCAGTATGTAAAAGATGCCGCGTACAATCGCCCAGCCCAACTGCTGCGGCAGGTCGGTATTCCAGAATGCCGCATTCATGGGCACGCTGAAGGCCATGGCGGAATAGCCGCCCAGAGCCAGGAAGCCCAGCACACCAGCGTTCAACTGGCCTCCGTAGCCCCACTGGATAGTGAAACCCAGGGCCAGAATGGCATAGCAACTGGCTTCTACCATCATGCGGACGCCAAAGGACAGTCCCTGCGCCATCATGACGCCGGATATGGCGATGATGACAATGCAGGCGACAATGGTTTCGCGGACCGGCAGGCGGTTCAAATAGGGGACATTTGCCAGCATCAGATCACCTTCCCTTTAAAGATACCTGTGGGGCGCCAGATCAGCACCACAACCAGAATGAAGAAAGGCACCACAATCTTGTACTCGGTACCTACCAGCGCCAGACTGCGCGGAATCTCCAGGGCGTCCGGCAGCATGGGGGCCAGTGGTCGCAGCAGAATGGACCAGTTGAAGACGGACAGGGTTTCCACAAAGCCGACCAGGTAGCCGCCGGCTATGGCCCCGTAGGGCTGACCCACACCGCCGACAATGGTGGCAGCGAATATGGGCAACAGAATAAAGAAGCTCAGTTGGGGTTGCAGCGCCACGTCCATGGCCAGCATGGTTCCGGCCATGGCCGCCAGACTGCCGGCAATAATCCAGGTGACCATGATGACCGCCTTGGTATTGATGCCTGAAACCTGGGCCAGATCCGCATTGTCGGACATGGCGCGCATCGCCTTGCCCATGCGGGTTTTGGTCAGGAAGTAGTGCAGGGCCACCACGACAATGACGGCGAAAGCGATCAGCCAGATTTGCGGGTCGGTGATGATGATGGGGCGCAGCACACCTTCGATGGGAACATCGATACGATAGATCTCCTTGCGCTCACCGATGTAGAGACTGCGACTGCTGGTACCGGCGAACATGCGGATCAGGCCCTGCAGCATCAGGGTCACGCCCAGAGAAGCGATGACCAGCACAATCGGCTTGACGCCATTGTCGCGCAGCGGTTTGTAGAACGCCTTGTCCAGGCCGATGGCCAGTGAGGCCGTGATGACCATGGCGATCGGCAGCATCAGGATTGGTGTCGGAATGCCCAGGGCAGCACCGGCACCCGGGAACATGGCGGTAAAGACAAACACCATGAAGGCGCCGAATGTCATCATGTCAGCATGCGCAAAATGCGCAAAACGCATGATGCTGAACACCAGAGTAATGCCGACCGCCCCGAGCGCGTAGATGGAACCAGCCACCGCTCCGGAGATCAGGACATTGTTGATAAAGAAAACCAATTCGTTCACAACCTATCTCCTTGCTGATTCAGCCGCCGAGGAAGCTCTTGGCCACTTCGGGATCGTTGAGCAGTGCCTGACCGGTATCGGTGTACCGGTTCTGACCTGCCGCCAGTACAAAGCCCTTGTCGGCAATGGCGAGTGCCTGCTTGGCATTCTGTTCGACCATCAGCACCCCCACGCCAGCCTTGTTGATATCCTTGACGCGGGTGAATATCTCATTCATGTACAGGGGGGACAGGCCGGCAGTCGGCTCATCCAGCAGCAGCAGGGAGGGCTCCACCATCAGGGCACGACCCATGGCCACCATTTGACGCTGACCCCCTGAGAGCTCGCCGGCGGGCTGCCTGCGCTTTTCCTTGAGCGGCGGGAACAGCTCATATACCTGCTCCAGCATGGCGGAGACCCGGCTGGGGTGAATGTAGGCCCCCATCTCGAGGTTTTCCTGCACAGTCATGCTGGGGAAGATGTTCTTTTCCTGCGGGACAAAGCCCATGCCCATGTGGACGAGCTTGTTGGGCGCGACGTTCTTGATCGATTCTCCGCGCAACTTGATGTCACCCTCGGTGACATTGAGCATGCCGAAAATGGCTTTCAGCATGGTGGACTTGCCGGCCCCATTGGGCCCGATAATGACGCCAATCTCATCATTGTTGATGGTCATGTCGACGCCGTGAAGGATATTCATGCCGCCGTAGCCGCCATGAACTCCCGTTGCTTCCAGTAAAGGCATTGTGTACTCCGGAAATTATTGTTCTCGGTTCAGTTGGCGGAGGTGTTTGCTTCTTCGGTCTCGGTGCTGCCAAAATAGGCTTCGATCACTTTGGGGTTGTTGCGGATCTCGTCAATGTGGCCTTCGACCATGACTTCACCCTGAGCCAGCACGATCACCGGGTCACACAGCCGCCCGATCATGTCCATATCGTGCTCGATGACCAGGAAGGTATAACCCATTTCCTTGTTCAGGCGTTCGATATTGCCCATCAGATCACCCAGCAGTGTCCGGTTGACACCGGCGGCTATCTCATCAAGCAGCACGACCCGGGCATCGGTCATCATGGTGCGACCGAGCTCCAGCAGTTTTTTCTGTCCACCGGACAGGTTGCCCGCCAGTTCATTCTTGACGTGCGACAGGTTGATGAAGTCCAGTACCTCAATCGCGCGCTGACGCACTTCATGCTCACGGTCACGCACCAGTGAAGGCTTGAACCAGGTCTTGAACAGGTCTTCACCCGGCTGGTGGGGCGGTACCATCATCAGATTTTCCAGCGAGGTCATGTGCGAGAACTCGTGTGCGATCTGGAAGGTGCGCAGCAACCCCTTGTGGAACAATTCGTTGGGTGTGTTGTGGGTAATGTCTTCGCCATCGAGCAATACCGTTCCGGAATCTTCGGGCAAGGTGCCGGCAATGATATTGAACAGCGTTGACTTGCCCGCCCCGTTGGGCCCGATCATGCCCGTTACCGAGCCTTCTTCAACCTTGATCGAACAATCCCGGATCACCTGCAGGCCGCCAAAAGCCTTGTAGATGTTGTTTACTTCAATGATGGTACTCATTGGCTCTCCTGCCAGGCTGGAACACTGGGTGTCCGCCCGCCGATTATTGTTCTCAGTCCGGCCCACAGCGGCTCGAACAGCGAGCCAGGATTGTGTCCGGGGCGAAAAATGGGCTCAATTCTAACGAGCCGTTAATCAAAAGCAAAAGAATTGTGCGGGTGACAACCGGGTTTTACAGGCCGCCTCGATGTCACGATTTCTGTACAGGTCGCTGTTCGACCAGCCGTTCGACACCCTCGCTGTTGCGCAAGCGGATATCAATCTGCTGGAAGGCGATCTCGATGCCAGCGGCAGCGAATTCACGGTCCACATAGCGGTTGATCTCGTCGATGGCCGGGTTGCGATCACCCAGTTCCTTCACGTGAATGCGCAGCTCGTGGTCCAGCGCGCTGTCGCCAAAACTCAGAAACAGCACCTGGGGTTTGGGGTCCTTGAGAACTCTTTCATTGCCCTCTGCGGCTGCCAGCAGAATCTCCCGGGTGCGCTCCAGGTCAGAGCCATAGGCGACGCCGATCTTGAGGGTGACCCGTGTCACGGTATCGGTCAGCGACCAGTTGATCAGTTGCCCGGTGACGAACGTCTTGTTGGGGACAATGATGTCCTTGCGATCGAAGTCGGTAATGGTCGTGGCCCGAATTCGAATCTGGCGCACGCGTCCGGACAGGTTGCCCAGTGTGACCACATCGCCGATCCTTATGGGGCGCTCGAACAGAATGATCAGCCCGGAGACGAAATTGGCAAAGATTTCCTGCAGACCGAAACCCAGGCCTACACTGAGTGCCGCGACCAGCCATTGCAGACGATCCCAACTGACCCCGAGTGCGGACAGGGCAAGAATAATACCGGTGCCCAGAATGACATAGTTGAGCAGCGTTGTGGTGGCATAGGCGCTACCCTGTTGCAGATGCAACCGTGACAGCACCACCATTTCCAGCAGACCGGGCAGGTTGGCGGCCAAAAACAGAGTCAGCCCCAGAATGGCCGCGGCACTGACCAGATCCAGCAGGCTGAAAGGAAGCCCCTGTTGCAGGTCACCTGCCATCGCCAGAGCTCCCAGCTCTAGATTACCCAGCGCCAGTACCATGTCATACCAGACCCAGAACAGCAGGCCGCCAAGCAACAACAGGATCATGAAGCGGGCCAGACGCCCGGATTGTTGGGTAACCTTGTCGATGTCAAGCTGCGGCAAGGGCTTCACACTGTCGCCAGCCTTTTCGTCCGGGCCGGCGGCGGCCATCAGCACCGCATGCTCCGCCTCGTCGATGGCGCGCTGACGCCGCAGCGTTTCAGTGGCCAGCAACAGCCCACGACCGGCGGCCACTTCTGCCAGTACCCAGACGGTCAGAATGTAGAAGGTAGCCAGCAGGGCATAGGTCAGTTGCAGCACCGTGTAGACGAATCCGAGGGCGGTCAGTGCGACCATGCCCAACGGCAGCAGTACCAGCGCCAGGTGCAATATCCAACTGATGATCGGCTTCGAATGCAACGGCTCTGCGTCGCGCAGCAACTGCCGGGACAGCCAGGCAATCGCCAGTCCGGCCAGCACCAGTACGACCGAGGTCAGGCGGTCCTGCGTCAATCCGGTGGTCTGTTGCTGGGCAAGAGAGACCACAATGGTCGTAGGGAGCAGAACCCAGGTGAAGCGGGCCGTAAATTGATACAAGGAGGTCTGCAGGGTTGCCGACCAGGCAAAGTGCATCGGGCCTATGTCCGGATGCTGCAGCACCCGCAGCAGAAACTTGATCACAAACAGGCTGAAACCGAACGCCATCAACACCGGGCCCAGGCTGATGGCCCCGGAGTCCTCGGTACCGGGCAGTAATAGTCCGACCGCAATCAGCAGAAGGCTGACCGGGGCAAGGCGCAGTGCCATGGTGCTCAGCAGGCCGGGCAGCAACCAGGGGCTGGGTACTGCATCCGGCGACGGCAGGGCGGATACTGCAGGGTCTTCCTCTGCTGGGTGCGCCTCCGTCGAATTGTCCGGTTCTGTCGGCTCGTCCGGGCTGGGTGCTGATTCTGCCGCAACATCGGTCGGCATCGACTGAGTGAGGGCCTGATCAACCGACTCCTGAGCCGTGAGTTGTTCCCGGTGAAAGGTCAGCAGTTGCCGGTTGAACCGATCCTCGATGCCCTCGAGCCGGCGCCGCAGCCAGAGAAGAAGGCCGGCTGATAGCAGGGCAAGGGCGCTGCCGCTGAGCAGTGTCGGGCGCCACTCGTCTCGTTCGGGCTGCCAGGCGATGGGAGGCCGGGCCGTCGTGGTGCGCTCCCAGAGCAGTCCGGGCAGTTGCTGAAACCACTGCATATTCATGGGCGGGTTGCTGGGCACCCAGAACAGCTCTTCCTGCAATTCCTGACGCAGCTCACGAGTGTCGTTCAGCAATTGCGCATGTGTGGACTGCAACTGGACACCCGTGTCAAACGTCACCCTGAGTTGCGCCTGCAGTGCCGCATAGCCATCGGGTGTTGGCTGGCCCTGTGCAGCCCACTGACGGCCCAGTTGAATCAACTCGAACTGGCGCAGGCGCAAGTCTGCGATGGCTTCCGACAGCCCTTCTATAGGCGTTACCTGAGGCAGTGCCGCTTTCTGCTCCTGCAGCACGCGATAGGTGTTGACGCTGCCTGCCATGGCCAGGATGTGGGCTTCGAGGTCTTCGGCACTGAGCCTTACCTGGGCCAGATCCTGTTCACTCAACTGCAATTGTGCCGCCCATTGGGACTCGGTCTGTTCCCAGTGCAGGGTTTCGGCAAGGAGTGTCTGTTGCTCTTGTTCGGGTGCGCTCGGTTCAGGCAGGGTTTGTGCCTGGGCGGCCAACGTCAGTGCCAGACAAACCAGTAACGACGCTGTTCTGAAGGCCGGTGTGGTGCCGAGGCCCGCGAGCAGGAAACGCGTGGTCAGTCTTATCATATCTGGCAGGCCTTGATGGCATTCTCCAGCGCATCGATGGCTCGCGGGCGCGGAAAACTCGCGCGCCATGCCATGGCTACCGTGCGCTCGGGCGGGTCACTGCGAAAGGGCCGGGTTACCAGCCATTCGGCGGAATAGGGGGCGTGCAGGTTGGCGCTGCGCGGCAGGATGGTCACGCCCAGCCCGGAAGCCACCATATGGCGGATGGTTTCCAGAGAACTGCCGTCTGCCAGTGTACGCACCCGGCCCTGCGGGTCTCGACTCGATCGAGCAATAGCCGGACAGGCGTTCAGAATCTGGTCGCGGAAGCAGTGCCCATCGCCCAGCAGCAGGAGATCGGTGTGGCTGAGTTCTTCTGCACTCACATCGTCCTGAGCTGACAGCGGATGTTCGCGCGGCAGCAGCACCTCGAACGGCTCGCTGAACAGCGGCTTGGTCAGGACGTCCGATTCGGTAAAGGGCAGGGCGAGGATGGCAATGTCGATCTGGCCGCTGCGCAGGCGCTCACGCAATACAGCGGTGTAGTTTTCCTCGATGTCGAGCGCCATCTCGGGGGCCAGATTGCGCAACTGCGGAATCAGATGCGGAAACAGATAGGGCGCCACAGTAAAGATGGCACCGATCTTCAGCGGGCCCGCCAGTTCATCACCCGTGTTGCGGGCCAGCATTTCCAGTCGATCAGCCTGCTCGATCACGTTCTTGGCCTGCGCAATCAGTGTTTCTCCAATGGGCGTCACCATCACCCGACTGCGGCCACGCTCGAAGATCTGGACATTGAGTCGCTGCTCCAGTTTGCGAATGGCGACGCTCAGTGTGGGCTGGCTGACATGACAGCGGTCCGCTGCCCGACCAAAATGTTTGTCTTCGGCCAGGGCCAGCATATAGCGCAGCTCGGTCAGTGTCATGATAGACTCCTGCTATGCAAACTGCGGAAATAATAGCGCAGCTAACCTTCAGGTGACAGCAATGACAGATGAAAATGCAATGCCCGGGCTTTTGATGATCGGTCTGGGCGATCTGGGGAAGAGAATTGCCCGGCTATGTGTCGCGCATGACTGGCCGGTGACCGTGATGCGTCGGCAGGCCATAGACGAACCCGGCATGCGGGTTGTTACGCATGATGCGACGAAAGACTGGTCCGCAGCCTTGCCCGAAGACATGGCGCCACCGGCTGATGTCGTATTCTGCCTGGCACCGTCGGAGCGCGACGAGGCGGGCTATGAAGCTGCCTATCTGAAACCGGCGGAAGCGGGTCTGGCGTGGCTGCAGGCCAATGCCCCCAAAGCCCATGTCTGGCTGATTTCGTCCACCAGTGTCTATGGCCAGAAAGATGGCGAATGGCTGACCGAGAGTTCCACGGCCGAACCCAAGCGCCCCACGGCGCGGATAATCAGGGCCGCAGAACGGTTCTGGAAGGACAGTCCTCAGCCCGTCACCGTGCTGCGCCCGGCAGGCCTCTACGGGCCCGGTCGTGATCTGATGCTGCGCCAGGCGCGCGAGGGCTATACCATCACCGACAATCTGCCGGTCTTCACCAATCGCATCCATGTCGATGACGCGGCCGCTGCGGTTGCCCATCTGATACGACAGAGGCGCAAGATGGGGCGGTCCTTTGATGTGGTCAATCTGGCCGATCGCGAGCCGGTTGCGCAGCAGATCCTGGTACCCGAATTACAGGCCATGATGGGCGTGGAGCCTACCGGAGAGGAGCGCCTGCTCGATCGAGGCAGCAAGCGAGTGTCTTCCGACCGCCTGATGGCGACCGGCTTCCAGTGGCAGTATCCGAGCTGGCGTGAAGGCTATGCCGCCATGCTGGAAGCCTCTTCAGCGCCAGGCGGATGACTGCAACCCGATCTGCAGGTCGCATTGCGCCAGCAGCGTCTGCCAGTAATCGGCATGGTCACGTGTGATCTGCTGCAGACTGTCAAGCTCGGCTTCCAAGCCGGCCATGAACGCCTGCCAGTCTGCCACCTCTTCACCGGTTGCCTCTGTCAGATCTGAAAAGGCCTCCAGCAGCCTTTCTCCTTCTCTGTTGAGCTGAACGAGATAAGGCTGCACCTCGCCGATGAAAAACAGTGTCAGCACGTTCTGCGCATGCTCTGCACTGCGGGTGGCCACCCCTGCCGGGCAGAGCCGCTGCGCTGCGATGGCCTGCTGCAGCATGGTATTGGCCGCCGTCAGCCCGCCGAGACTGATTTGCACGGACCGGCGCCACTGGCCTCCCGTGCTGTGCCGACCCAGGCGCTGATAGACGTCACTGAAGGTACGGTCATCGGGCATGTCTGCATCCGGCCACTGGCGCGCCCAGTCGGTCAGCGTCTGCAGGTCGGCATACTGCTCGGCCTGGGACGGCACGTGCCCGGGCTTCCAGGCCGATTGACTGGCCGACCAGATCTGCCGGACTTCCGGGCTGGCGACGGTACCGTTCCAGGTGGCTCCGGGCCAGGCCGCGCGTTTTTCTTCCGCCCAGGCTTCAAGTTGCTCCTGCTGGCTGTCCCCGGTGTCCGGGTGCGCCTTGCAATCCTCTATGGCAGCCAGTACCCGAGCTTCATAGCGCCATACCGTATTGGGCGGAGCAACCCGTCCGAGAATGCTGTTGCGCTCACTGATCAGGCGAAACAGTTCGCAGTGGCGCAGGTTCCAATAGGACAGCGGAGTAACCCGGACATCGGGGATGTCCAATTGCAGATCGCGACTGCGCGGCGCGCTTTGCGGCGCCGGCGTCTCACGTTTTACCACCGGCTCGTTCAGAACATTGCTGAGGCGAGACAGGTAGTCGTCGTAGAGACCACCGGCGGACTGCCCGCAAGCCGTCAGCAGCAGGGTCAAGAGCAGGATTGGACTGAATCTCAAAAAATAGTGTGACATATGAACCGGATGTGTCCGCTCGCCGTACTCTCGCACAGAACTGATTGACGCTGTCTTGCCATTACAGACGTGGGCTTTCACCCACAGTATAGAGAAAGGGAGTTTACCCTACGATGATTCGACGACTGTTTCTGCTGAGTCTGCCTGTCCTGGTGTTGCTCGGAGGCTTCCTGACCGCTCGCTACATGCTGGATAACCGCAGGGAAGTCGCTCCCTCGGATGAGCCGGTTGTGGAAGCCGGGCAGCCCGGTGACATTGCGACGGTCAGCACCATGGTCTACCGGAGCGAGACGGCCCGGCCCGAACTGACGTTGTACGGTCAGATGCAGGCACAGCGGCAGGTGCAGGTGCTGGCGC
>NZ_JAIUMC010000108.1 GCF_022565775.1 Natronospirillum sp.
TGCGCACAGGGATGTGCGCAGTCGAGCTGTCATGGATGACGTTTTTTGCGTGTCTCACAGGTATGTGCCCGAGCGTGGCGACGGGAAGGTGGTGGCATCAATCAGGACACTAGTCCGCATCCTGCTGTGACCGCACCGCATTGGCATACTGGGCAAGGATATAGGGCCGAAGCTCTGTGGGCTGCTGCGCCACACGCTCCCGCAGGGCCTTCGGCACCCAGGGCGGCGCTTCTGCCTCGGGGCACTCGTACAGCCAGCGATACGCCGTTTCATGCGTCTCGAACAGACGGTAGATGTGGTGAATCTGTCGATCAACCGCCACCGCCACTTCCGTATCATTCTGAAAGTGGTCTTCCTGCAGCGGCTTGCCGAATGACAGATGCACACGCCCCTTCCAGCCGCTCATGCCTTGCGCAATTGACCGCACGTCTTCGTCCTTGCCTTTCTCGTAGCCGCCCCGCTCAAGCTGATAGTAACGCTCACGCGCTTTCATGGTATCGCAGGGGTCCAGCTCATAGGCAATGGCAACAGGCACTATGTTCAGCTCCCGGACATAGTCTGCATAGGGTTTGTCCTTGGGTCGGCTGAGGCTGAACATGCCGATCACGGCGGGGTTGGTTTTGTCGATGCCGTCCTTGGCGCGGCCTTCGCGCTGGGCGATCCAGGTGTTGGCATTGTCCTGCACTATGGAGTGATGGATGTAAGCAGACAGTTTGCGCGCTTCCATCAGCTTTTCGCGGCGTCCCTTGATGGAGCGCTTGACGATAAAGCTCTTGTTGATGCGCATCAGGTCTGACACAAAGGGCTGGCTGAGCAGATTGTCACCAATAGCGATACGCACCGTCTGGAAGCCATGCTGATACAGGGCCCAGTTCATGAAGCCAGGGTCCATGACGATGTCACGATGATTGCTGACAAACAGGTAGGCCTTGTCCGGGTCCAGGCGGTCCAAGCCGGAGACGGTAAACGAAGAAGTTGAGCGTTCGACCAAACGCTTCATGTAGCCTTCCAGACAGCGCTGAAAGGCTTCCACCGTGCGCACCCGACTGAACCGCAGGCGCAGATAGAGCCCGACCAGGGGGCGTAACAGCCAGCCCCAGTTGGTTGCGGCATTGGGGAAAAGGAATGCAACGGCCGTGCGACGCAGATCCTGATCCCGAAGCAGGCGGCGCATGACCGCGGGCACCTCTGAATCGGTATAAGGACGAATATCGTCGAACTGCGTCATGCCTGCTCCCGAAAGAAAATACTGCCGGCGCTCTTTAGCCACCATACCACCGAACCGGCGCCATTATAGTCGAGCCGCGCGATATTGCACGATGTCGGCGCTACCATGCCGCATAACCGTCAGTTTTTGTCTATGCTTTACAAGCCGAAATGAAATTCCAATGACCAGAGAGGACAGGATGACCCGCAGGCCGCCAAGAACCGCCTACCGTACTGAATATGACAGTCTGGGCCCGGTGGATGTGCCGGCTGCTGCACTGTATGGCGCCCAGACTCAGCGAGCCGTCAACCACTTCAATATCAGCGGGCGCCCAATGCCCGCATTCTGGCTGCACACCCTGGCCCGTATCAAGCAGGCTGCCGCGCTCGACAATGCCGCCCTTGGTGAACTGGATCCGGCAAAGGCCGAGGCGATCGCTGAAGCCTGCCAGTCGATCATGGACGGTGAGCATCTGGAGCAGTTTCCTGTTGATGTGTTCCAGACCGGCTCCGGCACCAGCAGCAACATGAACATGAATGAAGTGGTGGCCACCCTGGCCTCTCAGGGTGGCCGCCTGACCGTTCATCCCAATGATGACGTCAATCGGGGCCAGAGCAGCAATGACATTGTCCCCAGTACCAATCAGTTGTCGGCCGCCCTGGCCGTGCGCGATCAACTGTTGCCCATGCTCGACCACTTGCAGCAGGGTCTTGATGATCTGAGCCTGCGTCAGGGCAGCCTGCTGAAGACCGGCCGCACTCACCTGATGGACGCCATGCCCTTGACTGTGGATCAGGAAATTGCCGGCTGGCAAGGCGTACTGACCGATTTGCGACAGGAGCTGGACGGCCTGCTGCCCCGCCTGTCCAGAATTACTCTGGGCGGCACGGCCGTCGGCACCGGTGTCAACGCGCATCCGCGGCTGGGCGATCGCGTCGCCGCTCGACTGGCTGCAGAAACGGGTCTGCCGGTCAGCCGCACCGACAACCACTTTGCCGCCCAGAGCAGCCAACACGATCTGCTGACCCTGTCCGGCACGCTGAAAAACCTCGCCACCTGGCTGATCAAGATCAGCAATGACCTGCGCTGGATGAACTCCGGCCCGCTGGCCGGATTGAGTGAGGCGCGGCTGCCGGCACTGCAGCCCGGCTCCTCGATCATGCCGGGCAAGGTCAATCCGGTGATTCCGGAGGCGGTAATTCAGGCCTCCGCCCAGGTGATCGGTAACGATGCCGCCATTACCCTGGGCGCCCAGAATGGTCAGTTCCAGCTCAATACGGCCATGCCGCTGGTGGCCAGCAATGTATTGACCAGCATCACGCTGCTGACCGGCAGCCTGCGCGTCCTGACAGATCATGCGCTAGCGTCATTCGAATATGACGAGGCAGCCCTGTCAGCCCCCCTGACACGCAACCCGATACTCGCTACGGCACTGAACAATGAAGTGGGCTACAATAAAGCAGCGGAAATCGCCAAAGCCGCCTATGCCACTGGGCGGCCCATACTGGATGTGGCGCTGGACATGACAGAACTGTCGGAAGAGCGGTTACGTGAATTACTGGACCCGGCCAGGCTAACCTGACAACCGGGGTATATCCTGAGACAACAGCATTCAGACAGGAGCGACCTATGGGAGATCAATTCCGCCTGGTGACACGCAGTGACTTTGATGGTCTGGTCTGCGCGGCACTGCTCAAAGAACTGGACATGATTGATGACATTCTTTTCGTGCATCCCAAGGACATGCAGGACGGCAAGATAGAGATCACTGACCGGGACATCACCACCAACCTGCCTTATGTGCCCGGTGTTTATCTGGCGTTCGACCACCACTTCAGCGAAACGCTGCGCAACGCGAAGCACGACAACCACATCATTCACCCTGATGCGCCTTCCGCAGCGCGGGTGGTTTTCGATCACTATGGTGGCGACAAGACGTTCAAGACCATCAGCAACGATCTGATGGAGGCGGTCGACAAAGGGGATTCGGCACAGTTTTCGGCAGAGGAAATACTGCACCCTCAGGGCTGGGTGTTGCTGAACTTTCTGATGGACGCGCGCACCGGGCTGGGCCGGTTCCGTACTTTCCGCATCTCCAACTACCAGTTGATGATGCAGCTTATCGATGCCTGCCGCGAAATGGATATAGACCGGATTCTCGAATTGCCCGACGTGGCCGAACGGGTTGAACTGTACAGGGAACATGAGCCCATGGCGATAGAGCAAATCAGCCGCTGTGCCGAAGTCAAAGACAATATCGTGCTGCTCAATCTGCAGCAGGAAGACCCCATATGGCCGACCAACCGCTTCACGGTCTATGCCCTGTTCCCGGAGTGCAATGTATCGATTCACCGCATGTGGGGTCGCCAGCAGAAGAACACGGTGTTCGCCATCGGCAAGTCCATTCTGAACCGGTCCAGTGAGGTCAATATCGGTGCTATCTGCCTGCACTACGGTGGTGGCGGACACGAAGCCGCCGGTACCTGCCAGGTGGACAATTCCGAAGCCGAACGGGTGGAAGCCGAGCTGATAGAGAAACTCGCGGACTGAATCCCGCTGCTTTGCACCGCTTTTGCATCGACGGCTCTGGTCAACGGAGCTCAGGCTGTTCAGAATAAGCGGTCAGAAAGTTATGCGCGGAGAAGTCGTTGATGCAGCCCAGCCCATTGGGAATGTCGGGAACTGAACCGAGCCCGCGGCATGGCCGACTGGGCGGCTGTATGCTCCTGCTTGGCTGCCTGCTGGCAATCACCCTGGCAGGCTGCTCCAGAGACTCCAGCACGCAACGCTATGCCACTGACGAGATCAATCTCAGTCTTATTGCCCTGCGGCACAATGATCAGCTACTGGTTCAGGTCACCCTGTCGCCGGAGAGCGACCCTGATGCGCGCGTCCAGTTGGGGCGCAATGACCGTTTGCTGGCGTCACTCAATGGCAAACATCATGCACTGGAAGAACAGTGGAACGGAGTCTACTCAGCGCAGATTCCCTACACCGAAGGCATTCTGCTGGTGAATTTCGAGCGTACTGGAAATTTCGATTCAGCACCCAAGACACGCCTCCACCTGCCGGTATCACCCGAATTCCAGAGCCCGCCACGACATGCCCTCTTCCACACCCAGAATGACGCCATCATTCCACTGGTCTGGACCGGTATAGCCACCGAAAACGGGCACTATGAATTGCGCTGCAACAATCGCAACGAAGGGTCTGTTCAGTTCCACGGCACTTTCAGCACCAATGAACGACAGCGGGTCAATATTGCTGTTGATGAACTGCTGCATGACCTGATAGACAATAACCGGCGTGGGTTTTGTGAGGCCGCCTTCAATCTGCGTGGCATTTCAACCAATGGGTCTGTATCGCCGGAGCTGGCCGGGGGCGATGTGCTGTTTGAAAGCAACGTCACGCGCAACGTCATCATCCGGCACAACGCCCTGTTTTGATGCAGGTGATGAAATAACCAGATATCCTGCACTCCTGTAGTGCATTCCTCGCTGCACCAGGCCCTGGCAATTCCTGTCAGTCACCGGAAAAGTGCGAACCTGCGCCAAAAACTGGCATAATGGCGTTTTTCTTGCAGGCTTACGAATCATATTCCGAAAGTAGTACTCCTGATGACCATGATTGATCCGAAGTCTCTGGTCGCCGGCCTGCAGCCCATTGTGGATATCGCACGCGGCACCATCGTAGGTTACGAAGTACTGGCCCGGCGTTGGAATGCAGATGAGACTGGCCTCGACAGCCTGGGACATCTGTTTTACGGCGGCCAGATTCCCTCGCGGGAATTGCTGGAACTGGACCGCCTGATCCGCCGGCGCGCCATCATGCGCATCGACGAGGTGCCCGGAGATACCTTTATTTCTCTCAACATCAGCCCTGACTGGATCAATCAACTGACAGCCTGGACCACCACACCACTGTTGCAGATGCTGGACCGGGCAGGTGTAGATCCCCAGCAGATCGTGCTCGAAATTACCGAGCAGCCAGGCACCCTGGGTACTATGAAGCAAGTCGTCAGACGTTATCGCGAAGAGGGCTACCGAGTCGCTATAGATGACTTTGGCGCCGGCAGTTCGCACATGCATCGGATCATGGAACTGGAGCCAGACATTCTCAAACTGGACATGAAGCTGTTCAAGAATGCAGCCAATCAGGGGCAGCACTATGATTTGGTGCATGGTGTCTCCCGCCTGGCGGAAAAGACGGGCTGCCAACTGGTATGCGAGGGTGTGGAGACGACTCAGGAGTTCAACTTCGGACTCGAGTTGGGCGCAGCCTGGATGCAGGGCTTCCTGTTCTCACCAGCCGGTATCGATATCCACCCTACCAATCACTTCCGGGGCACTATCGACACCCTGCGCAATCGATTCCTCACCCAGAAGCTCGATGAGCACCAGAAGTACCATCAGGTTGAACAACAGGTTCAGGCGGAATTGCGTTCTCTGCGCGAATACTGCCTCACCAGTGACCCGGTCAGTTTTCCCCTGCCAGAAGAAAGCCTGCTACTCAGATTCTATATCTGTGATGCCCGGGGCACACAGCTATCACCCAACTTTGATGTGCAGTCCGGCGTGATCACTGCCGACCCTGAGCCGGAGGGTGTCAATTGGTGCTGGCGCCCGCATTTCTACAAGCTGCTGGCAACCCGCAGGACTCAGGACCTCGAGTTCGTGGCCTCCGGGCAATATCGGGACATGCAGACACGCCTGTCGTGCCGTTCCTATGCCACCGCGCTGGACGGGGACCGCTACCTGCTGGTGGATGTGCTGCAACCTGACGATTCGGCGCAGCGGCTCAGAACAGTGTCGAACTAACCAGTCGGCACGCCTGGTGCAGCATCACATTGCGCCTTGACGCCCAGGCAGTTATCCTTCTTCTGCAAAGTGATCAGAAGGAGGCAGGATGCAGGTAACAATCTGGCACAACCCGAGGTGCAGCAAGTCCCGGCAAACCCTGAAACTGATCGAAGATAACGGTATAAAGCCAGACGTTCGGCGCTATCTGGACGACCCGCCCTCCATGACCGAATTGCGCCGCGTGCTCGGCCAACTGGGCTGCACTGCCCGCGACCTGGTCAGGGTAAAAGAACCCTTGTTCAAGGAACTTGGACTGAACAATGCCGGCGCCAGTGAAGCCCAGCTGCTGGCTGCTCTGGTAGAACACCCCAAACTGATCGAGCGACCTGTGGTCATCTCCGATAAGGGCGCAGTCATCGGCCGACCGCCGGACAACGTACTGCAGATACTTTAAGGACCGGCAATCCGTGACCCCCTACATACTGATTTTGTTCTACAGCCGAGGTGGTCGTACTGCCGACTTGGCGGAGGTTCTCGCTGAAGGCGTGTTGTCGGCATCGGGAATGGAGGCTCGTTTGCGCACTGTCCCCCCTCTGGGAGGGCAGCCTGAAGATAATGATTATCTGTACTGTGAAACCGCGGACATGGTCGGCGCGGCCGGCCTGGCGATGGGCAGCCCTACTCGCTTTGGCACCATGGCCGCGCCGCTGAAGCACTGGTGGGAACAGACAACCCCCCAATGGCTCAACGGGGACCTTGTTGACAAACCCGCCTGTGTGTTCACTTCGACCAGCACTCTGCATGGTGGTCAGGAGGCAACCCTGTTGTCCATGATGCTGCCGCTGTTACATCACGGGCTGATTATTGTCGGCACGCCCTACAGTGAGACAGTACTGCATACCACAGAGAGCGGCGGCTCACCCTACGGCCCCACGCACTGGGACAAGGATCAGCGCTCCCTGAGTCGAGACGAAAAGACACTGGCCAAAGCACAGGGCCGTCGCCTGGCTCGACTGGCAATGGCGCTGCAGACCTGACAGAAAACCAAAACTGGAGAGATCCTTGCCGGAACCAAGCAACACCTGGACACTGAAAATGCGTGCCGAGAAATGGCAGCATGCCACCTGGATCAGTTACTGGCTGGTCATGGTGACCTTCGCCATCAATACAACGGCCAACGCGCCCTCGGACATGGCACTGGGTCCAGTAGTCACTGCCGGCATGACATTCTGGCTGTTGCAGACCCTGCCCCTGTGGCTCTTCTTCCCGCCCATGAAGAGACGTAATGTCAAGGGCCTGAGCTGGTTCAGCTACTTGGTTCTGCTGTACATTCCCTTCTGTATCGTGGGCGCATTTCAACCCCCGCACTGGTCGGGCGTGCTCGCCACCCTGGCCATTCTGCTGCTGTTCTTCTGCAACGCCTTCTGGGTTCGAGCTCTCAAGCGACTGCGTGACGCCTGAGGCAGCGGCTCAAGGATTATTCCGCCATGAGTCGGATTTCGCCATACCAGGCTTCAATCGGTTCGCCGATATCATCACAGTCGGTCATGATGGCGAAGGCATTGATCCGATCCAGATCCCGTCCGTGAAAGCGCTGGAAGTCTTCCTTCAGGTTGCGCCGCTCGGTGACCCAGGTTCCGGGTGCCTCGGACGGCCCCGACTGCATGGCGACCATGTGGGCTCTTCGCTGATAGGCATTCGCCCAATCTGAACCCTGCGCCTTCTCGCTGGCCCAGACATAGTTCAGTGCCCGGGTACTCCAGATTCGAATGCGATGTTCGTCAACTGCATAGATTCGGGCCGGGTAGTCATCTCCGGCTCGGGTTGTTTCATCATTACCGGAGAAGGTGTCATCCACACGCCATTCCCACTCGACAACCGGAGTCGCATTCAGGTCCACATCATCTTGCAGAAACAGACCGGACGCTGTCCCTCCTTCACAGATAGCATGCACTGCACTGCGCCCATCGACTTCGACCAGTTCATAGCGTGTTTCACCTGCAAAAGAGTGTGGCTCCCAATCGATAATGTCCCCAGGGGTAAATACAATATCTTCGCCGTATACCTGCAGGCTGGCCAGGGCCAGCATGAGGGCACAGGCTGCAGGGCCCGTGAGGGTCAGGCACTTACTGATGGTCGGCAACTGGCAGTTCACCATTGGCACTCCTATTGTAATGGCCATGAGGAATACAGTAGCTGCAACCGGATGGATGACCGAGCGCCAGAATAACAGCGCACCGCAAGACAACCCAGCATACGCAGGCTGGGTACTATGAGTCCGAAGACGTCGTTAAGTTCCGGCCATCAGTTTTTCAAGCAGATTGACCGGTTGTTGAATCGTGAACTAGACTTAAGACAATAAGTAGTAATGGGTATCCCAGGTGACGGTCTGACCATGGTACAAGTCCTCACAGCTCATACCCGAAAGCAGGATCCAGCCGCCGCAGTTAAAGAAGTACATGACCAGATCTCCCACCAGACATCGAGTCTTGTTCTTTTCTACTGCTCTTCCGAAATGGACCTGCCGGCGCTGGCCCAGGCCTTCAACGACCAGTTTCCGGGCATCCGGATAGCCGGCTGCACCTCTGCCGGAGAAATGGGCCCGCTGGGCTATATTGACCACAGTCTGGTGGTGTTGTCCTTCCCCGACGAGCTGTTTGCCTTTTCTTTCAGCCTGCTGCAAGACCTGTCGGACCTGAGCATGCAGGAAGTGCATGATCGCGCCCAGACAGCCAAACAGACCCTCTATCAGCATCATGATGCCAGCATGTTGCAGCAGTGCTTTGCCCTGCTGCTGATTGACGGCTTGTCACTGCGTGAAGAGCCGGTCACCAGAGCCCTGTTCAACAGTCTGCAGGGCATTCCGTTAGTGGGTGGCTCTGCCGGAGACAATCTGCATTTTCAACGCTCGCAGGTATTTCTCGACGGGCAGTTCCACGATGACAGCGCCGTGCTCCTGCTCGCCGGCACGCCCTGCCCCATCCGCCCTTTCAAGAGCCAGCATTTCGAAGCCGGGAACCAGCGCATGGTGGTTACCCGGGCCGATGAAGCAACGCGTCGCGTGCTGGAGATCAACGGCCTGCCTGCCGCACCGGAATATGCCCGCATGACCGGTGTCGATGTCGACAACCTGAACCCGATGCGTTTTGCAACTTCACCCGTCGTCGTCCTGATCAACGGCAAGGAATATGTGCGTTCGATTCAGAAGGCAAACGATGACAACAGCCTGACCTTTTACTGCGCCATTGAAGAAGGTCTGGTCTTCCGGGTAGCGCAGGGTGTGGATATCTACAACAATCTGCTGCAGACCCTGGAAGATGAAACCCGGGAGGTTCAGCCGCAGGTCATCCTGGCCTTCGACTGTGTGCTGCGCAAACTGGAAGTTGAACAGAAGGCGCTGCGCCCGGCCTTCTCTGAACTCTTGCGGCGGTTCAGAATTGTGGGCTTCAACTCTTACGGTGAGCAGTACCATGGTATCCACGTCAATCAGACCTTTACCGCGCTGCTGATCGGCGAACCCTCCGCGGAGGAAGGCAGATGACCGATGCTCCGCAGGGGAACAAGCTCAACGACTCGGAGCAGGAAATTGAGCGCCTGGAGCGGATAATCACTGCATTGATGGACAGGGCTGAACGCAGCCTCGACAGTCAGGGCTCTGATTTTGGACTCTTCCAGACCACACTGGCGCTGGAGCAGACCGTCGCTCAGAGAACACTGGAACTGGAAAACGCCGTAGCCGCGAACGACAAGATAAACCGGGATCTGCTGCGCCTCACCCAGACACTGCGCCAGGAAATCCAGGTACGCCAGGAAGCAGAAGCACTGCGGGCGGGTCAATACGCCATCCTGGAGAAAATCGCTGCCACCGCCCCGTTGGAAGAGGTGCTGGCCAGCCTGGCCATATGGACGGAGCAGCAGGATGCCAAGAGTATGGCGGAGGTGCGGCGCTTTTCTTGGACTGTTTTATGCTGCAATCCCCAGGCTCGCTCG
>NZ_JAIUMC010000109.1 GCF_022565775.1 Natronospirillum sp.
CAGGGATGACGTTTTTTGCGTGTCTGCGGTCAGTGTACCCCGCCATCAGGCGGCAATAGCAACCAAGTAGAAGCAACCGCATTTGACAGGGGCCTGCCGGCTCCGAGCGTGGCTCACGCCACTGGCCTACATATGTGCCTCCGTTTTTAGGCCAGCGCGGTCCGAAGTTTTGGGCCTTGCTCACGTATGCGTGGCCAAGGGCCACAGCCTACAAGGGTTGGGGCCCGCCTTGTCCGAGCCCGCCCAAACCCGCATAATATCGCGCCTGAACGCACTTCCGGCCACCAACTGAAGTCACCGCATGACGGATTACTTTCTGCTGCTCCTGAGCACCGTGCTCGTCAACAACTTCGTGCTGGTCCAGTTCCTCGGGCTGTGCCCCTTCATGGGCGTGTCCAACAAACTGGAAACCGCGCTGGGCATGTCATTCGCCACCACCTTCGTGCTGACCCTGGCCTCCGTGTTCAGCTATCTGGTGTACAACTTCATCCTGCTGCCGCTCGACGTGGTATTCCTGCAGACCATAAGCTTCATCCTCGTCATCGCCGCCGTCGTCCAGTTCACCGAAATGGTGGTACGCAAGACCAGCCCGCTGCTCTACCGGGTACTGGGTATCTTCCTGCCCCTGATCACCACCAACTGCGCCGTGCTCGGGGTCGCCCTGCTCAACATCCAGCAGGACAACAACTTTATCGAATCACTGCTGTACGGCTTTGGCGCCGCCGTGGGCTTCTCACTGGTGCTGGTGCTGTTCGCCGCCATGCGTGAGCGGCTGAATGTGGCTGATGTGCCCGCCCCCTTCAAAGGCTCTGCCATCGGCATGGTCACCGCCGGACTGATGTCGCTCGGCTTCATGGGCTTCACCGGACTGGTGGCCTTATGATCATCGTCTGGTCCATCCTCGCCCTGCTGGTCCTGGCGGTCCTGTTTGGCGGCCTGCTCGGCTATGCCTCGGTCAGGTTTCGTCCCGAAGGCAACCCTATTGTCGATCAGATCGACCAGATACTGCCGCAGACCCAGTGCGGCCAGTGCGGCCATCCGGGCTGTCGGCCCTATGCCGAAGCTATTGCCAACGGCGAAGCCATCAACAAATGCCCGCCGGGCGGTGAAAGCACCATTCAGGAGCTGGCCGACCTGCTGGACATGGAACCGGTGCCGCTGGATGCCGAACACGGCGAAGAAAAGCCCCGGCAGGTCGCCATCATTCGGGAAGACGAATGCATCGGCTGCACCAAGTGCATACAGGCCTGCCCGGTGGACGCCATCCTCGGCGCCGCCAAACAGATGCATACCGTGATCGAGAGCGAATGCACCGGTTGCGATCTCTGTGTCGACCCCTGCCCGGTCGACTGCATCGACATGGTCCCGGTGGCAACACACCTGCAAACCTGGCACTGGCAGCCCCCGAAACCGGACTATCAGATCATTGCCACGGACCGTGACCGCTCCGACCAGGAGGCCGCATGAACCTGATGCGCCTGCTACGCGGCCAGGCGGCAGAACCCGGCTGGTTCGATTTCCCCGGCGGTATTCACCCGCCCGACAACAAAGCGCAGAGCTTGCAGACCCCCATTGCCGAGTTTCCCCTGCAGGCTCAGTATGTGGTGCCGGTCAACCAGCATATTGGTGCGCTGGCAGTGCCCTGCGTGACGGTCGGAGACCAGGTACTGACCGGGCAGATCATCGCCGAAGCGGCCGGTTTCATCAGTGCGCCAGCGCATGCCCCGACGAGCGGCACGGTCACCGCCATCGAGGACCGGCCGGTGCCGCACCCCTCCGGCCTGACGGTCACCTGCATCGTTATTCAGGCGGACGGCCAGGACACCTGGCGACCCCGAGCTCCCTGGCCGGACTGGCCTGCCCGCTCTCATGCCGACCTGCTGCAGCGGCTGCAGGAAGCCGGTGTTACCGGGCTGGGCGGCGCCAGCTTCCCCACCGCCGTCAAGCTGGCGGCCGACCGCGCCCATATCGACACCCTGGTCGTGAACGGCGCCGAGTGCGAACCCTACATTACCGCCGATCAGGCACTGATACGCGAGCGCGCACCGACCCTGTATCGCGGCATTGAAGTGGTGCACAAGCTTTATGATTTCCAGCGCATTCTGATCGGCATCGAAGACAACAAGCCCGACGCCATTGCCGCCCTGCACGCAGGCCTGCAGGCGCTCCCGGAAACACTGCGTCAGCGCTGCGAGATCCGCGTAGTCCCGACACGCTATCCGTCCGGCGGAGAACGCCAGCTCATCTGGCTGCTGACCGGACGCGAAGTGCCCTCGGGTGGCCTGCCCATGGATCTGGGCATGCTCTGCCACAATGTCGGCACCCTGGCCGCCGTAGCCGATGCCGTCATTGAAGACCGACCGCTGATCAGCCGGATAACCACGCTGACCGGCGATCACCTGCGCCGACAGGGCAATATCGAGGTGCGCCTGGGCACGTCGATAGATGCGCTGCTGGCCTGGGCAGGCCTCGACACTGCACCCGAGCGTCTGATCATGGGTGGCCCCATGATGGGTTTTGCCCTGAATGAACCCGGTCTGCCTCTAGTCAAGGCCACCAATTGCCTGCTGGTACCGACAGAACAGGAGTTGCCAACGCCGCCACCGGCCAAACCCTGCATTCGCTGCGGCCACTGTGAGCAGGTCTGCCCTGCCAGCCTGCTGCCCCAGCAACTGATGTGGTTTGCCCAGTCCAGAGAGTGGGACAAGGCAGAGCAGCATCGTTTGTTCGACTGTATAGAGTGCGGCGCCTGCGCCTATGTCTGCCCCAGCCATATCCCGCTGGTCCAGTATTACCGGGCCGCCAAGGGCACCATTCATCGCGAAAAGGCCGAACATCAGCAGGCGGAACGGGCCCGTATCCGTTTCGAAGCCCGGCAGGCCCGCCTGGAACAGGAGGCGGCCGAGAAAGAAGCCCGGCGCCAGCAGCGCGCCCAAGCAGCCAAGGCGCGCCAGAGCGAATCAGCGACCGCCGTCGACAAGGCCTCGGACCCGGTTTCCGAGGCTGTAGAGCGCGCCAAGGCCAAGCGTACCGGCGAACAGGGCACACCGAATACAGCGCCGACAGCCAACCTGTCGGCCGAGCAATTGCAGGCCCGGCTTGATCAGCAGCGTGATCGACTGGCCAAGGCAGAGGCCAAGCTGGCCGATGCCGCACCCGAGCATCGCAAGGCCATGCAGATGACCGTCAGCAAGCTGCAGCAGCAGATCCAGAAGACCGAAGCGCAACTGCAGAAGGCGGAGTCCTGATCGTGCTGGTGGCGTCCTCTCCCCATACCATCGGCCCGGTTTCTGTTCAGCAGGTGATGTTCCGGGTCTGGCTGGCCACCCTGCCCGGCTTTGCAGCTCTGATCTGGTTCTTTGGCTGGGGCTATCTGATCAACGCCTTGCTGGCGGTCAGCACCGCATTGGTCGCCGAGGCCATAATTCTGCGCCTGCGCCGCCGCCCCATCCTGTTTTTTCTGACCGATGGCAGTGCCGTCCTGACCGCCTGGCTGCTGGCGCTGGCGCTGCCCCCACTGGCACCCTGGTGGATACCGGTTATCGGCGCGCTGGCCGCGATCGTCTTTGCCAAACACCTGTATGGTGGTCTGGGCAACAACCCGTTCAATCCGGCCATGGTCGGCTATGCCGTGCTGCTGGTGTCATTTCCTGTAGAGATGACCACACGCTGGGGCATGCCGGCAGCTCTGGCGTCAGAAGCCCACAGCCTGGCAGAGGCAGCACAGGTGATCTTTGCTGGCCTGCGTGTCGAGCAGACCCTGGTGGACGGCATGACCATGGCCACCCCGCTGGATGTCTACAAGACGGAGACGGCCCTGACTTCGGCCGCCGTCGTGCGTGAGGACCCGCTGTTCAGTGCTGGTTGGCGGCTCTATGGCTGGGAGTGGGTCAGTCTGCTGTATCTGCTCGGCGGTGTGGTGCTGATCTGGCAACGGGTTATTTCCTGGCACACACCGGTTGCCGTGCTGGCCAGCCTGGCGCTGCTGGCGTTGGTGTTCTCGTGGGCGGGCGACCAGTACATGCCGATCGACCTGCACCTTCTGGGCGGAGCCACCATGCTGGGCGCCTTCTTTATCGCCACGGATCCGGTCTCCTCGGCCACCAGCAACCGGGGCAAACTGATCTACGGTGCTGGCATCGGGGTTCTGATTTATGTCATTCGTACCTGGGGCAACTACCCGGACGCGGTGGCCTTTGCCGTGTTGCTGATGAACTTTGCAGCCCCCCTGATTGACCACTATACCCGCCCACGTGCCTATGGGGAGCAACGCACATGATGCGCCATCCCATAGTCCGTCATGCCATTGGTCTCGGCCTGTTTGCGGTCTTCACCGCCGGCCTGATTGCCGTGGTGCATACGCAGACGCTGGAGCGCGCTCAGGCCAATGCCGATGCCTATGCAGCGCGCACACTGTATGAACTGGTGCCGGAGACCTGGTTCGACCAGCCGATCGAAGACCAGCCCTTGTCGCTGCAGGATGCCGAGCAGTTGATCGATGTGGAGCGACTGGCCCTGCGCAGCAACCGCCCGGCTTTCAGAGCGCTGCGCGATGAGCAGGTCACGGCGGTGGTGCTGCCGGTGACCTCGCGGCAGGGCTATACCGGCGACATCGACCTGCTGGTTGCCGTGAGCCGGGGTGGAGAAGTGCTGGGCGTGCGCGTGGTGGCCCATCAGGAGACACCCGGCCTGGGTGATGCCATCGAGGCTGATCGCAGTGACTGGGTGTTGCAGTTTGACGGCACCTCACTGTCTATGCCCCCGCCGGAACAATGGGCCGTGCGCAAGGATGGCGGCGAATTCGACCAGCTCACCGGCGCAACGATAACCCCAAGGGCAGTGGTAACAGCGGTGCGCAACGGGTTAGACTTTTTTGCCGATAATCGGGAATGGTTATTGGCACTGTAGGCCTATTTGGAGACACCAGCAATGACCGACAGCTTCAGCACAATTACCCGCAACGGACTGTGGAACAACAACCCGGCGCTGGTTCAGTTGCTCGGGCTGTGCCCGCTGCTGGCGGTGTCCGGCACCGTGGTCAATGCACTAGGGCTGGGCCTGGCGACGCTGGCCGTTCTGATGGGCTCCAACCTGGCCGTCTCCCTGATCCGGCACTATGTATCCGATGCGGTCCGCCTGCCGGCTTTTGTCATGATCATCGCCTCGCTGGTCACCTGCGCGGAAATGCTGATGCGTGCCTTCACCTATGAGCTCTACCAAATACTCGGTATCTTCATTCCGCTGATTGTCACCAACTGCGCCATCCTTGGTCGGGCCGATGGTTTTGCGCGCAAGAACCGCCCGCCGGCGGCCTTGCTCGACGGGCTGATGATGGGTCTCGGGTTCGCTGCCGTGCTGGTGTTGCTGGGTGCCGTGCGGGAGTTGATTGGTCAGGGCACCCTGTTCGCCAACATGCACCTGCTTTTCGGGGAGGCTGCCCACGGATGGGTCTGGCGGCCGTTGGACGACTACCCCAACTTCCTGTTTGCCGTCCTGCCCCCCGGTGCCTTTGTCATCACAGGTCTGCTCATTGCACTGAAGAATGCCATCGATCAGGGCATGGCGGCACGTCGTGCGTCGGAGCCACTGGTCCGAGGCAGCAAACGAGTGCGTGTCACCGGCAAAATCAACTGAACGGAAAAGTACAAGGTTCATGAACAAAGCGAAGCGCACGGAAATATTCAGTCGACTGCGGGCGGAAAACCCGGAGCCGAAGACCGAGCTGGAATATACCAGCACCTTCGAACTGTTGATTGCGGTGATTCTGTCTGCCCAGGCCACTGACGTGGGTGTCAACAAGGCCACTCGCCGGCTTTATCCTGTGGCCAACACCCCCCGGGCCATTCTGGACCTTGGCCTGGACGGATTGAAGGAACACATCAAGACCATAGGCCTCTACAACAGCAAGGCAGAAAACGTCATCAAGACCTGCCAAGCCCTGGTCGAGCAGCATGGCGGCGAGGTTCCGGACAACAGAGAAGCTCTGGAAGCGCTCCCGGGTGTGGGCCGGAAAACCGCCAATGTCGTGCTGAACACCGCATTTAGGCAACCCGCCATGGCTGTGGACACGCATATATTCCGGGTTTCCAATCGCACCGGCATTGCACCGGGCAAAAACGTACGCCAGGTCGAAGACCGGCTTTTGCGCCTGGTACCGAAAGAGTTTCTGCTGGATGCCCACCACTGGCTAATTCTGCACGGGCGCTATACCTGTGTGGCACGCAAACCACGCTGTGGCAGCTGCCTCATCGAGGATCTCTGTGAGTACAAGGACAAGGCACTCGACTGACCCCGCCGCACGCTGCGGCGTCTTGCTGCTGCTACCCGCATCAGCACCCCAGCCCTTCGGGCTGGGCCCGGACAGCGAGCGGCTGCCAATGCCGCGCTGTCTGCGTCTGCAGGAAGGCATCGGCGCACTTTGGCAGCATGAGGCCGAGCGACTTGCGGTAGAGGCTGATAGCTTGGTTACGCTGCATATTGCACCACAGCCGCCGGCCTGGTACCTGAGCCGTCCCACGAGCCTGAACAGGCAACTCAATCGCTGGAAAAACCGGACGACATTGCTGCGTACCCTATGCTGTGCCGACCTGGCAGAGGCGCTGCTGCTGGGCACTCTGCTGCAAAGTGAACGATCCGTGCACTGCCACCCGGATGCGCTGGTGCAGAGACTTGCCACTACGCCAAGACGGCACGCACAATGGCAACGCTCAATACCCGGGGTATGGACGTTCAAGTCTGATCAAGGGCGTCAGTGGGCGAGCAGAAGTCGTTTGCAGCAGCAGCTACTGCAACACACTGGAGAGGCAGGGCTGGCGCTGCGCCATGACGGCGGCTTCTGGACCACCCGAGAGCCCGCGTCACAACCTGACCCCGGAATTCGGGGCACCGCCTGCGCGCTTCAGATTGAGGACTGATTCTCCAGGCGAGCCCAGTTGTGCTCACCCAAAGCGGTAAGCTGCCAGATGCCGTCCACCTGAGTCACCCACCCCAGCCTGCGATAGTGCTGCTTGATCTGGTCGAAGACCACACCATCGACACGCAGGGCTACAAAACCATGGGCTTTCGGATGCGACTTGCGAAGATCCGGCTGCACACGGGCCAGCAGTCTTTCCTCGACTTCAGCTTTCCATTCGGCTTCCCGTTTCGGTACGGTCAGCAAGGGTGCTACCAGTTCGAACAGGCCGTCCCAGCCAATCTTGAGCGCATGCTCATGAGTCGTCATGTTGCCGTCACGGAACACCTTGACCCGGTAGTCGACAGCAGGAGGCCGGTTGCCGTGCCCCTTGGGCTGATCGCCCCTGCGCACCTGATCCAGGTATTCCCGCAACTCACCGATCTGTTGCTGCAGAACCTTGACCTCGGTGTGGGTACTGCCCTCCCCGACCCGCTGCCAGCCTCTGAGTCGACCGCCTTCTACCAGTTCTTCGACCGCTTTTTCCAGCAGGTCCCTGATGTCGGTCGGGTGCACTGCATCAATGACGCGAGCCTGCTTGCGCAGGTCGTGCAGCATGTTCATATAGCGCAGGTGGTCCACCTTGCTCGGTGACTCGCTCAGGGCTTCACAGACCAGCACCAAAACCGGCTTCTCCGTGGCCATGGCATGGGCAGCGGCCCGATGCAGATAACCGACACCCGTCTCGGAGACGGGTCCGTAGTCACTGCCCAGAATCAGTACGCAGAAATCGGCATCATCCAGCGCAATCTGTTGCAGCTTCCACAGATAGCCGTCAGTCAACGGGGGAAAGCTGAAGCCCGTCGGCACGATATGCAGTCCGGCAAGAGTCTCGGCCACATCCCGCCTTACCTGTTCACCGGCAGACTGATTGGAGCTGATACAGGCCAGATATCGTTCGTTATTCACGGTCATCCCTGATAGTACTACTGAAAATTTCAGTCTGCGTCCATAGGGTTGGCAGACCATTCTTCATGAAAACCGGGCCAGTCACTGCCCTGTATCACGTTCAGACAATTCACCAGAATCATGCCTGTCATGCCCCAGATCGTCCACTGTTCGTAGTCGAAAAAGGGCACGCGCCACTGCCGGCCCTGGCGCTCGAACATCTCGTAGCGCGGCGGATTGTGCAGCAATTCGGCCAGTGGTACCCAGAACACCTCGGCAACCTCATCAGGACTGGCGACCAGATGCGGCAAGTGATCAAGATGGCTGACAAAAGCGGACACCTGAATACCGGACTTCGCATACAGGCTGTCCAACTGCCCTACATAATTCGGAGTCTCGGTCAGTCCGGTTTCTTCCCGGGTTTCCCGCAACGCGGTGCAATACAGGTCATCATCGTAGGGCTCAACATTTCCGCCGGGAAACGATACTTCACCGGGATGCGACACCAAGTGTCGCGAGCGCTGGGTCAGCAGCATCTGCAGCCCATCCGTTGAATCGGCGAGCAGTACCATGACCGCTGCCTGACGAGCGGAATCGGGCACCAGACGAGGCTGATAATTGTGCAGCCGACCAAGCCAGTCTGTTGATACCGTCGCGGTCATTCAGGTGTCCTTGTTAACTGTCCTCAGGAAGTATACACATCAGCGACGCACTGCGCCCTCAGTTTACCCGCCCTTGCGCTCCTGATCCGGTTGGACCGGCTGCCGGTTTGGCTTACACTCTGGCGGACAACCGTCAGTTCCGGATCTTTCCTGATGAAGTATTGCAGTGTCTGTGCCACACCCGTCGAATTTTCCGTTCCGGCGGACGACAATATGCCGCGCTACCATTGTCCGGCCTGTGGCACCATTCACTATCAGAACCCGCGCGTTATCGTGGGCACCCTGCCGGTGCTGGACGGGCAACTGTTGCTGTGCAAACGCAATATCGAGCCCCGTTTCGGCCTCTGGACCCTGCCCGGTGGCTTTATGGAAAACGGCGAAACGCTGCAGGAGGGCGCGGCGCGTGAAACCTGGGAAGAAGCGCGCAATGCGCCGGATCTACAGCAAATGCTGTCGGTGATCAGCCTGCCCCAGTTTGACCAGGTGCATGTCTATTATCTGGCCGCCATGACCTCACCGGAATTCTCCGAAACGGCAGAGAGCTCCGAAGTACGCCTGTTCAGGCCCACCGATATTCCCTGGGACCAGATTGCTTTTCGCACCGTGCTGGCCACACTGCAGCATTATGTCGATCATCTCTCGCCAGAGGGTACTGCTCCCGCCAGTTTACCCTTGCTTGAAACCACCATTATGCCCATGCCTCGGAACTGACCAATTGCACAATCTCGAATGCCGGTTCTTCATAGGGGTGTGACGCCCGCAGCGCCTTCAGCACTGTGCTCATATGCGCCTCGTCCACCAGCGTCTCTACCCGGTATTCGGCGACCTGCTCCAGCTCACCCGGCTTGCCGAGATAAGGGTTGGCCGCTGCACCTGGCCTGAACTGTCCGGTGCCGTGGCACTGCCAGGCACACCACTCGTAATCCCCCTGACGCCCTGCGCCCGCCTCGAAAACAGCCGCCTTGGTCTGCTCGACATGGCTGTCCGGCACGAACCAGATCAATTTGTATTGTGCTGCCATGGGACCCCCTCATTGCTGTAAAAACACCTTCATTATCAGCCATTTATCATTGACTTTCACCCGGGGCAAGGTACACTGCCGCCGTTATGGAGGGATGGCTGAGCGGTTGAAAGCACCGGTCTTGAAAACCGGCGTAGGTTAATAGCCTACCCAGGGTTCGAATCCCTGTCCCTCCGCCAAATTCTGTTCTACAAAAAAGCCCGCAGCAATGCGGGCTTTTTTGTTTGTGCCTGTAGGCGCCGGCCTTGGCCGCGCTTATCTACAACGGAGGCACACAACCTGTAGGCTGCGACGTGGGTCGCGCACCGGGCCGACGAGCCCCTCAAATGCGGCTACGCCGCCGAGCACGACTCACGTCGTTGGCCTACAAGGGTGCGTGCCGAAGCGGGTTAGCAGCCAAGCGAACCCTTGTGGTGCCGCCGACGCGAGCGCCAGTCCCGGGAGGATCAGCGGGACAG
>NZ_JAIUMC010000110.1 GCF_022565775.1 Natronospirillum sp.
TCTGCGCAGCACCTCAGGGGCGCGCAGTGGCCCGGGGCGCAAGGTCAGGCGCTAGCAGATCGGCATCTTTCAGGTTGCCTGCTGCACCTGATTGCGGCCGTTGTGCTTGGCCTTGTACATGGCCTTGTCGGCCGCCTGAATGAGCGTATCGGTGGTCATGCCGGCCTTGTAGGCCGCAGCGCCCATGCTCACTGTGATGTCGGGGCGTGAACCGGGGCCGATTTCGCAGTGAACGATATTGCGCCGGATGCGGTCTCCGATATTGGTGGCATCTTCCAGCGATGTGTTCGACATCAGCACCAGGAACTCTTCACCGCCCAGACGATAGACACTGTCGGCATCCCGCAGTGACTGACAGGTAATGTCGGCTACGGTCTTCAGCACCTGATCACCGACGTGATGTCCGAACAGGTCGTTAACCGTTTTGAAACGATCGATGTCGAGCAGCAGAATCGACAACTCCCGATCGTAGCGACGGCACAGTTCCAGTTCACGCTTCAGCGCATTGCTCAAAGAGAGGCGATTGCCGACACCGGTCAGAGGGTCGGTCAGCGCCGAGCGCAGCGCGTCCTGGTATCTGACCGCATTGCGGATCGGGTAGACAAAGAGATCCAGCAGGGATTCGAGCTTCACCAGTTCGCTTTCGGTAAAGCGCTTGCGCCGGGTAAATTCGACCTCGCCAAAGTAGTCATCGGTTGTGTTGAGCTGGTAGCTGGCCTTGTGGGCGCCTTTGGTGCCCTGGCTAAAGTGGATACCGGCAATATCATGCCGGTAGACCATTCCGTCAACGGCAACTGCTGACTGCACTTCCTGAAAGAAGTACCCCACGATGCGTTCTGCATCCAGCGTGGTCTGCAACAGACTGGAGATGCGCAGGCGCAACTCCTGCATGAAGGCATTGCTGCGCTCACTGCGGCGCTGCGTGACCCGCCGGGAATCCAGTGGGGTCACTTTTTTCTCACGCTTGAACAACTGATCCGGCGATGGGTGTGAAGCCATAACTACGTCCGTACTTTGACGATGTAGGAAAGGTTTAGCCAGAAGTGTGCCAGTTTCCTGCAATTTCTCGGAAAGCAGCCTGTTCAGTGGGTCTTGGCGAGATTTTCAGTGTTTCTTGGGGCGACAGAAGGGGCAGGGTGACAGAATTTTGTCACCCACTTATTGAGCGTCAAAGCTCTGGCCGGTCTGACCACTGCAGTGATGACTGAGCAGATAGAGCAGCAATGAGTTGTGGACTTCAGGTGCAGGCACGCTGGCCGGATCTTCCGCCGGATAGGCCGTGGCCCGCATCACAGTGCGGGTGCGGCCGGGGTTGACCACATTGACGCAGAAATCCGGAAGGGATTTCAATTCGTCAGCCATCGTTTCGGCCAGGCCCTCGACCGCGAATTTGCTGGCGGCATAGGCGCCCCAGTAAGCTCGGCCTTCGCGGCCGACGCTGGAAGACAGGAACACCACCCGCCCCTGATCACTTTGCTTCATCAGGGGCAGGGCGGCTCGTGTCAGATGAAAGCCGCCATGCACATTGATCTGGAAGACACGCTCCCAGGCTTCATGATTGTACTGCTCTATCGGGGTGCGCTGGCCGAGAACAGCCGCCGCATGCACGATGCCGTCCAGGCGCCTGAATTGCTGGTTAATGGCAATGATGATCTGGTGATAGGCTTCATAGTCCCGGGATTCGAGATCAAACGGCATCAGAATGGGCTCGGCTCCAGTCGCGGCCCGGATGCGGTCGTCAGTCTGCTCCAGCTTGCTCTGCGTGCGGCCCAGCAGGATGACGGTGGCACCGTGCTCGGCGCAGGCCATTGCTGCGGCCGCGCCAATGCCACTGCCGGCGCCGGTAATCAGTATGACCCGGTCGCGCAACAGGTCGGCTTCAGGTTGAAATTCTTCGAGATCGAGTCGGGCCACCTTGGTCATTACGCCTCCAGAGTAAAATGCATCAGATAGTTCACGGAAACCGAGTCGGTCAAACGTTGAGTGCGCAGCAATGGATTATAGGCAATGCCGCGCTGGTCGTGCAGGGCAAGACCGGCTTTACGGCACCAGTCGGCCAGTTCGCTGGGTCGAATCAGCTTGCCATAGTCGTGCGTGCCGCGCGGAATCAGGCGCAACAGGTATTCGGCGCCGAGAATGGCCGTGGTGTAGGAGAGCAGGTTTCGGTTGATGGTGGACAGAATCAGGTGCCCGCCGGGCTGCAGGCGCTGGGCACACTGCTGGATGATGGCTTCCGGGTCCGGGACATGTTCCAGCATTTCCAGGCAGGTGATGACCTCGAATTGGTCCTCTTCCAGCTCCTCGACCGGCAGTTGCCGGTAGCGCACTGAGTCCAGTCCAGCTTGTTGCGCATGGCCCTGTGCTACCTGAATGGCCACGGCGCTCATGTCAATGCCCAGCACATCGGCACCACGCACAGCCATGGCCTCGGCCAGCAGGCCGCCTCCGCAGCCGACATCCAGCACTCGTCTCCCGGCCACACCGCCGGTACGCTGCTCAATGTAATCGGCGCGAAGAGGGTTGATGTCGTGCAGCGGGCGAAAGTCGCCTTCCGGATCCCACCAGTGGTCGGCCACCCGGTCGAAGCGGCTGATTTCATCCGCATCAACATTGGCGCTGGTCTGGAGTCCGGTGTCGGGCTTGTCTGTCATGACTGCGCCGCCTCGGCCTGACCGGCGACAATGCGCTTCTGCCATTCGCGGGTTCGCGCCACGATGGCATCGCTGTCGAGTGTCGCGAGCTGACGATCACGCAAGACCTGCCGGCCGTTGACCCAGACGTGACAGACCTGATCACGACTGGTGGCATAGACCAGATGCGATACCGGATCATAAACCGGCTGGCTTTCAAGGCCCGTAAAGTCGACCGTGATCACATCAGCCTGCTTGCCCACCTCGAGCGAGCCCAACCGGTCCTGCTGGCGCAGTGCTCGGGCCGCATTGATGGTGGCCGTTTCCAGCGCTGCATGGGCGGGCAGCGCCTCGGCATTGCCGCTGACCGCCTTGGCCAGTTGGGCGGCAGTGCGCAGCTCGCCCAGCATGTCCAGATCATTGTTGGAGGCGGCGCCGTCAGTACCCAGAGTGACATTGACCCCTGCTTCCTGCAGCGCGTGAACCGGGCAGAAGCCGCTGGCCAGTTTCAGGTTGGACTCGGGGCAGTGGACGACTGTAGCGCCGCTGTCAGCGACCATGCGGATGTCGTCTTCGTTCAACACAGCCATATGCACGCACTGCATCTCGGGGCGCAGCAGGCCCAGCTCGCGCAGCCGGGCGATGGGGCGTTGGCCACGGTCGCGCTCGCTGTCTTCCACCTCGGTGCGGGTTTCATGCACATGCATCTGGATCAGCAGGTCGTGCTGCTCGCTGGCCGCAATGATCTTGCGGAAGGGTTCGTCGGATACGGTGTAGGGTGCATGCGGCCCCAGCGATACCATGATCTGGTCGTCACCTTTCAGTTCGGACGCCAGCGCCAGGCCCTTGCGCAGGAAGGTATCCGGCCCGTCGCCCCAGTTGGTCGGAAAATCGAGAATCGGAAAGCAGAGCTGGCTGCGGATGCCACTCTGGCGAATGACGTCGATCGTGTCTTCGGGGAAGAAATAGTTGTCGGCATAATAGGTGGTGCCACAGCGCAGCATCTCGGCAATGGCCAGTTCCGTGCCGTCACGGACAAACTCGGGGCTGACAAAACGCCCCTCAGCTGGCCAGATATGCTCCTGCAGCCAGGTCATCAACGGCAGGTCATCGCCCATGCCGCGAAACAGCGACATGGCCGCATGGCCGTGCATGTTGATCAGGCCGGGCATGATGACCTGTTCGGGCACCTCAATGACGTTGTCCGCCTGCAGGCTCTGGCGCGCCTGCTCGGTGGGCAGAATATGACTGATACGACCATCGGTGATGGCCAGACTGTGCAGGGTCAGCACCTCGCGTGCTGCATTTACAGTGACGATCCATCCGGCATGAATCAGGGTATCAACGTGGTTGGCAGAAGCGGCCATGGTGCCTCACAGAAAGGGTTGCAGAGTGATTGAATCAGCGCGCGACGGCTATTATGAAAGCCCGCAGACGGTATGCAAACTCAGGTACAACAAGGATAGCGTCTGATTGGTCTTCTGTCAGCCCGAATCAGTGCCCCAACACATTGATTTATGGTATGATTCGCCGGTTTTCGAATCTCCCGTTTTGGCTTCACCCGAAGCTGAAAAGGACAAAGGAAGAGCATCAGATGGGCGATTTAGCCAAAGAAATCCTTTCGGTCAACATTGAAGAAGAACTCAAACAGTCCTACCTGGACTATGCAATGTCAGTCATCGTGGGGCGGGCCTTGCCGGATGTGCGTGATGGCCTGAAGCCGGTACACCGTCGGGTACTTTTTGCCATGCAGGTGCTGGGCAACGACTGGAACAAGCCCTACAAGAAGTCTGCTCGTGTGGTCGGTGACGTAATTGGTAAGTACCACCCTCACGGTGACTCGGCCGTTTACGACACCATTGTGCGCATGGCGCAGCCCTTCGCCATGCGCTACACGCTGGTCGATGGTCAGGGTAACTTCGGGTCCATCGACGGCGACTCGGCAGCGGCCATGCGTTACACCGAAGTGCGCATGGACAAGTTTGCCCATGAACTGCTGGCCGACCTGGAAAAAGAAACGGTCGACTATGTGCCCAACTATGACGGCACCGAGCAGATCCCCGAAGTATTGCCGACCCGGGTGCCGAACCTGTTGGTCAATGGCTCCTCCGGTATCGCAGTCGGCATGGCGACCAATATTCCGCCGCACAATCTGGGCGAGGTGATCAACGCCTGTCTGGCTTTGATGCAGGACTCGGAACTGGCCGTCGATGACCTGATGGAGCACATTCCCGGCCCGGATTTCCCGACTGGTGGCTTTATTTACGGCCGCAAGGGCATCGTTGACGCTTTCCGCACCGGTCGTGGCCGCGTCTATGTGCGGGCGCGCACCCATGTCGAAGCCCACGAGAAGACCGGCCGCGAGACTCTGGTGGTCACGGAAGTGCCCTATCAGGTCAACAAGGCCCGGCTGATCGAGAAGATCGCGGAGCTGGTGAAAGACAAGAAGATCGAGGGCATTTCCGAGCTGCGCGACGAGTCCGACAAGGACGGTCTGCGCATTGCCATCGAACTGAAGCGCGGCGAAATGTCCGATGTGGTACTGAACAACCTCTATGCTCAGACCCAGATGGAATCGGTTTTCGGCATCAATACGGTGGCCCTGGTCGACGGCCAGCCACGCACGCTCAATCTGAAAGAGCTGCTGGAAGCCTTCATCCGGCACCGCCGTGAAGTGGTGACCCGGCGTACCCTGTTTGAACTGCGCAAGGCGCGTGAGCGTGGGCATATTCTGGAAGGCCTGGCGGTCGCCCTGAACAACATCGACCCGGTGATCGAACTGATCAAGGGCTCGCCCTCGGCAAAAGAAGCCCGTGAGCGACTGATCGGCCGCTCCTGGGAGCTGGGTGATGTCTCGGCCATGCTCGAACGGGCCGGGTCTGACGCCTGTCGCCCCGAGGAGCTGGACCCGCGCTTTGGCGTGCATGACAACCGCTACTTCCTGTCGCCCGAGCAGGCCCAGGCCATTCTGGATCTGCGCCTGCAGAAGCTGACGGGTATGGAGCATGAAAAACTGCTCGATGAATACCGACAGATCATCGAGAACATTGGCGAACTGCTGCGCATCCTGAACAGTCAGGCGCGGTTGATGGAAGTCATCGAAGAAGAACTCATTGCAGTACGCGACGAGTATTCAGACGACCGGCGCACCGAGATCATCGAAAACCGGGAAGATTTCTCGGTGGAAGACCTGATCACCGAAGAAGACATGGTGGTGACCATTTCGCACACCGGTTATGCCAAGACCCAGCCGCTGACCAGCTACCAGGCGCAGCGCCGGGGTGGTCGCGGCAAATCGGCACTGGGGGTCAAGGACGAAGACTTCGTCGATATGCTGCTGGTTGCCAGCACGCATGACACCTTGCTGTGCTTCACTGATGCCGGGCGTGTTTTCTGGCTGAAGGTTTATCAGATTCCACAGGCTGGTCGCCAATCCCGGGGTCGCCCGCTGGTCAATCTCCTGCAGTTGGACGAAACCGAACGGGTGACCACAATTCTGCCGGTGCGCGAGTATACCGAAGACCATTTTGTGTTCATGGCCACGGCTCTGGGCACCGTCAAGAAGACCAGTCTGCAGGCGTTCTCGCGCCGTCGCAGCAATGGCCTGATTGCGCTGGGCCTGGAAGAGGGCGACCATCTGGTACAGGCGGCCATCACCGATGGTTCGCAGGAGGTTATGCTGTTCTCGCAACAGGGCAAGGCGGTGCGCTTCAGTGAAGATTCGGTTCGCGAAATGGGCCGTACCGCACGAGGTGTGCGCGGCATTCGCCTGGCCGAAGACGATCGACTGATCTCGCTCATGCTGCCCAACGATGACGCCACCGTGCTGACCGTGTCTGAAAAAGGCTATGGCAAGCGCACCGCGACGGCCGAATTCCCGACCAAGAGCCGGGCGACGCGCGGGGTCATCTCCATGGTAGTGAATGAACGAAACGGTCCGCTGGTGGCAGCCATTCAGCTGATCGACGGCGACCAGGTGATGCTGATTTCGGATCAGGGCACGCTGGTACGCACCCGGGCCGAAGAAATTTCCGTGCTCGGCCGCAACACCCAGGGAGTGCGCATTATACGCCTGTCGAATGATGAGAAACTGGTTGGCGTGGATCGGATCGAAGAGCCGGAAGAAGTGGATGAAATGGAAGAAGAGGGCGCCGTGGCCTCGCTCGATGACGAAGCCGGTTCGGCGACGCCTGATGCGGCTGACGACGATGCCAGTGACGAGACCGATGACTGAGTTTGACCCTATGAGGCTGACGATCCATGGCTGATGGCAAAGACAAGACCCAGCCCCCAGTGGCTGACCAGAAAGAACTGTTGGCGCTGCGCGACCAGATCGACAGTATCGACGAGCAGCTTCAGCAGTTGATCAGTGACCGGGCCGCCTGCGCGCAGCGGGTGGCCGAGGTCAAACTGCAGGCGCGCGATGAGGGGCAGGCCGAGCCGCCGCTGTTCTACCGCCCGGAGCGCGAAGCCCAGGTGCTGCAGCGCGTGATGGCGCGGCATTCGGGCCCGCTGAATCAAGAAGACATGGCCCGCCTGTTCAGAGAGATCATGTCTGCCTGTCTGGCGCTGGAAAATACCCTGCAGGTGGCCTATCTGGGCCCTGAGGGCACCTTTACCCAGCAGGCGGCCATCAAGCATTTCGGCCAGTGGGTCGAGACCAAGCCGCTGATTGCCATCGACGAGGTGTTCCGTGATGTGGAGGCCGGGGCGGTCAACTATGGTGTGGTGCCGGTCGAGAACTCCACCGAAGGTGTGGTCAACCACACGCTGGATACGTTCCTCAACTCCAATCTCAAGATCTGTGGTGAGGTGGAGCTGCGCATCCATCAGCACTTGATGATCGGCCCCAACACCCGGCAGGATTCGATCTCCCGCATTTATTCGCATCAGCAATCGCTGGCCCAATGCCGCAAGTGGCTTGATGCGCACATGCCGCATGTAGAGCGCGTGCCGGTCAACAGCAATGCGGAAGCCGCCAAACGGGTCAATACCGAATGGAATGCCGCGGCCATCGCCGGCAGTATGGCGGCCGAGCTGTATGGCCTGGAAATCATTTCACCGAAGATCGAAGACCACCCGGAAAACTCGACCCGCTTCCTTATTATCGGTCGTGAATCGGTGCCGCGCAGCGGGCAGGACAAGACCAGTATCATTGTCTCCATGCGCAATGGCCCGGGGGCTCTGTTCGAACTGCTCAAGCCGTTCAGCGAGCAGGGTATCGACATGACCCGTCTTGAAACCCGGCCAGCGCCCAGCGGAAACTGGGCCTATGTGTTCTTTATCGACTTCAAGGGCCATCTGGACGACGAGAATGTGCAGCAGGTCCTGAGCCGGGTCGAAGAAAAGGCCGTCGAAGTCAAGCTGCTGGGGTCATACCCTATGGCCGTTCTCTGAATGACTGTGTCGACACCCGAAAGACCGTTTGCAACACTGGGCATTGTCGGCCTGGGGCTGATTGGCGCCTCACTGGCGGCGGCCCTGCGCAAGCGCGAAAGCAGGTTGCGCATTCTAGGTGCAGATCAGTCGGATGCCACTCTGGCCCGGGCGCTTGAGCTGGGCTATATAGATGAAGGCTGTACAGATCTGCTCGACCTGTGCCGCCGCAGCGATGTAGTGGTGCTGGCCGTGCCGGTGCTGAGCCTGCGCAACGTGTTCGAACAGTTGGCGCCGGCGCTGGCCGATGGTCGCACCGTACTGACGGATGTGGGCAGTGTGAAAGGGGTAGTGCGGGATGCCGCAGAGGCCGTGTTCGGCCAGGTGCCCGCGTGGCTGGTGCCCGGCCATCCGATTGCCGGCTCCGAGTTCAGTGGTGTTGATGCCGCAAACCCCGACCTTTATCACTGCCATCAGGTCATCCTGACCCCGGGGTCGGATACCGACCCCACCGCCACGGCCTGTGTTCGTGCCCTGTGGGAGCAGGTCGAGGCGACGGTGCAACTGATGACGGTGGATCGGCATGATGAGGTGCTGGCGGCCACCAGCCACCTGCCGCATCTGCTGGCGTTTGCGCTGGTGGACAGCCTGGCGCAGGAGTCGGAAAAATACGAGATTTTCCATTATGCCGCCGGCGGCTTCCGGGATTTTACCCGCATTGCCGCCAGCGACCCCACCATGTGGCATGACATTTTTCTGGCCAATGATCAGGCAACACTGGACGTACTGGATCGATATATGGACCATCTGCACACCGTGCGCGCCGCTCTGGCTGCCGGTGATGGGGAGGCGCTCCATACCGTGTTCCGTCGTGCCAAGCACGCGCGTGATTATTTTTCCCGCATACTTGATGAACGAACCGGGTAGACACCATGGCAGGTAATAACAGCAAAAAAGCACCCGTATTGACCATTGACGGCCCCAGTGGCGCCGGCAAGGGTACGCTCAGCCAGTTGATGGCAAGCCGGCTTCAATGGCATTTTCTCGACTCCGGGGCACTCTATCGACTCACCGCACTGTCGGCACACAATCATGGTATAGACCTGGACGCTGCCGAGGACGTCGCCACTCTGGCAGAACATCTGGACATCTACTTTGATGTCAATAGAGGCAGAGTCTTGCTTGAAGGTGATGATGTGACCCAAGTGCTGCGCACCGAGGAAACAGGCGCTTCCGCCTCGCGCGTTGCGGCCCATACGGAGGTGCGCAAGGCCCTGCTTGAGCGGCAGCGGGCGTTTCGGACCGCGCCTGGCCTGGTGGCAGATGGCCGTGACATGGGCACGGTGGTATTTCCCGATGCCGATCTGAAAATCTTTCTCACAGCCAGTGCCAATGAGCGGGCCAAGCGCCGCCTTGCCCAGTTGCAGGAAAGCGGCAGCGACGCCGACTTTGAATCCATTTTGGCCGACGTGCAGTCGCGTGATGAGCGAGACCGCAACAGGGCCGAATCTCCGCTGCTGCCGGCCGATGATGCCGAGACCATCGACAGCACGCACCTGACCATTGAAGAGGTGCTGGACGCGATTCAGGAAAAGGCCCGCGCCCGCGGGCTGTTGTAACGGCCTGACGGCCGATCGCGCAACGGGGTGCGCTCCCACGATAGTTCCGGTGCCTGTGTTCCGTAGGAGGCCACCCCGCTGGCCGATTTGGTCAGGGGCCTGCGGCCCCATCGCGCAACGGGGTGCGCTCCCACGATAGTTCCGGTGCCTGTGTTCCGTAGGAGGCCACCCCGCTGGCCGATTTGGTCAGGGGCCTGCGGCCCCATCGCGCAACGGGGTGCGCTCCCACGATAGTTCAGGTGCCTGTGTTCCGTAGGAGGCCACCCCGCTGGCCGATTTGGTCAGGGGCCTGCGGCCCCATCGCGCAACGGGGTGCGCTCCCACGATAGTTC
>NZ_JAIUMC010000111.1 GCF_022565775.1 Natronospirillum sp.
CACGTTCGACAGTGCCGGTGTTTCCGGGCCGGCTGAACCGGAAAGCTGAGAACGCCTATGCAGACCGTGGATGATCCGGCCCGTTTCAGCCTGCGCCGCGAATGGCAGGCGTTCTGGCTCGCCGTGGGGTTTCTGACTCGTATACCGATGCCACTGCGCATCGACTACAGTCCGCAACTGATGAACCAGTGCAGCCTCTATTTTCCGCTGGTCGGCCTGTTGCTGGGCGCCCTCTATGCGGGCCTGTACAGCCTGTTCATTCTCGTCTGGACGCCTCTGGTGGCCATTCTGCTGGTGCTCGCCGTTCATCTTTGGCTGACCGGCGCCTTTCATGAGGACGGCCTGGCTGACAGTGTCGACGCGCTGGGCGGCGGTGCAGACCGGGAACAGCGGCTGACCATCATGAAGGACAGCCGCATCGGCACCTATGGAGCGGTGGCGCTGGTGATGGCGCTGGGGCTGAAATGGGCGCTTCTGGTCAGCACGGACCTGATCTGGCTGGCCCTGCTGGTGTCCCCCTGTATCAGCCGACTGACCCCTCTGCTGCTGATGCGCCTGCTGCCCTATGTGACACGTACCGGAGAGAGCAAGGTCAAGCCGGTGGCAGAGGGCTTCAGCGGTCGTCGCCTGGCGCTCGCCACAATGGGTGTGATGCTGGTCGCGCTGATCAGCGGTACCGGCTTTGTCAGCCTGATTGCGGTCAGTCTGGTCGCTCTCTACTGGGGGTGGACACTGAAACGACACCTGGGTGGCTACACCGGAGACGGTCTTGGGGCCAGTGTGGTGCTGACCGAGCTGGTATGGCTTTTGGGGCTGGCCGCACCTGCCCTTTGGCTCTGATCATGGACCTGTGTCTGGTACGCCACGGACCACCGGCGCGCAAAGACGTGTGCTATGGCTGGCATGATATCCCGCTGGCCGAACCCGCACAGACCACGGCAGAATCGGTTGCAGTCCAGTTGCCTGACTGGGCATTGCAGCCCGATACACCCATTTTTTCCAGCCCCTCGACACGCTGCTCCGAAATTGCCAGTGCTCTGAGCCGGGGGCGATCAGTAAAGCTGGACGAACGCCTGCGTGAAGTCCATTTCGGTGCCTGGGAAGGCCAGCGCTGGGACGATATCCCACGCCCCGCACTCGATAGCTGGGCCAAAGATCCATACGGCTTTGCCTTTCCGGATGGAGAGTCCGTGCCCGCCTTTATTGCACGCTGCCAGTCCATGCTGGCTGATCTGCCGCCACAGGCCCTGGTGGTGACCCATGCCGGCGTGATACGCGCCTTTATGCACCTGCACTGCGAGCTGCCACTGGCCGAAGCCTTCGGAAGCCCTGTGCCCTTTGCCTCTGTTCACACCATCCGCAACTGATTCGAGGTTGTCAGTTGTCGCTGCCAGTGCTAAAACCGGAAACAGGTTCATCGTGTAAGAGTACAGAGGATGGCTCGAACCATTGAAGATTGGCTTGATGCCTATGCCGTCAGCCACCAGAACCCGACCAACAAGAAGATCCACTGGGTCTGTGTGCCCGGTATTTTCTGGAGTATCGTCGGCCTGCTGTGGGTCATCCCGCAGCCCGCCTTCATGGCTGCCCTGCCCTGGTTCAACTGGGCAACCCTAGGGTTACTTGTCATTGTGGGCTTCTACGCGCGGCTGTCCTGGCCGCTGACGCTGGGCATGGCAGCCTTTACGCTGCTATGCTATCTCAGTTTGGCCGGGTTGCAGGGCCTGGTGGGCGTCACTGGGGTGCTGATTACCAGCGTCGTTGTGTTCGCCATCCTCTGGGTTGGCCAGTTTGTCGGGCACCATATCGAGGGCAAGAAGCCTTCGTTCTTCGAAGATATCCAGTTTCTGATGATAGGCCCGGCCTGGGTGATGGCGTTCATTTTTGACCGTTTGAATTGGCGTTATTGAACGGGCGCTGCCCGCTCTATGATGGCCGCGCAATCCACACCAGCCGGCAGGTTGCCGTAATTCAGCGCAATGCCGGGCTGCAGGCGGCTCTGGCAGAAGGCATCGGCAACCGCCATGTTCGAACCACGCAACAGCAGTGACGCCTGCATCGCAAGCGCCAGGTGTTCGGTCAGGGTACGAGCGCGATAGGAGAGGTTGTCGGTCTCTTCCAGTTCTTCCTGAAGACTTGCCATGAAGTCATCGAACAGCGGATGAGCGCCAGCTGCCAGACTGACCTCCGCCATGAAGACCTCCAGTGCATCCGGCTCCTTGTCCATGCTGCGCAGTACATCCAGACACTGGATGTTGCCACTGCCCTCCCAGATAGCGTTCACCGGTGATTCCCGGAACAGGCGCGGCATGATGCAGTCTTCCATCAAGCCACTGCCGCCGATGCATTCCATGGCTTCATAGGCATGTTGCGGCGTGCGCTTGCAGATCCAGTATTTGCCGATGGCCGTGCCGATGCGAATCAGCCGCTGTTCATTCTCATCATCCGCATTGTCCAGCGCCTGCGCCATGCGCAGCGTGTAGGCCAGTGCGGCTTCGCTCTCCAGTGCCAGGTCTGCCAGCACATTCTGCATCAGCGGCTGCTCGCTCAGTGCCGCGCCAAAGGCCTTGCGGTGTCGGCAATGATGGATGGCTTGAGCGGTGGCCTGACGCATGCCGGCACTGGAGCCGATCATGCAGTCATAGCGTGTCAGCGCCACCATCTCGATGATGGTGCGCACGCCCCGCCCCGGCTCGCCGATCAGCCAGGCCAGCGCACCGCGCAATTCGGTTTCACTGGACGCATTGGCCACATTGCCCATCTTGTTTTTCAGGCGCTGTATCTGCAGCGGGTTCTTGCTGCCATCCGGGCGCCAGCGCGGCAGCAGAAAGCACGACAGCCCCTCCGGCGCCTGCGCCAGGACCAGAAATGCATCGCTCATGGGCGCCGAGACAAAATACTTGTGCCCGACCAACTCATAGCTTTTCAGACCACCCCGGGTCTCCAGTGGATGGGCGACAGTGGTGTTGGCTCTGACATCGGAGCCGCCCTGCTTTTCGGTCATGGCCATGCCCAGGGTCAGCGCCTGCTTGTGCGTATACGGTACATTGCGCCCGTCGTAGGCCCGGGCAAACACCTTCGGCAACCAGTCCTCGGCAATCGCCTTGTTCTTACGCAGTGTGGGCATGGCGGCAAAGGTCATGGTGACCGGACAGCCATGAGCAGCCTCCACCTGAGCATGCAGGTAATATTTCAGTGCCCGTTTGACGTGCGCCCCCGGCCCTGGGTCGGTCCAGGGTGAGCTGTGCAGGCCCTGCTCCAATGCGGTTTGCATCAACTGGTGATAGGCCGGATGAAAGCGGACCTCGTCAATCCGGTGGCCACGACGGTCGTGAGTATGGAGTTCGGGTTTATGTGCATTGGCCTGAAAGCCCAGTTCGATCATGGCCGCGGATCCGGTCAGTGCGCCATGATCAATCAGTGCCTGCTCGTGGCGCCCTGCACCGAACCTTGCCGTCATTTCCTGCGCGGCCTGATCGCCGAGATAGGTATTGTAGTCTTCCAGCAGCGGCGGCTGGTTCTGCACCTCGTGAGTGTCAGCCAGTGCTTTCTCCGCCTGGGGGTATCGGGAAGTTGCCATCACAGCACCTCAAAAAGCCATCAAGTCTGTCTGTAGTTGTAGCCCAACGCACCGCGACTGGGCAAGGTGCGCACCAACACTGCTCGCAAGCCGTCGCCTTTTCTTTCGATATGTCGCCATAACAAACCCCATTTGAACTTATGCGACACCCAATAAGAGTTCACTTTTATTTAAACGACAGTTTAGGCTAACTGGATAGTGGTCATGAACTGACCACAACATGGAAACGTTGCGCGATCCTGACAAACAAAACATAACGGAACAACGTGAATCCGCCATGATCAAAAAAGTAAAAGGCTTCCGGGCCTTCCCCATTGACCCCTTCTATCTCAGCGAGTGGTTTGACGAATAGCCCACTCCCCTGTCATTGCCTGATTCATACAACCGATAACCGTATCAGCGAGAGTCCTTGGCGCCATCTCAGGCGTCGGGCGCATGCGACTGATACCCGCACGACAGGACAACAAAAATGACTGACACCAGACTGAAATTCAATTGGCGCCTGATTGGCGTCAGTGCACTGACTCTGACCCTTGCCGCCTGCAACAGCAGCACCGACAGAAGTATTGGCGCTACCAACCAATTGGTGGGCGGCTCTGCCGGCGTTTGCTCAAGCGCCTTTCAGGGCAGCTGTGAAGATTGGGATGCCTACTGGGATCAGCGGGTGGCTGACCACCCGGAACTGGCCGATGTTACCGTAGCACTGGCCGCCAGTGAGCCCGTGGAGCTCAGCGAGCAGAAAATCGACACCCTGCTGGCCGACTCTGCCTGGGACGCTGACCCGGATTTCCGCGACGGCGCGGAGATCATCCTGAACCACCTGCGCGACGAGTTGCTAGCCGACGGTGATGCGATCTATGACGACTGGCAGGACTTTCGCAACGCCTTTATTGCCGTGACGGATGCGGACACCACTGAAGACCTGCCTGATGGCGTGGATGGTGATGCTGTCTGGTTCGACAGCAGCAGTGCCCAGTACGCTACTTTCGAAGGTCTGCGCAAGGCCGACGAACGTCTCAACTACACTGTGACCAGCGCCAAGGCTGCCGACGTGCAGCATATGGTCGACAACCTGCCGGCCGATACGCTGGATGATGACCAGAAAGCATTGACCGATGTGATTGACGACATTGTCGATAATGCCGAAACGCGGAACCAGGACGAGTTGATCGCGGCCATTTCAGCGGCTTCACTTGATGGTGAAGTGCTGGCTGACGGTGATGACCTGTGGAACACCATGGATTTGAATGACTGGTACGACATTCTTCTCTACATCACCAGCGAATCTGAAGATCCCGGCAGCAATCCTCCTGCACCCTTCCGCGTTGATCAAGACAACATTGACGCCATTGAAGCAGCTAACTGGTTCAATGAAGAGGAAGGAGAAGGGACCGTGTTGGTTCTGCAACACATGCTCGACGAGAACGACGGTGACCCCTTGGTTTACGATGAACGCGACGACTTTCGTGATGCTTTCTCAGCCGTTCTCCTGAACGATGGCTTCGACAACGGCGGCCAACTCTGGAACAGCCTGCCAGCCGTGGTGCGTTACAAGACGCTGGAACTGCTGATCGATCCGCTGACCGACTTCGAACGGGCGCGTGAATTCGCCAGCCTGTCCGACAGCACCAATCAGGATTCAGTGGCCATCTACGAATCCTTTGTAGAACTGGCCCGCAAGACCGGTGACACTGACACCCCGAGAGTGCTGGTCATGACGTCTTCAGGCGCCAACAGCTATGCGGCAGCTGACTACTATGTCGATCTGTTCAACCTGGCCGGAGCCGACGCCGAGTGGCTGCCCCTGGACCGGGCCTACCGTCAGGCCCGTGACAGCAGCTCCTGTGACTGGCTGGGCGCCCAGCACGCCAGCTTGGCCTCTGCGGCGCACCTGGACCTGCTGTTCCCGGACTACTTCGATGCCCACAAGACCGCCTGTGAAAACGGCCTGGCCGACATGATCGCGGAAGCCGATGGCATCTTCATCAACGGTGGCGACCAGGTTCGTACTTTCGATGCTCTTGTCACCTATGACGAGAGTGGACAGCGCGTTGAAAGCGACGAACTGAAGCGGATCCTGGAGCGTCACGCTGAGGGCGACCTGGTCATCGGCGGCACGTCAGCCGGTGCTGCCGTGCAGGGTGGTGGCAAACTGAACGATGGCGACACCCAGACCATACCAATGATCCGTCAGGGCTCACCGCATAACCTGTTGGTCAACGGCTACACCGACAATACGGCGCAGTTTGACGGCGGCATGGGTGTATTCCGCTGGGGTGTCACTGATACGCATTTCTCGGAACGCGCTCGCGAAACCCGTCTGATCCAGATGGTTCAGCAGGCTGAGGTGCGGTTTGGCTTCGGTGTCGATGAAACCACTGCGCTGGATACGGTAAAAGAAACCGTGAACGGCGAACCTCGGGTTACCATGACCGTTGTGGGGGCTGGTGGCGTCTACATCGTCGATGTCGCCGGTGCACAGACCATTGTCGACGCCCCGCTGGACATCCGCGATGTAACCACTCACTACCTGCAGGAAGGCGACCGGTTCATCTGGCACCCTGATTCGGAAAGCTATGACATCGAGTTTGCAGGGAACACCAGCAATATTGACAACATTTGGTGGCCAGGTAGCAACAACTCCAAAGCGGTCACCAATGACGACATCCTGTACCAGACCAACTACCGGGATACGGCCATCGAGATGCTGACCAGCGGTGCAATAGAGGCCGTCAGCACGTCTTATGAAGACGACCCGACCTATAAAGTCACCCTTCGGGTAAACGCACAAACCAACGCCGCCGAAGGCAGTGACCGGGTCCGATACAGCCACGTGCTGGTGGATGTTGCTCCCCAGTAACGCTGCCTGCGGCTGTGCTGACAGGTTCGATTGACGCGCAACAGTGAGCCCTCATTGCTCACCTTACAGGCCCTCCTCCGGAGGGCCTTTTTTGTATCAGGCGCTGAGGCGCTGCGCGAACTCGACGTAGCCGGCCACCAGGCCATCCATCCGTTTGGCCAGGCTCTCATCGGTCACAGTGCCTTGCTCATCGATTTTCTGATCCGCCTGACCCACGGCCAGTTGCGGGCCATAGGCATTCATGCCCAGATTGGCCATCTGGGTGCGCAGATGCGGCAAAGCACGCAGGCCGCCATTGGCGCCCGGCGATGAACCAACCAGCAGCACCGGCTTGCCACGAAAGACTTTCGCGCCGGGTTGCCCGTCGGTAGTTCGGCTCATCCAATCCAGGGTGTTTTTGAGCAGAGGCGGGAACAAGCCATTGTATTCCGGTGAGACCACGACCAGCGCGCTGGCGTTTTGCATACGCTCGTTCAATTGCTTGATGCTGTCCGGAACGCCCTCTTTTTCTTCCAGGTCGCCATCATACAACGGCGCCGTAAGGTCAGCGGAGCGCACCACGTCGACCTGCATGCCCTGACCTTCCAGGCGACTGACGATCGCAGCCAGTACTCGGCCGCTGACAGCCCCTTCGCGGCGACTGCCGGGCAATACCAGAACGGGTTGAAGGGTCGACATTGAAAACTCCTCTACTATCCTCTGATTCATGTTTGACCTTACGAAGCGTACTCACCTTCGGGTCAACCGGATAGTAAGGGCTTGTCACCACCGGGTTCAAGCCGGTGGCAGCAGGCGACCCGGGTCGCCTGTATCCACAGCGTTACTGAGCACCTTCCAGGGCACTGGCAGACACCTCGCGGAACCAGTCATAGGTGCTGGTTGCCCCCGAAATGCCATCCACAGCGTCTGGATCGCCGGTTTCAATCAACTGGCGCACATAGGCCGGGAAGGCAGACAGCTGACTTACGCCGCTGTCGACCGCATTGCGCCAGCGCTCTGCATAGCCATAGTCGGTGCGCTTGCTCATGGTAACGGAGCCGTCTTCATCTCGACCGATCTCATCATAGTGAACGCTGTAGATGTATCCGTCGCGAACCGTTATCTCGATCATCGCCAGCTGACCGCGTTCATTGGGTTCGGTTTCGGCATAATAGGTACCATCCTCGTAACCCCCTTTGGCATCGGGAATATCTGCGGCACTGGCTTCTACTGTCTCGGCATCAGCCAGCGCTGCCTCGACAGCCGCGGTAAAGCTGTCAAAGGTCGATGTGGCGCCACTGATGCCATCCACGCCCTGCGGGTCGCCAGCGCGGAGCAACTGCTCTACATATCCGGGGAATGCCGAAAGCTGTGAAACGTCCGAATCCCTGTTGTTGCGCCAGTTGGCAGCATAGCCATAATTTTGCAGCTTGCTGTCGGTCACATCGCCGTCTTCATCACGCTGTATTTCATCATAGTGAACACCCACGATACGGCCATCCTTGATGGTCAGCTCGACGAACGGCGTCCAGCCGCGGTCATCCGGCTCAAGTTCCGCATAATAGGAACCATCAGCCCACTTTGCGTCGCCACTGACAGACGCTGCCGGCCGCTCTTGCGAACCGTTCGTGCGCTCTGTCTCTGACGGTGAGGTGTCCTCTTCAAGATCTGCCTCTGTAAGCCCGGAGCCGGCAACAACCCCGATGCGATAACGCTCAAGCATGGCTGCCGCACTGGAGCTGTGGCCGCGACCCCCGGCAATATCTTCCCAGGCTTCTGTTGATTCCTTGCCACACCACTCGGTGATCACATGCTCTGGCGTCGGGTGGTTGGGAATGTAATCGGTAATATCATAGACACGGTCATTGATCGCCTTCCAACAGCTGTCCTCGCTGTCATGCTCTGCCAGTTCGTCCAGGGAAATTTCACGCAAATCCTCATCAGAATCAGTGTCTGAGGTAAGGGCGTTGACCGCTGCCAATGTCAGAACACTGGCCACGAAAGCAATGAAAAGGGTGTAAGCAATCTTGTTCATAGGAAATCAAAGACCTCGCTGTGAATGCGTGAGCTCGGTACACCAGCTCGCTTGAATATCTGTTTCAGGTGATCAATCATCGCGGGTGGACCGCACATGTAGATCTCTCGCTCCGCGAAGTCAGGGCAATGATTGAGCAAGAAGTCATGGCTCATCGGTCCTTCGTCCCTGAAGTAGTGCGGCGTTACTGCCAGCCGATCATGGTGCTCGCCAATATCGAGCAGTTCATCCAGATAATAGGCACGTACATGATCCCGCCCGAGATAGAACAGGTGGGCATGGGCATCTTTGCGCCCGGCATGGCCAGGCAGTTCATCGGCATCTCTCAGGTGCCGGGCGCCGCCGACAAAGGGTGTTACACCAATGCCTCCGGCCAGCCAAAGCTGGTTGCGCTCGGGAAACAGCCGCTCATAGAAATCACCATACGGGCCCTCGACCCAGGCTTTTGTCCCCGGCGTGACGGTCTGTATGGCATGGCTGGCATCTCCGAGATCCTTGATACCGATGCGCAGAATCGGGTCTTCCGGGCTGGAGGCAATGGTATAGGGGTGTTCCTCATTAAACCCGGCGGACAGATTGTCGTCGAGCGGGGTCAGATAAACAAACTGCCCTGCTTCATAGGGCATGGTCTTGCCCACGGGCTTGAGCTGCACCTCGACCACATCGCGCACCAGTTTTTCAGCACCAACGACCTCGTATTCATAGCGCCCGAGGTGCGGTGACAGCCCTTTGCGCCAGAACATGGCACCTACTGCTAGAACCGCCAGCAGCAGCCATAACCAGAATTCCCCGGCCAGAGGAAACAGGTGTGCCAGGGCCAGAAGCGTCGTGGGAATAGCCAGAAGATGCAGCGTCTTCCAACGCTGGTAATGAGGCCTGCCAAAGAACTGGAAGGTTGGCCCGAGAAAAACTACCATCAGAATCAATGCGCCCCAGCCCGACCATACTGGCCAGTTGTCCAAGGGTGGGAACAGTGTTATCAGGGCCGCTTCGAGGCTGGCCGGAGCTGCTGCCAGGCTCAACAGCAGAGCATGGGCCATGATCAGGATGAAGGCACTGAAACCCAGCCCTCGATGCACCAGCCACAACTGAGGCAGCCCGCCAAAAAAGCGATCCAGCGAGGGGAGCCGGATACTGAGAGCCGCCGCCAGCAACAGGGCGGCCATACCCAGGATACCGGTGGCCAGCCCGAAGACTCGAAGCGCACCGGCCAGACCGCCGTCCCAGAGGGTCAGCAGGCGGGGGGCTGCAATCAGCAGCGGCAGTAATAGCAGCAAAAGCAGCAGCCCGTAACCGGGCTTGATCCATGCGCGCATAAAGAATCCTTATGGCAATGCGAAGGTTACCTCTATTGTGGTAGGTAATTGCTGAACGTCAAGACCTGTCAGCGCACTGGCTGATGCAGATCAAGTGGGAGAGCAGTCGACA
>NZ_JAIUMC010000112.1 GCF_022565775.1 Natronospirillum sp.
ATGTCTGAGCGACAGCGAGTTGTGGCCCGCCCGACCGGGACCAGTGAGCGGCGGATTCAAGGCGCCACTGTTTGCGGTCTGTTGCCCTGACCCGCTGATAGCACGGACCACGACGGGGCATGCTTCAATCCCCTGCCTCGACGACCGGGGTTCACCTATGACCGCGGCTTCTCGTTCTCCGGATCGTACAGCGGCTTGTAGCCCACGCCTTCGATGCGCACCCGGTACTGCTCGTGGAAGTACTCGATCAGCAGTTCACGGCCTTCTTCGGCATAGCTTTTCGGTATGTAGCCCAGGCAGATGTTCTTGCCGACACTGGGCCCGTAGACAATGCTGGTGGTGTAGGAGCGGCGGCCCTTGTCATCCACCAGCACCTCACCGGACTCCGGATCCATGATCGGGCAGGCGCCCACCGGATAGCGGGCCACACCCTGTGCATCCGTATTGTCCATCATGGTCATGGTGCACAGATAGGCAGACTGACGCTCCAGCTCCCGCTGTGCCAAATAGGCGGCCTTGCCATGGAAGTCTGCCGCCTTGACCTTGGGTCGGGCCAGCCCGGCCTCGTAAAGATTGTATTCGGTCAGCAGATCCGCATTCTGCAGGCGCAGGCTCTTCTCGAGACGACGACTGTTGGCATAGGTTTCAATGCCCACCGGTGTGACGCCCAGATCATGAATCAGATCCCAAAGCGCCAGGCCGTAAGCGAATGGCACATGCAGCTCCCAGCCCTGCTCGCCGACGTAGGAAATACGGAAAGCAGAGACCGGAATGCCCTTGAGGGTGAGCGTTTTCCAGTGAGCAAACGGGAAGTTCTCATTTGACCAGGCATCTGGCTGATCGGCTACCTTTTCTAGGGTGGCGCGGGCATTGGGGCCCCAAACGCCCAGACAAGCCCATTGCTCGGTCAGATCCTGGATCCAGACACTGTCCAGCCCCCGGTCTTCCGCCATGCGCTGCATCCAGACATAATCGCGGTTGCCGGCGTCGGCGCCATCGATCATGCGGTAGTGGGTCTGCCCCAGGCGGATAATGGTCAGGTCGGCACGCACACCGCCTTCACTGTCCAGAAAGTGCGTATAAACCCCTTTGCCAATGGGGGTATCAGCACCCACCTTAGCCACACTGAGATATTCCAGCAGGGCCTCGGCATCGTTGCCAAATACATCATAAACTGCAAAGTGGGAGAGGTTGATCATGCCCACATCGTCAGACAGCGCCAGATGCTCGGCATTGGATACGCGCCAGAAGTGTCGGTTGTCCCATTCGTTCTGCCGTTCCGGCACCCGGTCGGCATACTTTTCCAGCAGGTGTTCGTTGCTCGCATAGCCGTGCGCCCGTTCCCAGCCGCCCAGTTCCATGAAGTGGCCACCCAACGCCTCTTCGCGCGGCCAGAAGGGGCTGCGCCGGATGCCCCGCGCATGCGAATAGGGTTCACGATTGTGCACAGCCGGATTGTAGATCTTGAAGGCGGACTCGTAACAGCGTTCGGTAATGTAGTGTTCGGTCTTCTGGAAGTCGTAGAAGCGGGATACATCGATGCTGTGATGGTCGATGTGGGTGCGGCCGTCTGTCATCCAGTCGGCCACAAGCTTGCCCATACCCGGACCGTCCTTTACCCAGACCGAAACCGCATACCACAGGCCACGCACCTTGACCGACTCGCCAATCGAGGGGCCGTTGTCGGTAGTGACCTGAAGCAGTCCGTTGAAGGAGCGCTTTTCGTCATAACCGAGCTCACCCAGAATGGGTGTCAGCTCCATGGCCCGTTCCAGCGGCTCCATGATCTGTTCCATGTCCAGATCGCGCTGCGAGGGTGACAACCGAGCCTGCTCCTTTTCCAGCAGATCGCGCGGATGGACCAGGCGCGGAGCGTTCTCTTCATAGTAGCCCCATTCGATCTGGCCGCCTTCCGAGGTCTTGGGGTCGCCGGTGTCGCGCATGTAGGCGGAGTTGCCCTGGTCACGCAGCAGGGGGTATCCGATTTCCTTGCCGGTTTCGGCAAATTCGTCGTAAGGCCCGAAGTAGACCAACGGGTGGTCCACCGGCATCACGGGCAGGTCTTCGCCTGCCATCTCGGCTATCAGGCGACCCCAGAGCCCGGCGCACACCACCACATGTTTGGCAGCGATATAACCCCGATGCGTTTCCACACCCACAATGCGGCCGTCCTGAATGTCGAGCCGAGTCGCGGGGGTGTTGGCGAAGCTCTTGAGGTGTCCGGCCTGTTCGGCCTTCTCGATCAGTTCACCAGCGACCGTCTGTGAGCGGGGCTTGACCAGCCCGGCGTCAGGGTCCCACATGGCGCCCTGGATCATGTCTTCTTCCAGCAACGGAAACTTCTCTTTTGCCTCGGCGGCACTGATCAGGCTGACATTGGTACCAAAGGCCTTGCCTGAAGCGACCTTACGCTTCAGTTCGTCCATCCGTCCGTCATCACCGACGCGGGCGACTTCAAGACCGCCAATGCGTTCGTAATGGCCCATTTTGGTGAAAAAGTCGGCACTGTAGGTTGCAGTCCAGCAGGTCAACTGGTCGTGAGCGGTCATGTAACAGAAGTCTGATGCATGCGCTGTCGAGCCGATGTCCGTGGGAATGCCCGACTTGTCGATACCGACAATATTGCTCCAGCCGCGCTCGACCAGGTGATGTGCCACCGATGCTCCGACGATGCCACCGAGGCCAACAATGACCACGTCTGCACTTTGGGGAAACTCAGCCATGAGGAATTCTCCGCCTTTTCAAGATATTCATTCGTTTCAGGGTGCCAGTGCATCTCTGAATTCGTCTACTGCGGTGAACAGGTCAGCTTCAAGGCCATAGTCGGCAACCTGAAAAATGGGTGCCTCCGGGTCCTTGTTGATGGCCACGATCACCTTGGATTCTTTCATGCCCGCGAGGTGCTGAATGGCGCCGGAAATACCGACGGCCACATAAAGCTCGGGCGCAACCACCTTGCCGGTCTGTCCCACCTGAAAATCATTGGGCACATAGCCGGCATCGACCGCAGCGCGGCTCGCACCGACAGCGCCACCCAGCGCCTTGGCCAGCCCTTCGATCAGGCTGAAGTTGTCAGCCGAGCCGACCCCGCGTCCACCGGAGACCACCACTCTGGCGCTGGCCAGTTCCGGGCCTTCGCTGGCATGCAGTTCTGAGCCCAGGTAGCGGGCAAGCCCCGCATCCTGACCGGCATCCAGCGGCTCGACAGAGGCATTGCCCCCGTCTGCCGCGACCGCATCGAAGGCAGTCGCACGCACAGTGATGACCTTGATCGGGTCGGACGACTGCACGGTCGCCAGGGCATTGCCGGCATAGATCGGCCGCACGAAGGTATCCGGAGACACGACCCGGACGATTTCGGAAATCTGCTGAACGCCCAGGCGGGCCGCTACGCGGGGCAGAATGTTCTTGGCGGCCGGCGTCGCCGCAGCCAGCACACAGGAATAGTCGCGCGCCAGGTTTTCGAGCAGCGGCGCAACATTCTCCGCCAGTTGCTGGCCCAGGTGCTCGGCATCGGCTAGAAAGACGCGATTGACTCCGGGGATGCCCGCCGCCGAATCGGCCACAGGGCCACAGTCATGGCCAGTGACCAGCAGATCAATGGGCTCGCCAATGACCTGTGCGCATGCAATCGCAGACCGGGTGGCGGGGGTTACGGTGCTGCCGTCATGGTCGGCATATACGAGAATGCTCATCAGATCACCTTGGCTTCTTGCTGCAGTTTTTCAACCAGTTCAGCGACACTGTTTACCCGGGCACCACCGACGCGGGCCGGTGGTTCTTCGACTTTCAGCACAGAGAGACCGGTGCTGATATCGACCGCCAACTCCTCAGGTGTCAGCCCTTCGATGGGTTTCTTCTTGGCCTTCATGATGTCGGGCAGCTTCGGATAGCGCGGTTCGTTCAGGCGCAGATCAACCGTCACGACGGCGGGCAGTGGCAGCGCCAGGCGCTCATGACCGGAATCCACTTCCCGGGTGACCAGCACTTCACCTTCTCCGGGCTCCAGAGCCGAGATGAAGGTGCCCTGAGCCCAGCCCTGCAGGGCTGCCAGCATCTGGCCGACCTGGTTGGCGTCATCATCAATGGCCTGTTTTCCCATCAGCACCAGATCCGGCTGCTCGCGATCGCAGATGGCGACCAGCAAGCGGGCAACGGCGAGTGGCTGAATGTCTGCGGGTGTGTCGATATGCAGGGCTCGGTCAGCACCCATAGCCAGCGCTGTGCGCAGTTGCTGCTGAGCCGCTTCGGGGCCCGCAGTGACGGCCACTACTTCACTCGCCTGACCGGACTCCTTGAGGCGCATAGCTGCCTCAAGCGCGATCTCGTCAAACGGGTTGAGTGCCATCTTGACGTTCTCGGTGTCGACACCGGAGCCATCACTTTTCACGCGAACCTTGACGTAGGCGTCTATCACCCGCTTAACCGGGACCACTATCTTCATGACTTTTCTGCCCGTGTTCATGTCTGGAATGATTGAAGTCGAGTATAGAAAGGGGGCAGTGTGTCGGATTCACTGGAAACGACAGTCACAGGTCCAATATCGGCAGTCGCTCCGGGGCCATAAAAAAGGCCGCAGGAATGCGGCCAGTGATAACACTCTCAATTGCGTATTCAGGAGCCTGTTGATTTGCGTCCGCTGCCGGCCAGCGGCATGGCCATGAAGTTGACCGCGCCGTAGCTGGGCTCGGCCTGTGCCGCCTGCAGCGCCCGCGCCGACCGGCTGGGCGTCAGGAAGTCGATATCCAGACCCTCGCCACTGGCCTGCACTTCTTTCAGTGCCCAGACTGCTGCACGCTCTTCCTTCGGCGAGCGACCGGTGTATTTGCGATAACAGCGGCTGAAGTGCGGCGGTGACACGAAGCCGCACATGGAGGAAATTTCGATGATCGACCGCGTGGTCTGCTTGAGCAGCTGGCGCGCCCGATCCAGTCGCAGTTTCAGATAATAGCGCGAAGGCGTGCAGCCCAGGTGCTTGAGGAAAAGACGCTCCAGCTTGCGGCGGGAGACGCCGACAAAGTGCGCCAGTTCGTCGAGCTCTATGGGCTCCTCGATATTGTTCTCCATCAATTCGGTGATTTCGGCCAGTTTGGGCTGTTCCGACGTCAGCAGGCGGCGCAGCGGCACGCGCTGCTGTTCGGTATCGGCACGCACACGGTCGTAGACGAACATGTCACAGATGCCACTGGTCAGCGCGGTGCCATGATGTCGGGTCACCACGGTCAGCATCATGTCGAGGGGCGCGCCGCCACCGGTGCAGGTAATGCGATCGCGGTCCACGGTATACAACTGTGTTGTGCAGTTGACCTTCGGGAACTGCTCTTGCAGGGCCGCCAGGCACTCCCAGTGGGCGCTGCAGGAGTAGCCGTCAAGAACGCCGGCCATGGCCAGCACGTAGCTGCCGGTGCAGACGGCGCCAAGGGTGACTTTACGTCGGCTCATGGCGCGCAGCCAGGCCAGTTGCTTCTGGTTGAAGCTGCGCGTGATGTTGACGCCGCCGACAACAATCACCAGATCAAAATCACAGGGCTCGGACAGTGAACTGTCGGCGCCAATGGAAATGCCGTCACTGGCACTGACCGGCTCGCCGCTGGCCGACAGCAACTGCCAGCTGTAGAGTTCTTTCCCCGACAACTGGTTGGCCATGCGCAAAGGCTCAATGGAAGAGGCCAGCGCAAACAGGGTAAAATTGTCCACCAGCAGAAAACCGACCTTGAAGGTACGAGGCGTTTCCGAGGACCCGGAGCTGTGCCCTGAAGCGGGGGCTGAGGAGGTGTTTTTCTGCTGTCCGGTCATGGTGGTCCTACCCTAGTCTAAACCCGCATCGTTATCGTGGTTATATAGTTCACAGTAGCGCCATCTTCGGGTGGCTATTTGTCTCTCAGCGACAGTGCGGGGCGCTATCAGCACTGTTCACGACATTGTATGCCTGTTTTTTGATCAACAACAGGGGGGCGTCATAAGCGATTGCAATGACTGTCATGGAGTCGGAAAATCGAAGCTCTGCCAAGCGGTGAAAAAGGCCCTGAAAACGGCCTGTCATTGAGTGGTTGCATCCAGAGACCTGAACTTTCTGTTACTCTGCCAGCATGGATATACGAACCCTGCGTGCGTTTATGGTTCTGGCTCAGGTTCTGCACTTCGGCAGGGCCAGTGAGCGACTGCACGTCAGCCCGTCAACGCTCAGTCGCATGATCGCTCGCCTTGAAGATGAGCTGGGCGTTGTGTTGTTCGAGCGCGACAACCGAACTGTGCGGCTCACCCCTGACGGCCAGAATACACGCCTGCATGCCGAGCGCATGCTCCAGGAGTGGGACAGTTTGCAGGCCAGTCTTGAACAGGCGCCAAGAGCGCTACGTGGAGAAATCAGGCTGTACTGTTCAGTCACCGCCAGCTACGGGCTGCTGATCAATTTGCTGCAGCGCTTTCGTGCCCGTCATCCCAGAGTCGATGTGGTGGTGGATACCGGTGACGCAGCGCACGCCATTGACAAGGTTCTGGCCGATGAGACCGATGTGGCGATAGCACCGCGACCTGATCGACTGCCACCGACCATTGCGTTCGATACCTTCGCGCATTCGGCGTTGTGTTTCATCGGGCCGGTGATCGATTCGCCGGTTACCCGAATGCTGGCAGGGAAGGATACCCCATGGGCCGAGGTACCCTTTGTGGTGCCGGAGCATGGTCTGGCCCGCCATCGACTGTATCAGTGGTTTGCGCAACGCAATGAACGGCCGAGTGTCTATGCTCAGGTTGGCGGCCACGAAGCTATTGTTTCGATGGTAGCGCTGGGCCTGGGTGTTGGCGTGGTGCCCGAGCTGGTACTGACCCACAGCCCCATGCAGGACAAGGTGCAGGTGTTGCCCGTGCAGCCTGAACTGGCGCCCTTTCACATCGGCCTCTGTGCGTTGCGCAGGCGCCTGCAGGACCCTATAGTGCAAGCGTTCTGGCAATGTTGTCCGGAACTGGAACCCGAGAGCAAAGAGAAGACGGATTATGTTTGAACCCGAGAAGTCGGAAGAAACACAGAAAGACAGCGTGGCGATGACGCCGGAAACCCGCAAGACAAGGCGCACTGTTTATCTGGTTCCGAACCTGCTGACTACAACCGCGCTGTTCGCCGGTTTTTATGCGATTGTGGCTGCCATCAACGGCAACTTTAGCAATGCCGCCGTGGGCATCTTCGTCGCCATGGTTTTTGATGGGCTGGATGGCCGGGTGGCACGCCTGACCCACACGCAAAGTGAATTCGGGGCCAATTACGATTCGATGTCTGACCTGATTGCCTTTGGCCTGGCGCCGGCGCTGGTGGCCTTTCTCTGGTCTCTTGAAAGCATGAATCAGATCGGCTGGGGTGCGGCCTTTGTCTATACCGCCGCGGCCGCTTTACGCCTTGCACGCTTCAATGTGCAGTTGGGCAGTGTGGACAAGAAGTACTTTATCGGTCTGGCGAGTCCGGCCGCGGCAGCCATGGTTGCGGGTACGATATGGGCCTTCAATGAAATGGGCTTCCAGGGAGAAGAACTTGCCTGGCTGATGGTGGTACTGGTGCCGGGGTTGGGCTGCCTGATGGTCAGCAATATCCGGTACTACAGTTTCAAGGACATCGGCTTGCGCGGCAGCATACCCTTTACTGCCGTGCTACTGGTTATCCTGGCGTTTGTGGTGGTTGCCGTGGATCCGCCTATTGTGCTGTTGCTGCTGTTTATAGGCTATGCGGCTTCCGGGCCGGTCATGGAGATCTGGCGGCGAATGAAAAGACGCAGTCAAACCGAAACGGAAACGGAACAGGATTGATCCGACTCGGTCGAAGGGCGTATTACCAATGACACCCGAACAGGCAGAAAGTGTATGGCTGAGCGTCTCACTGAAAATGATGTCACTCCAAAGCAAATCTACCTGCGGCGCAGAGAGTTCATGGCAGGGGGTGCTGCCATGCTCGGTGCAATGACCGTCGGGCGGCAGGCTCTCGCTGATCCGGCCGGCTGGATGCGCGGCAAGATCGACGAAGGGTTTGCCACCACTATCGCTACAGATGAACAGATTACGCCGTTTGAAGATGCGTCCACCTACAACAACTATTTCGAGTTTGGTACGGGCAAATCCGACCCGGTTCGCCGCTCGGGCGATTTTCAGGTTGACCCCTGGTCGGTAGAGATCGCCGGGCATTGCCGGAACCCCGGAACCTATGCGCTGGAAGATCTGGTGCAGCCCAAGGATCTCGAAGAGCGCATCTATCGCCTGCGGTGCGTGGAGGCCTGGTCGATGGTGATTCCTTGGCTGGGCTTCCCGCTGGCCAGTCTGATCGAGCGCATGGACCCGACCAGTGATGCGAAGTATGTCCGCTTTGAAACCCTGTATGATCCTGATCAGTACCCCGACCAGCGTGCCTGGTTTCCGGCCATGGATTACCCTTATGTAGAGGGCTTGAGAATGGATGAAGCCATGCATCCGCTGACCCTGATGGCGGTTGGCATGTATGGCGAAGCGCTGCCGAACCAGAACGGCGCTCCGATGCGTCTGGTGGTGCCCTGGAAATACGGCTTCAAGAGCATCAAGGCCATCGTGAAAATCGAATTCACCAGCGAGCAGCCGGAAAACAGCTGGGCTGTGATGCAGCCGCGTGAATATGGCTTCTATGCCAATGTGAACCCGAATGTGAACCATCCACGCTGGAGTCAGGCGACCGAGCGTCGTCTGCCGTCCTCTGGACTGCAGGCCAACCGCATTCCTACCCGCATGTTCAATGGGTATGAAGAGGAAGTAGCCCACCTCTATGAGGGTATGGATCTGACCCGCCATCGCAATATCTGATGGTGGGCAGTCTCTCGCTTCCAACGCCAGTGCGCCGATCACTGGTGCATCTGCTTTGTGCGCTGCCTCTGGTCTACTGGGGCTGGCAGACTTTACTCACGGCTCAGGGTCAATTTACCCCCATCAGTACCGACCCCGGTGCTGTGCTGGCCGACAAGACCGGCTTCTGGGCCATCTCACTCCTGCTGGCAAGTCTGGCGCTGACGCCTCTGCAGCGTCTGTTTCGGCTGCGCTGGGTGAAATATCGGCGTGCTGTCGGCTTGTGGGCATTCGTCTATGTGCTGCTGCACATCGTCGTCTTCTATACCCTGATTCTCGGCCAGGATCTGGCAGAGTTCTGGCAGGAAGTGGTGGAGCGGCCCTACATTCTGGTCGGTGCTCTGGCTAGTCTCTTGCTGCTGCCCCTGGCGCTGACGTCGACCCAGGCCGCCATGCGCCAATTGAAAAAGCGCTGGCAGCAGGTGCACTACCTGGTCTACCCCGCGGCCATTCTGGCCGTAATTCACCAGCTCTGGCAGGTCAAGAGCTTCGAACTGGTGGCGATCATCCACACCCTGGTACTGGTTTCCCTGCTCGGCATCCGGGTTTACTGGTGGCTCGGCAAGCGCAACGCCCGACGGCCTAAGTTCTCGAGTCAGGCCTAGCCACCAGCGCCAACGTTCCCTGTAGGAGCGCACCCCGTGCGCGTTTATAGATTTATGCCCAATGGCCCGACCGGTCAGCAATCCGCGAACAGTGGTGCCTTGTTTCCGGCTGTTGCTTGCCCCCGTCGGGCGGGCCA
>NZ_JAIUMC010000113.1 GCF_022565775.1 Natronospirillum sp.
CGGGACCAGTGAGCGGCGGAAACAAGGCACCACTGTTTGCGGCCTGTTGCCCGGAATCCCTGAGGATCGAGCGTGAATCGAAAAGGCCTCAGGAAGAAGCCAGCCTCAACTGATCCGCGTACCGGGCGGGATGGCGCTATCGGGCTCCAGGACCCAGAGGTCCTGACCTTCGCCGGCGGCGAGCACCATGCCTTCGCTCATGCCAAAGCGCATCTTGCGCGGCGCCAGGTTGTAGACCAGCACCACATTCTTGCCCTGCAGGTCGCTGGGCTGATAATGCGACTTGATACCCGAGAATACCTGCCGGGTTTCGCCATTGCCCACGTCGAGTTTGAGCTGCAGCAGCTTGTCGGCGCCCTCGACATGATCCGCCTCGATTACCCGCGCCACGCGCAGGTCGAGCCTGGCGAAGTCATTGAACTGGATAACCCCGGGAGCGTCATCCTTCTTGCTCGCGGCTGCCGCGTCCTTTTTCTTCTGCTGGTTGGCCGGCTGAGTCGGGTCGTTGGCCTTGGCCTTGGCAGCTGCCTTGGCTTCATCCGTCACCTTGCTGGCCTCGATCATGGCATCCACCTGATCGCGCTCGATACGGGTCAGCAACGGTTTGAACTTGTTGATCGGATGACCGAGCAGCGGCTGCTCGATAGCCGCCCAGCTAAAGTCATCCACGTTCAGGAAGGCGGCGGCCTTGTGCGCCATCTCGGGCAGCACCGGCTGCAGCCAGGTCATCAGCACCCGGAACAGGTTGAGCGACTGGGTGCAGACGGCCAATACCTCGGCGTCGCGGCCTTCTTCTTTCGCCATCACCCAGGGCGCATGCTCCTGAATGTACTCATTGGCCCGGTCCGCCAGGTTCATGATATGGCGGATGGCCTTGCTGTATTCACGGGCCTCGTAGAGCTCGGCGATGGTTTCGCTGGTCTGCAGAAACTCGTCATAGAGCTGCGGATGGGGCAGTTCGTCGGCCAGCTTGCCGCCCAGCTTCTTGACGAAGCCGGCACTGCGGCTGGCGATATTGACCACCTTGCCCACCAGGTCCGAATTCACGCGCTGCACAAAATCATCCAGATTCAGGTCGATGTCTTCGACCGTGTTGCCCAGCTTGGCCGCGTAGTAATAGCGTAGATATTCCGGCGACAGATGCTCCAGATAGGTGCGCGCCATGACAAATGTGCCGCGTGACTTGGACATCTTCTCGCCGTTGACGGTCACATAGCCGTGGGCATAAACGCCACTGGGCTTGCGGAAATCGGCACTGTGCAGCATGGCGGGCCAGAAGAGAGCGTGGAAATTGATGATGTCCTTGCCGATAAAATGGTACAGCTCGGCCTCGCTGTCTTTCTTCCAGAAGGTGTCGAAATCCAGGTCGTCGCGGCGGTCACACAGGTTCCTGAAACTGGCCATGTAGCCGATAGGCGCGTCCAGCCAGACATAGAAGTACTTGCCCGGGGCGTCGGGAATCTCGAAACCGAAATAGGGCGCGTCACGGCTGATGTCCCACTCCTGCAGGCCGCTGCCGAGCCACTCGGACAGCTTGTTGGCCACGCTGGGCTGCAGCGTGCCACTGCGGGTCCACTCCTTCAGCAGGTCGGTGAACTCCGGCAGGCGGAAGAAGTAGTGCTCGGACTCGCGCTCCACGGGCGTGACGCCGGACAGGGCCGACACCGGGTTGATCAGTTCGTTCGGGGTATAGGTGGCCCCGCAGACTTCGCAGTTGTCGCCAAACTGTTCTTCGGCGCCGCACTTGGGGCAGGTGCCCTTGATGAAGCGGTCGGCGAGGAACATTTCTTTTTCCGGGTCGAACATCTGGCGGATGGTGCGCGTGGCGATGTGCCCATTGTCGCGGCACCGGGTATAGATCAGCTCACTGAAATAGCGGTTCTCTTCCGAATGCGTGGTGTAGTAGTTGTCGTAGCTGATCAGGAAGTCCTGAAAATCCTGCCAGTGTTCGGCGCGCATGCGGTCGATCAGGGCTTCTGGCGTGATGCCTTCACGCTCGGCGCGCAGCATGACGGGGGTGCCGTGGGTGTCGTCGGCACAGACGGCGATGCACTGGTGGCCGCGGGCGCGCTGGAAGCGAACCCAGACGTCGGTCTGGATATGTTCCAGCATGTGGCCCAGGTGAATGGGGCCATTGGCATAGGGCAGGGCACTGGTAACAAGAATCTTGCGCGGTTCAGAAGCGGTCATGATCACTCAAAGCCAGGAGTTGGGTTGATAGTCGTGGGACCGCGTATGTTAATGCCTGTGCACCGGTTTTGCCACCGCCGGGTGGCCGCTTCCTGTGACCTTCAGCGCTTCATTCAAATGCTGCCTCTCGACTGCAGAAGAAACTATCTTTCCATGAACCAGGTTACGGCGTGCTGTATCAGGCTGGTATTGTCGGTAAGCCCCAGTTTCCCTTTGATATGCTCCTTGTGTGAGTCGACTGTCTTGCTGCTTATGCTGAGTTTGGTCGCTATCCGTTTGGTTGCATAGCCTTGCCCCAGCATCATGTAGACTTCCATTTCTCTGTCAGAAAGCCTGGCCTCACCGAACCCGCGAGCATAAGCTTTACCCAGCAACTGGCTGGACAGCAGCTCCTCGGCCATCGCCGTGCTAAGAAACAGTTTGCCCAGCAGTACCTGACGAATGGCAGGTACGATATGGCTAATGGCATCCGCTTTATTGATGTAACCATTCGCGCCGGCTCTGATAGCTCGCTCGGCGAACAGGGTTTCGTCATACATTGAAACCACCAGGGCCGGCACATGATTACCTTGGGTGCGAAGGCTCTTGATCAGCTGTAGCCCGCTACCTTCACCGAGATTGAGATCAAGTACCAGAATATCCGGTTTCAGCTCATGAATCAGCCGTTGGGCTTCCGATACGGAGTCGGCTTCCCAACAAAGTTGCATATCCGCTTCGGCCTGTATAAGTGACACCATGCCACGGCGGTAAACCGGATGATCATCAATCACCAATACCTTGTTCATCTGAATGTCCTGTCGAGGCGCCTTCATGGCGAGGTAAGGAGTAATAACACTGGAGCCGGGTTCCGGCTCCCGGCGATGAATGGATGATCAGGCTTGCGCCTATCACATGGGCACGAAAATGTATGTTGCGCAGCCCATTGCCTTCATTATTCAGTCGGCCATCACCAATGTTCACTTTAAAGGGTAGGCCTTTGCCATTGTCATCAACCTCCAGTTGCACATGCATCGGTGTTTGTTCGAGCCGTACTTCTATCAGACTTGCCTCGGCATGCTTCAGGGCATTATGTATCGCTTCACGAGCAATCCGATAAAGCTGGACTTCAACCCCGTAGTTTCCCGATGCCCGCTCGCTTGAAGAGTGCATCCGCACCGGCGTTGTCCCATAACTGTTGCACCGGTCAACAAAGCGCATGAGCGCCACTTCCAGCCCCTGCTCTTCCAGGTCTACCGTAGCCAACTCATTGATCACCAACTTGATGCTTCTCACGCTCTGCTGCAACTCATCACTCAGCATGAGCAGTTGCTGTCCCAGGTTATTGCCGTCCCGCTGCAGCTCACTGGCCATGCTCCTCACCTGCATTGCCATACCCGCCAGATTCTGACCCAGATCATCATGCAATTCGCGACTTATTCGGTTACGCTCCATTTCGCTGCATTGCAGGTACTCCCTTTCCAGCTGCAACTGTTGGGTCATGTCGCGGATAATTCCTATGAATCGCGGAAAACCTGTTACAGGTCTCACTGACAAGCTGACCGGGAACAAGTTGCCATTCTTGTGTTTGGCCACCAGTTCCCGCCCCAAGCCGATGAGGCGTTGCTCTCCCGTCTGCAGATAACGGGAGAGGTACATGTCATGCTTATCGGCGTGATGGGCAGGCATGAGCAGAGAAATACTCTGCCCGATCAACTCCTGCGCTTGGTAACCAAATAGCGTCTCAAGCGCCGAATTGACCCTCAGAACCATGCCGTGGTGGTCAATGGTGACAATAACATCGGTGGCAGCCTGCATAATGGCATGCAGCTCCATGCGGCTGATTTCCTGATCTATTCCCTGATCGAGGAACTCGTTGTCCATACCTGGCCTGCTTAAAATGAAAGGGCTAATGAGCTCGATTGTGGGTGGACCGAGGGATTGTCATCCAGGATTACTGCAGTGTTTTCCAATAGGGGTTTTTCCTACCCCGGTTTCCGACTAACCCCGACTGCCATACCATACGAAAAAGTTTAAGATTTAACCAAATCAAACGTTACGCCGATTACGTTGCTGCAACAAGAATCGAAGTGGAAATTTGCGTACCATTTGATCACCACAGGAGATTCAGTATGGCATTTGTCATCTCCGACCTGGGTAGCCGTACCAGCAATCGACCGGGGCGCCTTTCCAAATCTGAGAACCTTTTTGTCGGCACCGAAGATGAGCAAGGTTCAGACTGGGCCATTGTGCTGGCAGGCGGCAGTGGCGAACGCATGCGAGCTTCTATCAGCAATTGGATGGGGACCTACAAGCCCAAGCAATTTTGTGCTTTTGTTGGCACTCGCACCATGCTTGACCATACCTGGGACAGGGCACTTCAGCTCGTGGGATCAGACCGTATTGTCACTGTGGCCGTGACTGAACATCGCTGCTATTTCGAGCAGATGGGCAGAAGGGTGCCAGGCACCTTGATATTTCAACCCGAAAAGATAGGCACTGCGGCGGCGGTGTACTTGGCTTTGGCCTATATTCTGGCATTGGATCACCGAGCAAATATTATTCTGATGCCCTCTGATCATTTTATCTACCCTGAATCCCGCTTTGTCGAATTGGCAGAGCAGTCATTGGCTACTGCACGTCGATATCCTCAACAGATAGTGTTGTTGGGTGCCGAGGCCACCTGGGCCAACTCCGATTATGGTTGGATAGAATCCCACTTGAGTATTACTGAACACTCAGGCGAAGACCCTGTTTCCACTCTCATGCAGGTTGACGGATTCATCGAAAAGCCAAGGATGTCGGAAGCGACCCGACTATTTTGCCAGGGAGCACTCTGGAGCACGATGATAGTCGCCGCAAGAGCCAAGTCACTCTGGATTCAGGCGCAGGTGCAGCAACCGGAGTTTTTTGCCTGCTTGCTGCAGATCAGGCGCCTGCTTTCTCAGGCCAGACTAGGCAAGTTTTCGATGCAAGCCCTGGACAAGGCTTTGAAGCAAATATTTTTACGTATGCCCATACTGGATTTCTCACGGGATCTCTTGCAGGGGTGCTCCAATCAGTGTTTGGTGCTACCCATGACAGCGTTGGCCTGGGACGACTGGGGCCGTCCTGAGCGAATACTTCGTTGCATTGAGCAGTATGGTCTTGACCCCAATTCAAGGACCATCAGCAGAACCACTAATCATTGTCATTGAAGGTAAAAACGAGGAACGATGCCATGTTGGATCACATGGCATCTGGAATATGGGCACACCCGTCAATTGATGGTAATAGCTTTTACTTCTTTTTTCTTGCCGGGCAATTTGCTCAGGTGTATTTGCAGCAGCCCATCTTTGCATGTTGCAGAGATATGACTCTGGTCGATGTAATCCGGGAGACGAAAACGGCGAATAAAAGCGCCATATCCTCTTTCCAGATGCAGGTAGTTGTCACCCTTGTCTTCCTTCTCCTGGATGCGCTCACCACGGACGACCAGGACTCCCTCGTCTATTTCAACGTGCAGATCCTTGCGCTCCATGCCGGGTACATCCATTTTAACCAGAACTTCTTTGTCGCTTTCCAGCACATCCATGGAAGGACTCCAGTGCATTTCTGAAGGGAGCCCCCACCCGGTATTCAACAAATCGCTGAATCTATCGTAGAAGGAACCCATATCGCTGAAAGACGCTTTGCGGGATACTTGGTTCCCGGAACCCATGATTGGAAACAAACTCATTTCATTTCTCCTTGAGCAGGTTGATGTCAGGCGGCGGTAGGTACCTTCGCCAGTGTTCGGTGAGTGCAGACTGATGCCAGAGTGTCGGCGACCTCATTGGCCTTGACCTGCTTGCCACCATCTTTGTAGTAACTTCTGGCAATGTCGTTCAGAGACAGAATGCCGACCAGATGTTGTTTTCTATCGAGCACTGGCAGGCGCCTTAACTGGTGGACTTGCATCAATGTTTCGGCAGCAGAGAGGTCATCATCGATGCCTGTGGTTACCAGGTTTTTGGACATGGATTCACCGACCGGAATATCCCCCAGCAGACACCCCTGAATGAACGCTGCCATGGCGATATCGCGGTCGGTAATCATGCCAATGACCCGGTTTTCATTATTGATTACAGGCAGTGCCCCGCAGTCGCCTTCCCACATCATTTTCGCGGCTTCCTGGAGAGACTCCTCAGCATTAATCGCTCTTACTTCTGAGGTCATACACGCTTTGACTTTCATGCGACTATCCTGATGTTGTGAAATCTGGATAAAGTATACGTCGCATTATTGCTGGCCGAACTCGTAAAAAACCATATTTTCGAGTAGGGAAATTTCCTATAGAACGTGAGGTGGCAAAGACTCAGAAACGATGCTTGCCGACGGTCCAGCCGGTGGGGCGGAGATGCTTTTCGCCGGCTTCCACTGCACCGTCCTCCATGGTGGTGCCCATGCTGTCGTTCCAGCGGTTTAGGAAGCCAAACAACGAAACGACGCCGAGGATTTCCACGATTTCGTCGTCAGTCCAGTGCTCTTTCAGGCTGCGGGTGATGGGTTCGTCCACCGCGTTGGGGACCGAGGCGGCGGCCAGCGCGAACTCGAAGGCGGCCTTTTCTGCCCGGGTGAACAGGTCGCTGTCGCGAAAATTCCAGATGTTGTCGAGGCGCTCCTGCGAACCGCCATAACGCTCGGCTGCAAGAATGGTATGAGCCTGACAGTAGCGGCAGCCGGTGCTGGCACTGGTCAGGTAGGCCAGTAAGCGCTTTTGTTCGCTGGTCACCCGCTCCTGATTGTCCATCACGGCCCGATTCAACTGTATGAATGCCTGTGCAATTGCCGGGCGGCGCTGCATGGTAAGCACGCTGTTGGGGCAGAAGCCCAGGGTTTCGTTGAAAAACTGCGCCAGCTCTGCGACTTCTGGGTCATGGTCGGAGGGCAGGGGATGTACCAGCGGCATGTTGACTCCTTTTACCCATGTCAGTTTGACCTATGACTTTAGGGTTAGTCTGCTCATAGGTCGAGTTCTTTCTCTAAAAGTGTATTGTGTTTGTCAATGGCCGCAATAAGCAAGACAGGGCACTTGGGTCAGGTACAGCGTCTGATTGGACGACTCTGGGCGCCGACACTGACAAAGGTGCCTGGTCCGGCGGAAAAGCTGACCCGCCCCGACACCTGAACCCCAAAACGTGCGGTATCCATGATGAAGGTCAGTTCGTCTTGCGTCCTGACCCGCCGATAGCGAAATGGCGGGGGAGGGTTGTCGCGATAGGTCCGATAGAGCGTGATGGTGACTGGGATCTCTCCGGTCAGCGTGGCACCCGCTGCGCGGTCAAGCTGCTGCTTGACCGTCTGCATGTTGATTTCGATCAGGTCCTGATCACGTTCGAGAGATCTCCGGACTTCCCATTCGTCTCGCCCACAACGGGCGCTGAACGACCACATCAGGGCTTCCTGTGCCTCATTCTCATAGGTGACTGTGCGCCGTTCATCCGGGCCCACGCGCGTGCCGGCGAAGGCTTCCGGGTCTTCCAGGATGATCCGGTCTCCAAACGGCAGCGTGTGCACTGCCAGCCCGTCGACTACCAGGGTGTAGGGTGCATCGCCCACATTGAGATCCAGCCGGTAGTCTCCCCTGCGGCCATCCGCAGAGAGTGGAGTTTCGCGGCCTTCGGCATCGCGCACATACAGTTGGGTATCACTGGCCCTTACCCGACGTGACCAGAAGCCCTGGCGAAGTTCGGTGGCGAGTTCAATCTGGTCTGGCTTCTGCTGGTAGTCAATGGTCACTGTCAGCCGCTCACTGTCCGCCCGCTCCAGAGGGATGCTGGCGCACCCTGTCAGCAACAGGGCAAGGCAGGTGATCAACCCCGCCTTTTGCGGTGCGTGCTTCATGGCCTCAGCCTCCATCGACTGTCGTTTATGCTTGGACGCTTACCGTTCCAGACTTTATACTATAGTTGAGTAAAACACTTGGTTATTCACCAGCTTTAAACTCGAAAGTAACAGCAAATACGGAGTCCGCTTTGTCTCAGACCGTTCCCGATCGCGCCCACATAGCCCGGTGCCTGCGTCAGGTCACTGACCCGCATACCGGCCAGCCGCTGGATTCCCCGCAGCTCAAGTCATTTCAGATCGAACAGGACCGGCTACACGTGGTACTCGAGCTTGGCTATCCTGCCCGTCTGTTCGGCCCGGGCCTCGCCACTCTGGTGAGCCAGCAGCTCGAAGTCATTCATTCGGGCCCCATCAAGGTGGATGTTGAATGGGCGGTTGCCCGTCAGGCCACTGCCGGGCAGACCGCCGCCATGGCCAATGTCAAAAATATCATTGCTGTGGCGTCCGGCAAGGGTGGGGTGGGTAAATCGACCACTGCGGTCAACCTGGCTCTGGCCATGGCTCGCGAAGGCGCCAGAGTAGGCGTTCTGGATGCGGATATATACGGCCCCAGCCAGGGCATGATGCTGGGCATACCTTCCGGCACCAAACCGGAAACCCGCGAGGGCAAGTGGTTTGTGCCGCTGCAGGCCCATGGTGTGCAGGCCATGTCGATGGCGTTTATCACCACGGACAAGACCCCGATGGTGTGGCGTGGTCCCATGGTCAGTGGCGCGCTGCAGCAGTTGCTCGGCCAGACACAGTGGGATGACTTGGATTACCTGGTGGTCGATATGCCACCGGGCACAGGCGATATTCAACTGACCTTTGCACAGAAGGTGCCGGCAACGGGCAGTGTCATTGTTACAACGCCTCAGGACATCGCCCTGCTGGATGCCAGGAAAGGCATCGAGATGTTCCGCAAGGTCAACATACCGGTACTGGGTGTGGTCGAGAATATGGCACTGCATACCTGCAGCCAGTGCGGCCATCAGGAGGCTATCTTCGGGCACGGCGGCGGAGAGAAACTGGCCAGGGACTATGACGTGGATATTCTCGCCAGCCTGCCGCTGGATATGCAGATTCGCGAACAGGCGGATGGCGGTGCGCCCACGGTGATCAGTGATCCGGAGTCGGATATCGCCTTGCAGTATCAGGTACTGGCACGTCGGACCATGGCCAATATCGCGGCCCTGGCGGCTGACGGGCCTGCGATACCGACTTTCAGCGTCACTGAAGATTGAGAGCGATTGAGAGTCGCTCTGTTTCGTCAGCGGATGGTCTTTAGTCGACAGTAGGACTTGGTCGACAGTAGGATTTAGTCGACGGTAGACAGTGCACAGTGGACAGTAATGGCTTGACAGCCCTTCGAGGTTTGGCAACGCTCGTTCTGTCTTCTGTCTTCTGTCTTCTGTCTTCTGTCTTCTGTCTTCTGTCTTCTGTCTTCTGT
>NZ_JAIUMC010000114.1 GCF_022565775.1 Natronospirillum sp.
ACAGGGGAACGGCTGTCACACCATAGAGTGGAGCGCAAATCCCCGCTTCGCGTCACGAAGGGCATCTCACTTGATGATGTCCGCCCGGGTGATTGCCTGGTCGCATTCTCACGGAAAGAGGTGATCCAGTGGGCTGCGAAGCTCGACAAGCATGGAATCAGTGCTGCTGTTATCTATGGGGCGCTGACGCCAGAGGTTCGCCAGCGCCAGGCAGAATCCTTCAGGTCTGGGCAAGCCAAGGTGGTGGTTGCCACTGATGCCATCGGAATGGGACTGAACTTGCCCATTAAACGAGTGGTGTTCACCGCTTTTCAGAAGTTCGACGGGGAGAAGGTGCGGCCTCTCAACTGCACCGAGGTCAAACAGATTGCCGGCCGGGCCGGGCGCTATGGTATCCATGACCAGGGCGAAGTCACAGCGTTGGCCAGCGACACATCATTTCTGTCTCACAACTTGAGTCAGGCCGAGCCCCCACTGGGCAAGATGATTCCTATCGCCCCGCTGTGGGCGCACGTCGACAACGTCATGCGCAGCCTTGATACTGATTCGGTCGGCGAAGCGTTGTCGTTCTTTGAGCGCCATTCCTGGGGCAAGGTGTATTCTGTCCGAGGCTTGGAGTCAGCCATCGTCCGGGCCAACAGTGCCTGGCATCGACGAATTGATCCTAAGACCGTGTTCGCCCTCGCCTTTTCACCGGTGGATCTGGAGCGAAACGAGGATCGAGAAACCTTCCACATGGTTGTTTCCTGCATTGCAGCTGATCGAGTGGTCAGCGTTCCAAGGCTTGGCTCCTATTTTGACTGCGATGATCAGAACATTAAACCCACCGGCGCTCAGCTCCAGTTCGCAGAAACTCATGCGCGCCAGCTGACCTATCTTGCCTGGGCCGGTACCCGTTTCCCCGGTTTGGTAGACCTTGATGAGCTGGCGCAGGAGCGGCAGAGAACAGATCAGTTCGTCAATCGCGCGCTGTCGGGCAGCTACAAGCGCTTGACGCCATCCCGGCGCAGCCGCCGCTGATGAAAGGTATCTATGTGGGCAGCATCGATGGCGACATAAAGCATGTGACGTATTTCCTGCTCTGGGCCCTGATTCTGGCGGTCCTGTGCGTCGTTTACATTGAGCGGTCCTCAGATCAGTCCTTGAACTAATGTCCGCCGCATTCTACCCTCTATCGCCGGATAAAATACTTTGATAAAAAACAATAAAGTTTGATAAAAGCCCGAAATTCTGGGCTTTTGGTTCCTTCATGGTGAATATTTCTATCAAACTTTAGCTTTGCGTCTGGTCATAATTTGCACAGATTCCGGCTGATTTTTAACAAACTTTATTGTTCGCCCACAACTACTCAATTCTCCGAATGAGTCGCTAGTCAAGGCGGACCGATCTCGATGTGTATTGCCCCCAATACTGGTTGAATATACAGCATTTAGGCTCTAATATTTTCTTATGCTGATCCGTTCTGACAAGCTCCGTATACACGCCGACAGTTGTGAACACATGAACAAGATTAAAGGCAATCTCATTACTTTTGCGATGGGGCGTAACGCGCAGGTCATCGTACATGGATGCAACTGCTTTAACACCTGGGGCGCGGGATTGGCTCGCCAGATGCGTCAGCAGTTTCCGGATGCCTATGCAGCAGACCTTGCGACACTGCGAGGAGACTCTGCCAAACTCGGTACTTACTCGTGGGCTCGCTGCCCGGTACCGGGTGGCTCAGTTGTTGTAGTCAACGCGTACACCCAGTACCGATACGGACGTGATAGGCGCCATGCCGATTATGACGCCATCGGCTCTGTCTTCACCTCGATCGCCAGTCACTTTGGCCAGTATTCTATTGCTTACCCGATGATTGGAGCGGGCCTGGCCGGTGGTGAGTGGTCCATCATAGAGCCAATTATCGATGGGGCGCTCTCAGGCTGCGATCACACGCTGATCTTCCAGTAGTGGCTTAGCCTTCCCTGTCGCTTCGCTCCAGGTGCGGGGTTTGTCCTTTGAAGGTTGGGCGCTGTTTGGCGTCGGCCCTGCCCCTGGCGTGCGATCATAGCCTCACATTCATTGAGTGAGGTGGCTATGTCTAATCGGCTTTCCATCCAGGTTGTTCGCAACCAGCGGTACAAGCACAGCGAGCCAGAATTTGGCTGGGTTGCACAGGATGACTATGCGCAATCTTTCCTGATGGCCGGTGATTCGGAAGATCAGTTCTATTCTCGTTATCCGACCGAGGATTCGCTGATCGAAGCCGTGCGCAACGACCCTGCTTTCGACAATTTCGGCGAAGCGGACGAGGACGAAGAGTCAACAATCGCGCGAATTACCGTGGAGGGCTATGACCGTGAAGGCTGAAGAGTTTGATAAGACGTTCGGTGTGGACGCCGATTACCGGGGCGAGGATGAGGAGTATCCCGTCGCGGATTGGCAACATGATGTGGCTGATGGGGATACTCGCCTGGGCTACTGGGACTGGGTTGTTGCTCAGCGCGAAAGTGATACGTACCCATTATAGAAGGGGAGCAACAGTATGGCTCAAGTAATTTTGACGCGAAAGATCACGGCCGTCGTGGAAGAGACGGCAGTGTACGAGATACCAGATGACCTGGTGGACAAGCTGGACGCAGACAGCCTGTCGGAAGATGAGATTCTGGAGCGCACGCTGAGCGCTCGCGAATTCCACGCCTCTGAGTCGTCCATGGACGTTCAACAGGTTATGGAAGAACACAGCCGAGAGATCACAATTGAGCGCTAGGCGCTCAACATGGGCGCTGTTATCGGTCGCGTCGGCGCAAACACCGCCCAGTGGGTCGTATCGTTCCAGGCCCATCGGGGAATCCCTTCATGGCCCTCGCTGCGCTCTGGCCGGGGTCTTGGTCGTGCAATTTCCTGTCGGTTCTGGCGGGCCTCGTCGGGCACACATGGGACAATACCCTCAGTTGATTCGCAAACAGAGGTCAAAGCATGAACAATTACCAGGTGGAATCACTGGCGCAACAGGTCGCTCAGGTGCTTTGTGACGCGACTATGCAGGTCATGTACCCGCGTTACAAGGACAAGCTTCTTGAGGCCTTCCCCGGCTATCGCATGGAGGTCGCAGTGGGTCGAGGCCGGGCGACCAACCACAAGCTTCGCAAAGACAATCGGCTGCAAAAAATTACCTACGGCCGAGACATGGTCCTGAGTAAGTTTTCTTCGCGGCAGCGACACGCTTGGACCACTTCCAAAGAGATCCGCAGGCGTGGATATTTTCGCGGCGAGGTTTCTTTTATGACACTGATGGTGGCGGTCGTGCTGCATGAATTTGCCCATGCTGTGCAGCATGCCGAAGGTGGGCGTCAGCGCGGTAGTGTCCATAATGCCCACTTCTATCGAATTCTTGATGCAATGCATCGTTCGGACTTGCCCGAACAGGTGCGCACGTATCTGGCTGAGCGCATACCGATGGACCGGGTCGCTATTGCTGAACAAGCTGACATTGAAACTATGGTGGCAAGCAAGCAGCAGTCCCGCGATCGCGCCGCTTCACGCCGCTTACCAGCAGGCACCCCCCTCGACGGCCTGCACGCCGGCTCCAAGATAATGGTGAAGGGCCGGCCAGACATGGGGTACTACCGGGTGACCAGGATCAACAAGCAGACGGTTTCTGCTGATTCGCTCGAGGGTAGACGGGGCGTCAGAATCCCATGGGATCTCGTCGAAATGTGTGGCGAGGACGAGGGCCCAGCAACGCCCCCTGAACAGAGCGATCGCCTGTCGGTCGGAGACCTCTTCACCATACACGGCCGCCCTGAACTGGGAGAGTACCGCGTTGTCCGGATCAACCGGCAGTCTGTCAGAGGCGAGTCGCTGAACGGTGGCCGTGACTGCAGAGCATCGCACAGCATGGTCGTCAAATCGCAATCCCAGCAGGCCGCATAAGCCTCACAGCCGCCGAAGCAGCCCACCCGCATAACGGGTTGAGGAGGCTTCGGCGGTTTTTTGCGTGTCGCCGGGCGTGGCACCGCTTCGCTGCGCTCGGCGGGGGGTGTTTGGTCGAGCAATGCCGGGAAGGGGTCGGGCTTTCTTGGGCGTCCGTTGAGTGACAATAGTCCTACGAATTGAGACAGGAGAAACCCAATGGCGAGCGATGTCCAACGAATCCATGAAAAGCTGTGGCGAGCGGATCTGGCCTATGACTGGTCGATCGAACACCGGTGCGCGCGCAATATGCGGATCGTGTTGCGGGCCTACGGGGAGCAATGGACCGAAGAAGATGCGCGGGCGCAGATCGACTATGCCCTGGGCATGGGTGCTGACCTGGAGCCGGCCGCCTAAGGCGGCCGCCCACACTGACAGGGGAAAGACTATGCCGTTATCACAAGAAGCCATTGTGCAGGATCTCGTAACCCATCACCCGGAGGCCTGCCGGAAGCTGATACGTCTGGTGCAAATTTGCGCGGAACGGCGTGCGGCAGTATCGGAGCCTCAGCATGAGGATGATGTGTTTACTCTGGATAGCATGACGGACCGGGCAGATGGTGGCGTTGCCGTATTGCGGGACAACGACTTTACCGATAGCGCTACTGATGTGGCGCTGGGTGCCATGGCGGATGTTTTTCGTCGTCTTGCGCTCGGTGGTGTCGATTTTGCCAATGAGCAACCCGTGGACCCCGAATCTGTTGAATCTGGAAACCGGGTTGATTTTACCCAGTATGGCCCAGGTGGTTATGACGGTCTGGATGCGCTGACCCTGATCGAGAATCCGGATTGCACTGCGCGCGTGGAACAGTCTGGCTCGGAAGGCTTTTATGTTGAAGTGCTGATCTGGTCAGATCGTGATGGCTGGCGCCGTTATGCGTACCGTAAGTTCTTTGACCTCGCGGTAGCCAAAGGCTGGGAGAATGCTATCAACGGCTCTCACCTTCCCCCTGTGTTCCACCGATTCAAGGATTGAGAATGATGAACGCCCCGATGATTGTACTGGAAGGCCTCGATGCTGCCGGCAAGACGACTGTGCAAAACGCAGCCGAAGAGGTTTTACGCTCGCAATATCGTGACCTGGTGGTCACCCGCGAGCCAGGCGGCACACCGGTAGGTGAGCGCCTACGCGAATTGCTTCTGACGCCAGACATTGTAATGGGTGACCTCACAGAAACGCTGTTGATGCTTGCGTCGCGATCTGACCACTTTGAGCAGGTCATCAAGCCTCATCTGGTGGCCGGTGATCCGGTACTGTGCTCTCGTTTCATGCTGAGCACTTTGGCTTATCAGTGTGCGGGGCGCGGCATCAGTTTTGGCATGGTTCAGAGCATGCACAGAATGATTCTGGAAGGATTTCAGCCTGACCTGACGATCATTATTGATGTGCCTCCCGCTGTCAGCCGGGAGCGGCTTGAGCGTCATGGCGAGCTCGACCGTATTGAGCATGACGCTGATCTTGAGTTTTCTGCTCGTGTGCGTGATTTCATGCTCGGATGGAGTAAGCATGAGGCGCCCCTGAGAAGTTTGGTGGTCGACGGCACTCTGGACCCGGAATCGGTGCGCGATCAGGTAATTGCGGCAGTGCAATCCACCATCCAACAATTCCATGCTGAGGACACAAGAGCGGGTAGGCCCACGTAATGGGCACGGGGCACCCAGGAGGTCGCCCTCGCTTCGATGCGGCCCTTGGCGGTGCTTCAACGCCTCGCTGCGCTCCGCGTGGGTAGTTGGGCTTGTAAGGGGTGGGCCCGGGGTTGGGCGGCTCTGGCTGATAGCCGGTAAACTACATTTATTGAACTTAACAGATGGATTGAAAGCGCTATGGCAAAGGGTACTGTGAATAAAGTCATCATCTTGGGCCGCCTTGGGCAAGACCCCGAAGTACGCGCCGCTGCGAGCGGAACGACGGTCGCGAACCTGAATGTTGCGACCAGCGAACTGGGTCCGAAAGACCCTAGTGGCACACGCCAGGAGAACACGGAGTGGCACCGTTGCACTCTGTTCGGGCGCACCGCCGAATTGGCACAGCAGTATCTGAGCAAGGGTTCACTGGTGTACCTGGAAGGCCGCTTGCAGACGCGCAAGTGGCAAGACCAGTCAGGCAATGATCGCTATTCCACTGAAATTGTGGTCAACGAGATGCAGTTTGTCGGAGGAGGCCAAGGTGGTGGCCAGGGCATGGGCGGTCGGCAGGGCGGGTTCAATCAGCCACAGCAGCAGGCACCTCAGCAAGCAGCGCAGCCGCGCCAACCGCAGCAGCAACCCCAGCCGCAGCAGAGCAATAACAACTTCGACGATTTTGACGCCGACATCCCGTTTTGAAGTATACCTGACTGGGCAGAGCAGGTAGTCCCGTGGTTTGAGTAGGCGTTCCAGTCGCGACTTGAACTAATGTCCGCCGCATTCTACGACTCAATTCTGCGAATGAGTCGTCGGAGGGTTCAAGGAGAGCGGTCGATGCTGGATAGCTTCGGCGGATAAAATGCTTGGATAAAAGCCTGGGCTTTGGGCTCATTCATGTTGGATGCCCTTGTCTAGCTCGAGCTCGGCAACTGGTCAGGCTTGCACAGAAATCCGCTGATTTCTATCAAGCTTTATTGTTCGGCCACATATAGCCAGAAAGACGTGCCGACCGGCCTTTCTTGATGCCGCAAGTGTCCTGGCCTTTTCGCTGGCGCTCAAAGTCGGGTCCTTGGTGTTCAATGCTGGGTGGCTCGGCCCGCCGAGTCAGCCTGATGCAGCCCATAATGTCGTCATAGCCTATCAACTGATGGAGACACTCTGATGCAAAGCCTTATGCAAACTCTGGCATACCAGGACCTGAAAAACTCCGTAGAAGATCTTTCCGCAAAGGCCCGCGAAGTTTGCAAGGCCAATCGATCGTTCGCGGATGCGCTGACCGAGTTTGAGCCAAGCCACGGCTATACCAATGGTGTTGCTGAGGGCAGTATTTCGCGTGGGCTGGAAGGCGCTACTGAAAATGCACTGACCCGGCTGGTGAACGACGCCTCGGGTGCCGGCGAGTTTCCCAGAGAGTTGCAGCCGGTGGGTGAGGCAGGCCGCTTCAAGTGCCCTCGGGTTGATGTCGCCAGAGATTTTACCGTTGATGTGGACGCTGTGACTGCTGAGTTGCTCGATGCTGTCGGAGAGGACCTCGGCTATTCGGCCGCTATGCGCCATTGCGCCTGGCACCTCGGTCTGGGGCTCAAGGGTGCTAATGTGCAGCCTGGTCGTGGAATTACCGTGACGCTCTCCAAGTACCAAATGGATACGTTCGCTAACGCCCTTATTGTGGTTTCCAAGGTCCATGATCTGCCGTTGAGCGTCGATCAACTGCGCTCTTTGGCCCGGCATGCCGGCTATGACTTCGGCGCACTTGGGAAGATGGCTTCTCGGGAAAAGGTGGCTCTGGGTGATGGCATTGTGCTGACCAATTTCAAGGAAACGGTGCGGCTTTCATTGCCGGCAGACTGGGTGGCTCCGATTCAGTTGGTTTTGTCGCAATACGGCAGCGAACGTCTGCGCGAAATCATGAACGAGGCGGCTTAAATCCGCCCCGCATCGACCAAAGGAATTTGTAGTATGTGGCGTACCGATACCAGTGTAGCATCTCGCGGCTCAAGTTCTGCCGGCAAGCTGTCAGGGGAAGAGCGCAAGGCTTTTCACAAGGGGCAGTTCTTTACGCCGGATGCGGCCGCACAATTGATGTGGCGCATTGCGTCGCGCGCGATGACCGGTGAGCGCTCATACAGTGTGGCTGATTTCAGCGTCGGTAGCGGGCAACTGATCCAATACTGCCAGCCACAGACTCACACCCTGTTTCTGGCCGATGTTGATCAGAGCAACCTGGATAGCCTGCGCAAGGACTTGTCGCGCGCCGGATTCGACTACAACTTGTCTTACAAGGGCATGCAGAGCGTGCGCGCCTCCGGGCTCAATGTCGGCCTGCTCAATCCTCCCTTCAATCTGGATCTGCGTGATGATCGGCTGAATGCTGATTACGCCAGCGTGAGCGTCAACAAGGCGCTGGGCAACAAGTCCGCCCCAAGCCAGCGCTATGCGGTTGAGCAGGCGCTGGATGCCTGTGAGGTGGTTGTGGCGCTGTTGCCGATCACGGACATTACGGCGCTCTACAACGGCCACTGGAAGCCGAACGGTGTAGAACGCCTGTGCGGGTTGGTAACACTTCCTCGGGACCTGTTTGCCGCAGAAAAAACACTGGTATCCACAGGCCTGGCTGTGTTTGGGCGCACTGGGCAGGATGTGGGTCCTGGCTGGTTCGAGTACTCGGCTTTCTGTCCGTACGATCTGGTGGGTGATTTCTCGCTGGTGAGTGCAAAGCCTGAGTTCGCCGAGATCTCGAAGTCGCGCCTACCGGTCGCCACCATGCCGGCCACTGGTATCAAGGCTGTCACGCTGACCCGGAAGGGTCGACGTATTGTGCCGGCCTTCCAGTGCGGCCAGGTCGAAGAGCAGGTGTTGGGCGCCATCTTGCGCGCGCCGGTTCACGAGTTCCAGAACCAGCAATCGAGCCTGCGCACACACTATGCCCGCACGACTCAGTACATTGGTCAAGGTCAACTGGATATCGAGGCGTGGCTGAGAGGGCCGGGTATCTCGGAGGCTATGGCCAATCTTGAGTCTGTGGTGCGCAACGCCGGCGGGGAGCCTACTTGGGCGCCTGGATTGGTGGCCTACCTGCAAAAGCGCGAACGCCAGCACAAGGTCGCCAGTACGGCGACTCGCCACTGGACCTATTACCCAGCACCGGTTACGGATACACCCCCCACCGCAACCGTGCGTAAAATCTTTCCGCTGGATCCAGCGGCACTGCTGACGCCGACCCTGGACAAGGGTGCTCAGGTTACTGCAGTGGCCTCTGCAGGCGGGTACAAGATCACGCTGGCGGACGGCTCCAGCCATGAGGTTGCACCGGAGCGGTTCGCTGAGCACTTCTGCTTTGATGAACCGGATGGCCATCAAGAGAGCTCGCGGGGTGGTGAATGGACGCTGTCGGCTGAGGGCCGTCCGGCACACTTCCCAGAGCAGGTCGCAGCGATTCAAGGTGAGGCCGTCAAACGCGGAGTC
>NZ_JAIUMC010000115.1 GCF_022565775.1 Natronospirillum sp.
CACAACTCACAACTCACAACTCACAACTCACAACTCACAACTCACAACTCACAACCCCCGCTGCCGTCAACCCAACCTGACACCCTTTCCCCCAGCGTACTCGACAATACCGTGCTGCCGTGACGCCTCCCCCTTATACTGGCGGATCAGGAAACCGGCAGGAGTGGCCCATGTCACGACAGGCATTTTTACAGCAGTTAACGCAACAGACCGAGGCGCTGAAGGACGAGGGTCTGTTCAAGGCCGAGCGCGTTATCTATTCCTCTCAGGACGGTGAGATAGCGGTGGGCAGCGAGCGCGTCATGAACCTCTGCGCCAACAACTATCTCGGCCTGGCGAATCATCCAGAGCTGATCAAGGCGGCGCAGCGCGGACTGGAAGAGCATGGCTTCGGCATGGCGTCGGTGCGCTTCATCTGCGGTACGCAGGATATCCACAAGGAGCTTGAGCAGCGGCTCAGTGCCTTTCTGGGCATGGAAGACACCATCCTCTATTCCTCCTGTTTTGATGCCAATGCCGGCCTGTTCGAAACCATTCTGGGCCCGGAAGATGCGGTGATTTCCGATGCGCTGAACCATGCGTCGGTGATCGACGGCATCCGGCTATGCAAGGCCAAACGCTATCGCTACGCCAACAATGACCTGACGGAACTCGAAGCCCGGCTGCAAGAGGCCGATGCTGACGGTGCGCGCTACAAGCTGATCGCCACCGATGGTGTCTTCTCGATGGACGGCGTCATTGCCAATCTGCAGGGCATCTGTGACCTGGCGGACCGCTATCAGGCGCTGGTCATGGTCGACGACAGCCATGCCGTTGGCTTCCTGGGAGACCAGGGCCGGGGCAGCCATGAATACTGTGAAGTCATGGATCGGGTCGACATTCTGACCGGTACACTGGGCAAGGCACTGGGGGGGGCCTCGGGGGGGTATACCTCGGGGCGGGAAGAGATAGTGGCCTGGCTGCGTCAGCGCTCCCGCCCCTACCTGTTTTCCAATTCACTGGCCCCCCCTATCGTGCAGGCCTCACTGCGCGTGCTGGATCTGCTGCAGATGGGCGACGAGCTGCGTACCCGTCTGTGGACCAATACCCGTCATTTCCGGCAGGCGCTGGAGCAGGCCGGATTCACGCTGGCCGGGGCCGACCACCCCATCATTCCGGTGATGCTGGGGGATGCGAAGCTGGCTGCGCAGATGTCAGAACGGTTGCTGGCCGAGGGCATCTATGTGGTCGGGTTTTCCTACCCGGTGGTACCGCGGGGGCAGGCGCGTATCCGCACCCAGATGTCGGCCGCCCATACGAGAGAACAACTGGACCGAGCCATCGAAGCGTTTGTCCGGATAGGCCGTGAACTCGGCGTCATCAACTGAACGGAGTCGCCACCATGACCGCCATGAAAGCCCTGTCCAAGCAGCAGGCCGAACCCGGCATCTGGCTGACCGAGGCCGAACGGCCCGAGCCAGGCCACAATGACCTGCTGATCCGTATCCGCAAGACCGCCATCTGCGGCACTGACATGCACATCTTCCACTGGGATGACTGGGCTCAGCAGACCATCCCCGTACCCATGGTGGTGGGCCACGAATATGTCGGTGTGGTGGAAGACATGGGCTCTGAGGTCCGCGGATTTGCCGTGGGAGACCGGGTGTCCGGCGAAGGGCACATCACCTGCGGGCACTGTCGCAACTGTCGCGCTGGCCGACGCCACCTGTGCCGCAACACCATAGGCGTGGGGGTCAATCGACCGGGGGCGTTTGCCGAGTATCTGGTGATCCCGGCGTTCAATGCGTTCAAGATTCCGGACAACATCAGTGATGACCTGGCCTCGATCTTCGACCCCTTCGGCAATGCCGTGCACACGGCCCTGACCTACGACCTGGTCGGCGAGGACGTGCTGATCACCGGTGCCGGCCCCATCGGTATCATGGCCGCCGCTGTTGCCCGCCATGCCGGTGCCCGTCATGTGGTGATCACCGACGTCAATGACTACCGTCTTGATCTGGCGCAACGCATGGGCGCCACACGGGCGGTCAATGTCAGTGAGCAGTCACTGTCAGAGGTCATGAGTGAACTCGGCATGACCGAGGGCTTCGATGTGGGTATGGAAATGTCTGGCGTACCCTCGGCGTTCGAGCAGATGCTGGCGACCATGAATCATGGCGGAAGTCTGGCGCTACTGGGTATACCGCCGGGCAGTATGGCCATCGACTGGAATCAGGTCATCTTCAAGGGCCTGACCCTGAAGGGCATCTACGGCCGTGAAATGTTCGAGACCTGGTACAAGATGGCTAGCCTGCTGCAGTCGGGTCTCGACCTGAGCCCCATCATCACGCATCGCTTCTCGGTGGATGATTTCCAACAGGGCTTCGACATCATGGCGTCGGGTCAGTCGGGGAAGGTGATTCTGGACTGGACAAATTGAACCTCGGGTTAGTGATAAATCCCTGCCGGTCTGGCACAATCCGATCGCTTCAGGGATGAGCGGCAGCCGGTTGCAGGGAAGGAATGCAGACACCTGGCAGCGCACAGTGTCCCTGGAGAATCCTTTGACTCTCTGGAACCGGAAAGGGACACCACCATGCTCACTGACCTCTCGGCCACTCTCCTTCGTGTCGGCTGCGCCCTGCTGCTGGCACTGCTGATCGGGTGCGGCACTGCCCCCCAGGCGGGCTACACCGTCTATCAGAATGAACACCAGCCCACTGTCATCATCTGGGAAAACAGCAACAGCCACTCCAACAACGAAGCAACGCTGAAACTGGTCGTCAAGGCCGGCAGCCTGCAGGAACGCGATGACCAGTTGGGCTATGCCCACTTTGTCGAACACATGGTGTTCAGGGGTACTGAAAATTATCCCCAATCGGCCATGCGGGATCGACTGCGCGAGCTCAATGTCGATATCGGCCATCACTCCAATGCCTATGTCACATTTGACCATACTGCCTTCTGGCTGGACCTGAACTCGGTCGAGCCGGAGCGGCTGGAAAGCGGTATCGAGCTGCTGTCCGAATGGGCCTATCGGGTCAGTTTCGACCCGGATGACGTGGAGTCGGAGCGGGCTGTCGTGCTGGAAGAATGGCGCATGACCGAGCCTGAAGCCGACCGCGCCAGCCAGCAGATTTATGACGACTTCTTTGCCGGCAGCCGCCATCTTGAGCGGCACCCGATCGGCACCGAAACCAGTATTCGAGAGGCCACCCCGCAAGGTCTGCGCGAGTTTTACGAGACCTGGTATCGGCCCGACAACCTGGCGGTCATTGTCACCGGCGATGTGGATGAAGACCAGATACGTGCCCTCGTTGACGAGCACTTCCCGCCGCAACCCGTCGCCTCGGGGGCACCGCTGCCTGAACAATGGGATATCAACCCGGACGCCATGAACCCCCGCCTGACAGTTACGGACCCCTACATTTCGGATGGCTTTGCGGACATTCGCTATTTTCTTGAACAGCCCATGCCGACCTCGGAAGAGGACCTGATGGAGAACCTCAAGGTGGAGCCGGCGCTGGATGTGCTGATCGACCGCCTTGATCACCGTGTCTCCGAGACGCGCGGCGCGGTCGCGTGGTTTGACTGGTATCGTGAATACTCCTCCCCGAATGTGCGCGTTGTCGACCTTGAAGTAGGGCTGACCGAAGACGACTTCGAGCTGGGCCTGAGCCTGCTGGAAGAAGAGCGCCAGCGCTTGCTGGCCGAGGGCATTCGCCAGAGCGAACTGGATGACTGGCGCCGCCGTCTGCTCGAGCAGGAGCGCTCAGAACAGGATTCCGCCGGTCATCTGGCAGGGATTGCACTGGACCACTACCTCTATGACTGGCCCATGCTGGGGCAGCCACGGTGGCTGGCCCTGCTGGAGGAGACCCTGCCCGAATGGACCACCGATTCGGTGACCGGTGCCCTGGCCGATGTCATGTCGGTCTCACCCCAGGTGCGAATCATCCATCCCTACGGAATGGAGCCCCCGGCCGCGGATACCATTGACGGCTGGCTGGCCTCTGCAGCCTGGGTGCCGGATGAAAGCCATCGCCTGGGCGCAATGGCCGATGAGCAGGTGGCGGACTGGTCGCTGAACCCGGCCTATGCAGGCACTATAGTGCGCGAGCGCGACCTGGACCACGAGGTCACGGAGTGGACGCTGAGCAATGGCATGACGGTCTATTATCGTCATGCGGATGCCAACCCGGATGAAGTCAGCTTCTCGCTGGTCGGTCTGGGTGGCTTCAATCAGTTGGCCGAAGACGATGTGATCACCGGCCGCCTTGCTGTGGAAGCCATGACAGCTTCCGGGCTGCGCGACCTGGACGGCCCAGAGCTGAATCAGTGGCTGCAGAGCGAGTCCGTAACACTGGAATTCGGCATGGATTTCTTTGACCGCTTTGCCTATGGCCATGCACCGGAAGACCGACTGGGGCTGGCCCTGAACCTGTTGCATATCGGGCTCACCGAAGGCCGGGTAGACCCGGACATGGCCGAGCACCAGCGGGCGCAGAGCCTGAGCTACCTGAATCAGCTCAGCAGTCACCCGCACCGCCCCTGGATTGATCTGCTGCATGAAGAGCTGTATCGGCAGGAACCGGCCAAGCGCATGCTGACCGCAGATGAAGTCGAGGGGGTTTCCTCTGAGGACATGCAGGCGTTTTATGACCGCCATATTGCCGGGGCGCAAAACTATACCCTGGCCATTGCCGGGGATGTGGATCGCGACACCGTGCGCCAGCATGTGCTCGCTGCCGTAGCCACCTTGCCACCGACCGAAGATCCCCAGTTGTCGACCCGCCAATTGCCGGTGCCGGAAGAGTCAGGCCAGTGGCGCCTGGAGGGCAGTGGTGAACGGCATGCCAGTATTTCGCTGCGCTATGCCATTCCCAAGGCGGCGCATGCCGATCTGGATCGCACCGCCATGCTGTATCTGGAGCACTGGCTGGATGAAGTCCTGATGGATGAAATCCGCACTGCCAGTGGCCTGGCCTATTCGGTGCAGGGTGATACTGAGGGGTACACCCTTTTTCATGACGACTATGTGCTCTGGGTGCATCTGGGCACGGACCCGGAGCGGGCCGATGAAGCCGTGGCTCGGGTCGAAGAAACCCTGAAGCAAGCCGCCGACTCGACACCTGCGCAGCAGCGCATTGATCGCTGGCAGCAGCGCATGGAGCAGGATCGACGGCGGCAGGTGGGCGACGCCGACTGGACCGTGAGCCGGCTGGTCTATGGCGAACTCTTCGAGCGTGACCCCACCGTCGGCCTTGATGGCCGCTATGCCGATGTGGATGCCACGGCGCTGCCGGAGTTGCTGGGCCTGTTCCTCAATGACGCGGCAGTGCGCTCCGAATTCGTCTGGCTGCCTTGAGACTGAGCGCGATAGCGCAGATAAATCAGCGCCTACAACAGTGCCACCGTTGTAGGCGCAGGCCTTGGCCGCGCTCGTGGTGCCCCAGGCTCAAGCGCAGGCAAGCCAGCGCCTACAGGATATAGTGCCTCCGTTGTAGGCGCGTGCCTTGGCCGCGCTCGGCGGCGACAGCCGCCCAAAAACGAGAGCCCGGGGCTCCGTTCGCTCCTGCACAACGTACCGCCTAGTTGATCTGGAGCTTGACTCGGTAGCAATACTGCTGCCGGGTCAGCCAATACTCGGGGTGCACATTGACGCTCCAGGAGTCATCCCCGCCGATACCGGCATGTTCGGCGTCAATCCGCACATGAACACCCTCCGAGGCAACCAGCTCATGCGGATGCCGGGCTGCCGCCAGCGCCTGCTGGCTGTAGCGGCTGACAGCAAAGTGGAACTCGCCTTCAGCGCGCAGCGGGCCGGCTTCCAGCCAGTGGGTGTCGCAGCGCAGGCCATTGTCGCTGGGGAAGATATAGTCCGTATGCAGGGCGCCCAGCGGTAACTCGTAGCGGCCCACATCGGCAGCCAGCCGACGGTCCGGGTAGTTTTCATACGGGCCCCGGCCATACCAGCGCACTGTGTCCGGCGTGTCGGCCAGCCGCAGTTCGATCCCCACGCGCGCCAGTGGTGGCATGCCGGACGCCACCGAAACCTGCACGGCCAGCTCCACAGTGCCATCCCCATCAATCCAGTATTGCCAGATTGATCTCAGGCCGGATTGACCGTCGGCCTCGTAGCGCTGGTGAACCTCGACCAGAACCCGGTCGCCCAGGGTGCACCAGGTGATGCTTTCGCCGATACGCTGCAGTCGATCCAGCCCCGCCTGATGCCAGCGCGCGGCCCAGGCATCGGCCGCCGGATTGGCGGCTTCACTGGCGGCGATGTCATTGTCCAGCGGGGCACGCCAGAAGGCATCGATGGGTGCTGCCTTCAGTCTGGACTCGCCTCCTGATTGCCAGTCGATCAGCTCGCCGCTGGTGCGGTCAAAGGTCAGCACGAAGCCGTCGCCTGACACGCTCAGTTGAGAATCCGTAGCCTTGACCTCAGGCGCTGTTCCCGTGGCTGTCGCTGCAGCGGGCAATGCCGCTGTACCGGGCAGACTGAACTGCCAGCGGGCACTCTCGTGGCCGGCGTCGGACCAATCGGTGGCCTTGGGCTGGGTCACCCAGACATTGAGCCGATCATCGGCGCCGGGCTCTGAGGTGGGTAAGGCGTCGCACAACGTCATGACGGCCCGTTCTTCCGGCTCCAACGCAAGCGTCTGATCGCCTTCCAGAATCACCTCGCCATTGCGTGTGATCGACCAGTACAGTTGTTCGTTGTCAGTTGCGCGAAACAACCACTCGCTGGTTACGGTAATCTGCACCGGCGCTGTGTCCAGCAGCTCAAAGGTCAGAAACTGCTGTGCCCGCTTGGCTTCATGAATGGTCGGGTGCACGGTGCGATCCGGGAAGATCAGCCCATTGATGCAGAACTGGCGATCATTCGGCGTATCACCGAAATCCCCGCCGTAGGCCCAGTAGCGCTCGCCGCTTTCGCTGGTGCGGGTCAGGCCCTGATCCACCCAGTCCCAGATAAAGCCGCCCTGCAGGCGCGGGTACTGGCGGAAGGCGCGCCAGTATTCGGCAAAGCCGCCCAGGCTGTTGCCCATGGCATGCGCGTATTCACACAGGATCAGCGGCCGGTCTTCGCCGGGCAGGCCGATCCACTTCTGGAGGGCCTGCTTGGGCACGGACTGCGGCAACGGCATGTCGGTGTGCACCCGGGCGTACATGGGGCAAATGATGTCGGTGGCAGCGGTATCGGCACCCCCGCCCTCGTACTGCACCGGTCGGGTGGGATCGGTCTGCTTGACCCACTGATAGGCGGCGTGATGGTTGCCACCGAGCCCGGATTCATTGCCCAGCGACCAGATGATGATGCTCGGATGATTGCGGTCGCGATACACCAGGCGGGTGATGCGCTCCATATAGGCATTCAGCCACTGCGGATCATCGGACAACTGGCTGCAGGGGTCGGTGCCATGCGACTCGATATTGGCTTCGTCCACCACATAGAGCCCGTAGTGATCGCACAGACGATAGAAGTCCGGGTGATTCGGGTAATGCGCCGTGCGCACCGCATTGAAGTTGTACTGCTTCATCAGCTTGATGTCGGCTTCCATGCTCTCCAGGGTGACCGCATGACCGCGCTCAGGCTCGTGCTCGTGCCGGTTGGCACCGCGCAGCAATAGGGGCTTGCCATTGACGCGCAGCAGACCATCGCTGATCTCCACTTGTCGGAAGCCCACGTCAGAGGCCTCGATATCCAGCACATCGCCCTGCTGATTGCGCAGCGTAACGACAAGCCGATACAGGTTGGGTGTCTCGGCGGTCCATTTGTCAGGATTGGCAACCGGGATTCGATGATTGGCCCGATCACGAAAGCCGCCCCGTTCATCGACCTCCACATTACCCGGCCGGGCCGTGACAGGCTCGATCACCGGTTTGTCACCCTGGAACAACTGCACCTCGACCAGCGTGTCCGGGTCGGACACCCGGGTTTCGACGTGCAGTTCGGCATCCCGATACAGGGCATCCAGTTCGGTTCGGATGGCCACATCCTCGATTCGGACCTGCGGCTTCAGCAGCAATCTGACATCACGGAAGATGCCGCTCAGCCACCACATGTCCTGATCTTCCAGATAGCTGCCGTCCGACCAGCGGATGACCATGACGGCAATCCGGTTGCTGCCCGCCTGCACATGATCCGACAGATCAAACTCGGCGGGCAGGCGGCTGTCCTGGCTGTAACCTATCCAGTGACCGTTGCACCAAAGATGAAACGCCGAATTCACGCCCTCGAAGATGATTCGTACCTGCTGTTTCAGGTCCTCTGCCGTCAGGTCAAATGAGTGACCGTAGCAGCCGGTGGGGTTGTCATCGGGCACGGCCGGCGGCGTGTTGGGAAACGGAAACTGAATGTTGGTGTAGATGGGGATGTCATGACCTTCGCACTGCCAGTTGGCCGGTACCGGAATCGTGGCCGCAGAGGCCGGTGGCTCTGCAGCCGGGCCCGAGAACCAGGATTGCCAGTCTGCAGAAACGTTTTCAGGGCGATCAAACAGTTCGAAGGCCCACTGTCCATTCAGTGAACGCAGCCTTTCCGATTTGCTGCCAGATGCCGCTTTTTCTGCGCTTTCATAAGCTTTCAAGGGGCTGTGGGCCGGTATCTTGTGACAACCGACAACAGTCGGGTTGGTCCAGTCCCGGCGGGTCAGGAGTTCAGTAAAGGAGGTCATGAGCGACACCTTGTTGCATCAATTTGATAACGTTTTCACAGAATAGCGCGCGGACAGGCCCAGCACAACGTGTCGCCCACCCTTCATGAATGCAGACGCAGGGGCTAGTGTCCCGAGTGGTTAATTAGTATATTTAATGATGATATAATCATCGCCCA
>NZ_JAIUMC010000116.1 GCF_022565775.1 Natronospirillum sp.
GAAGAGTCCGCACCATGACCCTGAGCGGATTGCCCTTTATCACATTTATCGTCGCCGCGGGTATCGGTACCTACCTGATTCGATTGGTACCCATGATGGCGGGTCAGAGGCTGGCCAGTGGCTCGGGCCCGATTACTCTGGTGCTCAGTGCGCTGGGGCTGTCGGCCATCAGTGCCCTGATCGTAGTCTCGGTGGGTGACCTGTGGCGCAACCATCCCGAGCCCGCTACCCTGTTCAGTCTGGTTGCCGGCACGCTGGGCGTGCTGGTGACGCTGCGTCTGACACGGAATGTCGGTATTGCCACGCTGGGTGGGGCCCTGCTTTACGGTTTGGTTGCCCGGTATTTTGGCCACTGATCTGCAATAGGTCAGTGGCGACTGACAAGAGGCCTTTCAGACCTGTTTATCATGAAACCGATCAAACACTTCAATACGACCGGCCTGCTGCTCGGCACCCTGTTTTTCGCCGCGTCACTGACCCCCACTCTGCTGCCGCGAGGGGAAATGGTACAGGGCGTCATTACCGGCCTGTCACTCAGTGCCGGTTATCTCCTGGGCTACCTGCTGCATCGGCTCTGGCTCTTTCTGGAATTGCCCACGGTCAGCGGCCGCACCCAGTTGATTTCCCAGTGGCTTGCTGCGGCTCTGTTCGGGCTGATTGCGGTGTCGTTTCTGTGGCAGGCCACCGAGTGGCAGAATCAGGTGCGCGGCCTGATGGGCATGAAGGAAGACGCCCGGATACGCTCACTTTGGGTCGGGCTGATTGCCGTGCCACTCTTTCTAGTGCTGAAAACCGCCGCTTATTGGCTGCACAGCGCTTTTCTCCTGATTCCACACTGGTCCCGGCGCCTGGTGCCTCGACGTATTTCCTATGTAGGTGGCGTAATGGTCGCGGTGGTTGTGTTCTGGCTGGTGATTGACGGCATCGTGTTCGCCTCATTACTGCGCGCACTGGATCGCTCCTATCAGCAGGTGGATGCCCTGACCGACCCGGCTACAGAACAGCCTGAGGACCCGGCTCTGACCGGGAGCAACGAGTCACTGCTGGGCTGGGAAACACTCGGCCGCCAGGGGCGTCGTTTTGTGACCAACGGCCTGGACGAAGAATCTCTGGCACCGTTCAGTGACCGGTATCAGCCTCCCATCAGGGTCTATGCAGGCCTCAATTCGGCTGAGACACAGGAGGAACGTGCCGAACTGGCACTGCAGGAACTCTTGCGGGTGGATGCCTTCGACCGGTCCGTACTGGCATTGATCACGCCTACCGGCACAGGCTGGATCGACCCGGCAGCCATGCACACGCTGGAAGCCCTGTTTCATGGTGATGTGGCCAGTGTGGCGGTACAATATTCCTACCTGTCGAGTCCGCTGGCGCTGATGACCGAGAGTGAGTACGGGGCGGACCAGGCCCGCGCGACCTTTGAAGTGATTTACGGGCACTGGCGATCACTGCCCGCCGACGTGCGCCCGGACCTTTATCTGCACGGTCTGAGCCTGGGTGCGCTGAACTCGGACCGTTCCTTCGATCTATTCGATATCATCGATGACCCCTTCCAGGGTGTTCTTTGGAGCGGCCCACCGTTTCGTACTGACACCTGGCGCACCGCTACGCACCGCCGGGACCGGGGCTCGCCCGCTTGGTTGCCGCGTTTTCGCGACGGGCAAGTGATCCGTTTCGGCAATCAGAGCGGTGGCTGGGATGATTTCAATCGCTCCTGGGGCAATTTCCGCATTGGCATCCTGCAGTACGCCAGTGACCCTATCACCCTGTTTGACCCGTCGGTGCTGTATCAGGAACCAGAGTGGATGCAGGGAGAACGTGCGTTTGATGTGTCGCCAGAGCTGCGCTGGATACCGGTAGTGACGTTTCTGCAACTGGCAGCCGACATGACGACCGGTGCGTCACCCAGAGGCTTTGGCCACGACTACTCCGGCGCGGATTATCTGGACGCCTGGTATGCGCTCACAGAGCCGGAAGGATGGAGCGAGGAACAATATGCCGAGCTGAGAGCTTATTTTGCGGAGCGCTACTGAGGCAACGAAAAGCGGGCCGCCCGGGCCCGCCTCTCAATCGCCAAAGCTTTTATGATCACTTGAAATCAGAGATGCGCCAGAACGGTTTCTGAGCTGCTCTTGTCGATACTTTTGGCATCCACGCCCAGATACTCGACAACACCGTCATTGACGATCATTGCAAAACGCTTGCTGCGCACACCCATGCCGCCGCCTGTGGCGTCCAGCTCCAGTCCCAGTGCTTCGGCCAGATCTGCGTTGCCATCCGCCAGCATCAGGATTTTCTCGGCATTCTGATCACGCTGCCAGGCGCCCATGACGAAGGCGTCATTGACCGACAGGCAGGCAATGGTATCAACCCCTTTGGCCAGAATCTCGTCGGCCTGGACTACAAAACCCGGCATGTGCGTATTGGAACAGCCGGGAGTGAAAGCCCCGGGGACAGCAAACAACACCACCTTCTTGCCATCGAAGACTTCTCCGGTGGTGATGTCCTGCGGGCCATTGGTTTTGAGACTGACGTCTGGAATTCGATCGCCAATTGCGATGGTCATTTGGATTCTCCCTCTGTAGAAAGCACGAAAAGTGTCCGTGAACGGCGCAGATTATAGTCAGTTCCTACCGTGATTGTTGGCGTTTACCAGAAGTTTTTGCGCTGAGTTGAATATTGAAAGCTGGAAACCGCTGAGTTGGTTCCGGTCTGAAACGGACGCCCGAAAGCCCGCCTGTGTTACGCAAACACGTAACAACTGTGTTACCCATCGACACACCGGTCGAGCTCAAAATGGATGCCGCAGACACTCTTTTGACACTAAGCCCTTGTTTTAACTTGTTTTTTAATTATTGGCACAGCATCTGCTATTACTAGGGCGCACAACAACAACGGCCACCAAACAAAAACAACAAGGCCCAAAAAAGACAATCCGGCGCCCAACCAAAAACAAAAACAAGGGCGCTTTTTTATTGTCTGGTGCTGCTCACTTCAAGCACCAGCAGCCGGTAACAAAAACAAGAACATGGCCTACTTCATCGGTCGGCGCCCAAAACAAAAACAACAGGCGCCGCATTGCACTTTTGCCTTGCTGTCCCTTGATTCACTCCCCGACTCCGGTACTACCCACTTGAACATCTGTCAACCAAGGCGGTTTTACTCGCCAGACCCTGCTCTGTGTCCGACCGACTGTCTCCAGACTGCTTTTTAAGCTAGACTAGCGACAACATTTTTTCAGTCATCGACCAGGGTTTACCGAGGACCACTCCACTTGCTACAGGCTATCAAGCGTTTTTTCGGGAAAAACAACAACTTGGAACACCCCGAAATCATCAGAATCCCCCGCGACCAGCACCCCGTTTCACGCAAGCAAATCAGTGAAAGTGCTCTCAAGGTGTTGTATCGGCTGAACAAGCAGAATCATGAGGCCTACCTGGTGGGCGGTGGCGTGCGCGATATCATGGTGGGCATTCAACCCAAGGATTTCGACATAGTCACCGATGCCACACCGGAAGAAGTCCGCGCTCTGTTCCGCAATTCGCGCATCATTGGCCGCCGATTCAAGATTGTGCATGTGGTTTTCGGGCGGGAAATCATTGAGGTGGCCACGTTCCGTGCCGGGGCCGAAGATGCCGTTGATCGCGGGCACGGCGATTCCCATAAGCGCTCTGATACCGGCATGCTGCTGCGTGACAATGTATATGGCTCGCTGGAAGAAGACATCATACGGCGGGATTTCACCATCAACGCCATGTACTACACCACGTCCGACTTCTCGCTGGTGACGCTGGCCACGTCGCTGGATGACCTTGATGCCCGACAGATTCGCATGATCGGCGACCCGGATCAGCGCTATCGGGAAGATCCGGTGCGCATGTTGCGTGCCGTGCGGTTTGCCGCCAAGCTGGACTTCTCGATTGAACACGCAACCGCTGCGCCGATAGAGTCCATGGCGCACCTGCTGGACAATATCCCGGCCGCCCGGCTGTTTGATGATGTGCTGAAGCTGTTCATGAGCGGCTATGGCGTGCGGACCTATCAGCGCTTGCAGGAATATGGCCTGTTTCGCCACCTGTTTCCGCACACCCAGGCCGTGCTGGATCAGGCGCCCGACGAACAGTATGAAGCGCTCATACTGAGTGCCCTGAAGAGCACTGATGACCGGATTGCGCGTGACAAGTCGGTCACCCCGGCTTTCATCTACGCCGCCTTTCTGTGGCCGGTCGTGGAAACCCAGACTCTGAGCAACCGCAATGCCGGCACGCCGCCCATACCGGCGCAGCAGCAGGCCATTCAGGAAGCCATCAGCTTGCAGGGCCAGCGCACGTCCATCCCCAAACGCTTCCAGTTCACCATGCGTGATATCTGGGAACTGCAGTCCCGCCTGCCCAACCGGCAGGGCAACCGGGCAGAACGCCTGGTCACTCATCCCAAGTTTCGGGCCGCCTTCGACTTCATGCTGTTGCGTGAAGCCTCCGGTGTCGACCTTGATGGCCTTGGTCAGTGGTGGGAAGACTATCAGAACGCGGATGAACAGAGCCGCCAGCAGATGGTCGGTGCACTGGGTGGTCAGCGCCGCAAGACCCGAACCCGCCGCAAGCGGCCTGCCCTCTGACAATGACTGATCAGATGCAGCTCAACGATCGGTTCGAACAGGCCTTTATCGGCCTGGGCAGTAATCTGGAAGACCCGGTAGCACAGCTGGATGCCGGCATCGGCTGGCTGCAGAGCGAGGCGCACATCTCGCTGCTGGCTGTCTCCGGTTACTATCTCTCCAAACCCATTGGCGGGCCGGACCACCAGCCGGACTTTGTCAACGCCGTCGCCGAGATCTCTACCCGCCTGAAGCCCGAGGCTCTGCTGCGGGCCCTCCAAGGCATTGAGCTGCGCCAGCACAGAATTCGAGAAGAACACTGGGGGCCACGCACTCTGGATCTGGATATTCTGCTCTACGGTGATGCCGAGATCAGTCAACCTGAGTTGACAATTCCCCACCCCAGAATGACTGACCGCGCCTTCGTACTGCAGCCGCTGGCAGACCTGGCACCGGACCTGGTGATTGCCGGCCAGTCGCTGGATATCTGGCTGGAGCAGGTCAGCGACCAGGCCATCGACCCCCTCTGAACCCGCATCATTCTCAAGGTTCCGGCACAGACGGGGTGCCATGGGCGTCGATTCCTGTGTCGGAATGTACAATAACCTGCAACGTTTAACCCTTTGGGCTGTTTCGGTATAGTTGCCGCCTACTGAACTGACGAGGTTAGCATGGCCAAGATCACCATTCGCACCCTGCAGAAGATGAAAGCCGAAGGCCGGAAGTTCACCAGCCTGACGGCCTACGACGCTACGCAGGCCCACTGGGTCAGCGCTGCCGGCATAGAGGTCATGCTGGTCGGGGACTCTCTGGGAATGGTCATTCAGGGGCATGACAGCACGCTGCCGGTCACCCTTGACGACATGGCCTACCACACGCGAGCCGTTGCTCGCGGCAATCAGCAGAGCATGCTGATGGTTGACCTGCCGTTCATGACCGCTGCCACGGTCGAGCGCACCCTGGATGCCGCCCATCAATTGATGCAGGCCGGTGCCGAAATCGTGAAGCTGGAAGGCGCACGCTGGCTGGCACCGGCCATCGAACAGTTGTCGCACAACGGAGTGCCGGTCTGCGCCCACCTCGGCCTGACACCCCAGTCGGTCAACAAATTCGGTGGCTATCGGGTACAGGGCAAAGATGCCGCCGGACAGCAGTTGCTGGAGGATGCAGATGCACTGGTGGCTGCCGGGGCCGACATGCTGCTGGTGGAGTGTATTCCTGCCGAACTGGCCAAAGAGTTGCAACAGCGCTCTCCGGTCCCGGTCATCGGGATTGGTGCCGGCGCCGATGTGGACGGTCAGGTACTCGTGCTGTACGACATGCTCGGCATGAACACCGGCCGCAACGCACGCTTTGTACGCAACTTCATGACGGACGCCGGTTCACCGCAGGAAGCCATCACCCTGTATGACCAGGCGGTGCGCAACGGCGATTTTCCGCAGCCGGAGCACCAGTTCTGATGCAGATCTACACCAAACCCGAAGAACTGCGACGCCTCAGGCATGAACTGACACTGGCCGGCAAGACACTGGCCGTGGTGCCGACCATGGGCAACCTGCACGACGGTCATCTGTCACTGATTGAAAAGGCACAGTCGCTGGCCGATCTGGTGATCTGCACCATTTTCGTCAATCCGTCTCAGTTCGGCCCGGAAGAGGATCTGGACGCCTATCCGCGCACGCCAGACGCGGATCTGACCGCCCTGCGCCGGTACCATGTCGACGGAGTGTTCACACCGGGCGTCGAAGGCATGTATCCGCCCGGGGACGAAACCCGGGTTACCGTGCCAGCCCTCAGCGAGCGTCATTGCGGCGCCGTGCGGCCCGGGCATTTCACCGGTGTGGCCACGGTCGTGTGTAAATTTCTCAACATGATTCAGGCTGACTTTGCCGTTTTTGGCGAAAAGGATTTTCAACAGTTGGCCATCATCAAACGCATGGTCACGGACCTGTTCATCCCCACCGAGATTCACGGGGCGCCGACCCTGCGCGCCGATGACGGCCTGGCGCTGAGCTCCCGCAATGCCTATCTGACCGGCGACGAGCGTCAAAGGGCGCCAGACCTCTATCGGCAACTGGTACTGGCCCGTGATCGCATCCTGCAGGGAGAGCGCGACTTTGAAGGGCTGGAGTTGTCAGCACAGGATGCCCTGGTGCGCAGTGGCTGGCGGCCTGACTACTTTTCTGTCTGCAGCCAGCAAACGCTGCAGCCCGCGAGCGCCACAGACACCGATCTGGTGATCCTGGCAGCCGCCCGGCTGGGGCAGGCTCGCCTGATTGACAATCTGACGCTCAATTTGAAGGGCTGAGCGGACTACGGCATACTCTCCAACCGGTCAGGAGCCCGGATGCATCGGGTTCCGCAGGCCTCTGAAGACCCCTTTTGATGACAGGACATGACCCTATGGTAGCGCCCACTGAACTGAACGCCTGGAAGACTCTGGCTGAACACAAACCCGCAATCGAGTCGACCACGCTCAGAGCCCTGTTCCAGCAAGACAATGGCCGCCATGACAAATTCTCTCTCGAGGCCGCCGGCCTGCATGTCGACTTTTCCCGCCACCGGGCCACCCGTGAAACCTTTGAACATCTGATCGATCTGGCGCGGGAAGCCGGGGTTGATGGCGGCATCAAGGCCATGTTCGATGGCACCCCGATCAACAATACCGAACAGCGCCCTGCACTCCACGTGGCACTGCGCAATCGCTCCGACCGGGCGATCAAGGTGGACGGCAAGGATGTGATGCCGACTGTGCGCAAGACGCTGAAACGCATGCGCACCTTTACCGACGCCGTGCACAAGGGCGAGTTCAAGGGCTATACGGGCAAGCCGCTGCGCACCATTGTCAACATTGGCATCGGCGGCTCCTTTCTCGGCCCCAAGGTGGTCAGTGATGCCCTGCGCCCCTATTGGCGCGAAGGCTATGACCTGCGCTATGTGGCCAATATCGACGGCACCGACATCACCAGTGCCTGCCGTGATCTGGACCCGGAGACCACGCTGTTCGTGGTCTGCTCCAAGTCATTCGGCACGCTGGAAACCCTGAAGAATGCAGAGGCCGCACGCGCCTGGTTTTTCGAGCAGGGTGGCAAGCAAAAGGACGTGCAGCATCACTTTGTCGCCGTCTCCACCAACATCAAGGCTGCCACCGAATTCGGCATTGCCGAAGACAACATCTATCCGCTGTGGGACTGGGTAGGGGGTCGCTACAGCCTCTGGTCAGCCATCGGCCTGCCGCAGGCGATCGTGCTCGGCATGGATGTTTTTGAACAGTTACTGGACGGCGCTCATGCCATGGACGAGCACTTCCGCACCACTGAGCTGGGCAACAACCTGCCCGTGATCATGGGCTTGCTGGGCATCTGGTATCAGAATTTCTGGGGTGCCGAATCGAAAGCCGTGCTGGTCTATGACGAATCACTGCGCGACTTCCCGGCGCACCTGCAACAGATGGACATGGAGTCCAACGGCAAGCGGGTTACCCGTGATGGCGAACCCGTCACCTGGCAGACCGGCGCCGTGATCTGGGGTGGCACCGGCACCAATGGCCAGCACGCCTATCACCAGTTGCTGCACCAGGGCACCCGGCTGATTCCGGCCGACTTCATCATGCCGCTGCAGAGCCACAATCCGGTCGCCGACCACCACGCCTGGCTGTTTGCCAACTTCCTCGGCCAGCAGCAAGCCATGCTGGAAGGCAAAACCGAGCAGGAAGTGACTGCGGAACTGATGACCCAGGGCATGAGTGAAGCCGAGGCCCAAAAGCTGGCTCCGCACAAGGTGATACCCGGCAATCAGCCGCACACTGCAATCACCTTCGACCTGCTGACCCCGGAAGTGCTCGGTGCGCTGATCGCGCTTTACGAGCACAAGGTCTACGTCCAGGGGCATATCTGGGGTATCAATTCGTTTGATCAGTGGGGCGTCGAACTGGGCAAGGTGCTGGGCAATGCGGTGTATGAGGTACTGCACGAAGGCAACCTGAAAGCCTATGACGACTCAACCGCCAACCTGATTCGCCGCTACCGCAATTCGTTGTAAGGGCCGCTGCCTGTTGCAGGGCGCCATGGCTCCGACATCGCCAGACTCGGCCAGGGAACATTGACCTGCGGAGATAGGCCACCTCTGCGGGGTACCCTGACCGCAGACACGCAAAAAACGTCATCCCTGACAGCTCGACTCCGCACATCCC